>QHSO01000227.1 GCA_003220475.1 Candidatus Rokuibacteriota bacterium | reverse complement strand
GCCCTCGTGATGTGGTCGCAGCGGTGGTCCGCTTCGCGACGTGCCCACCAACGACGACCGGCCGCGTGCAAACAGTAACCGCGCGCCGCCGATGATTCGGTTCTCGAAGAGCGCCCCGGCTTCGCCAGTGCGCTGCCGAGGTCACAGAATGTCGAGGGCCGAGGAGCGCCACGGCGCTGCCGAGCGTCACAGAATGTCGAGGGCCGAGGAGCGCCACGGCTTTGCCGGGGCGCTCCCGAGCGTTGGGGGGTTTGGGGGGCCATTTCGGGGCCCCCCATTTCTATAGTCCGATGTCAGACGCCGCGAGCAGGTCAGTCAGGTTGTTGACGTTGACCCAGCCGCCGCGCGTGTAGACGACGCGTACGGCGCGGCCGTCCGCGAGAACCCGCGTGATCAGATCGGAGAGCCGAGCGCTGCGCAGCGTGCCGTCGGCGCGCGCCGCGGCGATGGCCTCGCCCAGCCACGCGGCGCCGTCGCGACCCGCGTGCAGCAGGCCGATCCACGCACCATGACTCGGCGTCACGTCGTCACCGATGGCGACGAGCGATACCTCGTCGAACTCGAACCGGCCGCTGTCTGGCCGTGACGCCCGTACACGGTCCGCCGCCGTGCTGGCCGCGAGCGTCGAGTCCACGACCAGCGTGATCCCGTCGCCGGCGTCTTCGAGGACCGCCTGGATGAGATGTCGCTTCAGAACGATGTCGCCGAAGGCCACCAGAGTGCCGGGCACCAGCGCATCCTCGGTCAGTGCCAGCGAGAACGCTTCGCCCGTCTCCGCGAATTCGCGATTGTCGACGAAGCGCGCGCCGGCCACGTCGACGGCCGCCGCATGATGACCGCGCACGACGGTGACGCCCCGGCAGCCGAAGTGCGCGAAGTCGTCGAGCAGGCGTGCGAGGATCGGCCGACCCTGAACTCTCAGCATCGCCTTCGGCACCGCGCGCGTGAGGCCGCCGAAGTCCGTGGCGGCGCCGGCCGCGAGCACGATAGCGGAGAGCGTTGCGCCGCGGGCCACCGGCAGGTAGCGCTTCTCCGCCTCCTGCAGCTCCTCGTCGCCCTGAAGCCGGAAGACGTCTTGGAGCGGCGCCACATTCGGCTCGACGTCGATGAGCGATTCGGCCGCGCGGATGCGCGCCACCGCCGCCTGCATGGCCGAGATCGACGCGCGCAGGGCGTGGTTGGCCCAGATGACCGCACCGACCCGGCGCGCGCGAAAATCTTCGGTGGGCGTGCGCCAGTATTTCGTCGGCACCAGGACGACCGGCGCGCGATTCCCCCACTCGTCGAGGAACGCAAAGATCTCCGCCGGACTGGACTGACGGCTGTGGATCAGGATGGCGTCGGCGCCGGCGCGATGGTAGGCCTCGGCGCGCTTGATCGCCTCGGCCAGGCCCCAGCCGGCGATCAGCGCCTCGACGCGCGCGACGAGCACGAAGTCCGTGTCGGTCTGGCTGTCCTTGCCCGCCTTGATCTTGCCGCAGAATTCGTCGATGTCGGCGAGCGGCTGCAGCTCGGAGCGCAGGAAGGAGTTCGTCTTGGGGAACTGCTTGTCCTCGATGGTGACGCCCGCGACACCGACCTGCTCGAGCTTGCGCACCAGCCGACGCATGTTGTTGAAGTTGCCGTAGCCGGTGTCGCCGTCGAGCAGCAGCGGAATCGACGTCCCTTCCGCCATGAAGGCGACGTGGTCGACGACCTGCGACCAGGACAGCTCGTTGTTGTCGCGCACGCCGAACGACGCCGAGATCGTCAGGCCGCTGCCCCAGATGCCCTCGAAACCCGCCTCCTCGACGATGCGCGCCGAGAGGCCGCTGTGCGCCTCCATCAGGAAGGCGATCTCGGGCCGGGTGATCAGCCGCTTGAGCACGGTCGTCCGTCGTTCGTTCATTGGGTTTGTCCATCCTCCAGACTTGTGCGGAATCGATCGCGAATCTCCGCCGGGCTATACGGGATGCGTGGAACATCCGCCTCCTCGGCGGTCGTCTTCACGAGGACGAAATGCGGGCCGTCGGTGACGAGGGCGGTGCGCACCGCGGCCTCCACATCGGCGGCCGTCGTCACCGCGCGTACCGCCGCATAGCCGGCGGCGGCGGCCACGCGATCCAGGCGGACGCCGCGCGAGGGCGAGATCTGATTGCCCGTCGAGCCGTAGACCTCGTTGTCGAAGACCACGTGGACGAGGCGGCGCGGCGCCAGTCCGCCGACCATCGCGAGAATGCCGAAGTTCATCAACAGATTGCCGTCGCCGTCGAACACGACGGCGGCGCGCGCGGGCTGCGCCAGCGTGAGACCGAGCCCGATGGCCGACGCCAGCCCCATCGAGCCGATCATGTAGAAGTTGCCCGGGCGATCGCCGACGGAAAACGACTCTCGGCAGATATAGCCGTTGGCGTGAACGATCGGCTCGGAGCCGATCGCCTTGCGCGCAGCTTTGATGGCGGTCAGCCGAGAGATGCTCGCGAACAGCGGCGCGTCGGCGGCATCGGCGGTCTTCGTCATTTGTCGTCGCGCCTCGGTCGGCGTGGCCGCCGCCGTCTTGGCGTGCGCGTTCCCCGTCTGCACGACTTTCGGGGGCACGACGATCGCGACCGGCTGCATCCGCGTGTCCATCTCCTTTGCCGCCCACGCGACGTCCGCGGCGGCGCTGTCGGCCGAGAGCACGCGATACGGCATCTCGAGAAGGTCGAGGATCTGCGGCGTGATGCGCCCCGTCAGGATGTGCTCCGGCGCGTCCTTGCCCTCGAAGCCGCGCCACGTCACGACGACGAGCGCGGGGAAGCCATACATCAGCGACAGCGAGGCGAGAGCATTGAGGCTCGTGCCGAGTCCCGAGTTCTGCATGAGCACGCACGGCCGACGTCCCGCGAGCCACGCACCCGCCGCGAGACCGACCGCGGCGTCCTCCCGCACGGCAGCCACGTAGGGCGCGTCGTGCTGCGTCTCGAGCACCGCGATGACGTCCTCGACCAGCGAGCAGGGCACGCCCGTGAAGAAGTCGAACCCGTGGCGCGTGAGCAGCGTGGCGACGTCGCGGCCGGAGATCACCCGGCGCTAGCCCAGGGTCACGCGGTTGCCGCCCATCACCCGCAGGAAGTCGCTGAGCGAGGCGAAGCGCATGAACGGGTTCTGCTGCTTCTCGTTGCCCAGCGTGGACGAGGGCCCGCCGTAATTGTGGCCTGGAAACAGCAGCGTGCCGTCCGGCAACGCGCCGAGGCGCTGCGTGAGCGAGTAGTACATCTCCGCCGGATCACTCCCCGGCAGATCGGTACGCCCGCACGAGCCGATGAAGAGCGTGTCGCCGGAAACCAGCCGGTCATCGACGAGGAAACACTGCGAACCGGGCGTGTGCCCGGGCGTATGCAGAAACGTCAGCGTGAACCGTCCGATGCGCAGCGTGTCGTGGTTGTCGACCTTGACGAGGTCGGAGCCGAGCCCCGGCAAGAACTCGCGCTCAGCCTTGTGGACGTAGACCTTCAACGGAACGCGCGCGAGCAGCTCCTCGACGCCGGGGATCCGGCCGGGCATACCCCATGAGGCGAGACTGCCGCCGACGTGATCCTGATGGGTGTGCGTCACCAGCGCGCCGGTGAGCCGCATGCCGTCGGCTTCCGCCGTATCGACGATCGTGTCGACCTCCCACGCGGGGTCGACGACGACGCACTCGCGCGCCATCGGATCGCCGATGAGGTAGACGAAGTTCTGCATCGGCCCGAGCTCGAGTTGTTTGAGGTAGACGCCCTGCTCACCCACGAATTCCCATGCTACAGCGGTCGGCCGCGACAGTCCAAGCGCTTCCTACCGCCTGACCTCTTCCTGGACGATCGACCACGTGGTCCGCGACAGGTCCACAAACTTTGTAAGATGATCCGTCGCCCGCTTCCCCGCTGGACTGGCCCAAGCAGCCTCCATGCTGGCGACGTCATCCCAGTAGAGCTCGACGACGGCGTCCCAGCCTGGATGCTTCCGCGTGGGATCCGGCGCGACGCGATTCTGAACGTAGCGGCGAAGGCCGGGCAGCTGTTCGGCCATTGCCCCATGCTCGCCCCTCAGGATGGCCTCAAAGCGCTCGGTCGGCACGTCCGGTCGTCGGTAGAGGACAACGACGAACTTCACCACGCCCTAACCGCCCTTCATTTGGGAGGCTTCGTCGGCTCCATGAGCGGCCACGGTTTCGGGCCGACGCAAAGCATCACGCGACCGGCAAGGCTATCGTCAGTGATCATCGTGACGACGGCGTCGGCGATTTCTTCGGGTTGGGTCATCACGGACGGTGCGATCGCCCGCCACTCTTCGGCCGACACCGCGGCCCGCGTCCGCTGAACCATCGGCGTATCGACCCAATCCGGGCAGATGCAGTTCACGCGGATGTTCAGCCGACGGCCGAGCGGCGCCAGCGCCGCCGTGAATCGCACCACCGCGGCCTTGCTGGCCGCGTACACCGGCGCAGGATGCGGGCCGACGCCTATCCCCGCCATCGAGGCGATATTGATGATGACGCCGCCGCCGGAGTTCCGCATCGCGGCGATCGCGTGCTGCGTTCCGAAGAGGACGCCGCGAACATTGACGTCGACCACGCGAAGCCAGCGCGCCGGCTCGAGCTCCGGAAACACCTCGCGTGGCGTGATACCGGCCTCGACGATGCCTGCGTTGTTCACCAGAATGTCGAGCCGGCCGAAGGACGCGCACACATCGTCGATAATCTTGCGCATGCCGTCGTCGTTCGCCACGTCGCCCGGCATCACACCCGCGCGCCCGCCGTCCTGTTCGATGACGCGTACGCTCTCTAGCGCCAGCCCTTCATCGATGTCGTTGACGGCCACCGTCGCGCCGTCCCGCGCCAGCCGCCGCGCGGTGGCGCGGCCGATCCCGGACCCGGAACCGGTCACCAGCGCGATCGCGTGTTTGATGTTCATCGGCCTCGTATCTCGATCCTCGGCAACC
>QHSO01000042.1 GCA_003220475.1 Candidatus Rokuibacteriota bacterium | reverse complement strand
GATGATCATGCCGATGTTCAGCCCCGTGCCGAGGGTCTGCGTCTTCTGCACGTGGTTCAGGTCCTGGTGCGCCAGCTCGTGGGCGAGCACGGCACGCAGCTGGTCGTCGTTGGCCTTCTGAAGCAGCCCGGTCGTGACCAGGAACTCACCGTTGCCGGCGCTGGCGGCATTGATAGCCGGGTCGTCCATCACGCCGACCTTCACCTGATTGGGCTGGAGCGGATGGTCCATGACCTTCAGCAGCGGGATCATCACGTTCTGAAGCCGCTCGGCGGTGGCCGCGTCGACCTTCACCAGCTTGGTCTGCTTCTGCGTCGTCGGCTGCGGCGTCGAGCCTCCGCCACCGGAGGTCGACCGGTCGCCGCCCGTCGGGGTCGATGAGGACGTCGGCCCCGCGCAGGCGACGACGAGGGCCGCGATCGCCGTGAGGATGGTGATGCGCGCCAGCCGCCTCATGCCGGGCGCTCCAACGCGGCCGCGCCGAATCCGTCGTCGTCGCCGGCCGTGTCTCCGGCGCCCCCGAAATAGTCGATGTAGTCGTCGATCGCCCGTGGGTGATCGGCCTTGAAGAGCACCTCTGGCACCTCGCGCCGCGCGCCGGCGGCGGAGGAGATGGAATGGGCGGACGAAGCGTGTGCCATGAGTTAGACCTCCCCGGTCAGAACAAGTCTTGCGGGCCCACGGTGCACCGGTCGTGCCACCACACGCGGAGGTCGCATCACACCGTCGCCGCGAGCGTTGAAAATTGCGAGCTCGCCGGCGGCTGACGCGCGATTGAAAATATTTCGCGCGATTGGGGTGTAACTGTTACACCTCTGGCGCATTTACACTTGGCGTCTCAGCACGCAAAGTACTAGTCAAGACGCGCGCTTGCGCAGACGTCGCCGCACTGGCACGCGTTCTGCGTTGAGACCGCCGCAAGCCGACGTTCTTCTGGAGGCAAGGCAATGCGATCGATTAGACGAGAACTCGAAAGCCAGCGTGATGCGCTGACGAACCGGATCTCGACGAGCACGCGCTCGACACAGGACGACGATCACCGTCGCGAGATCTTCAAGGACCCCTTCGGCATGGCCTCGATCACCCACGACGACGAAGTCGTCGCGGCGGTTGTGGACACGCGGGCGCGGCAGGTGGAGGAGATCGATCGCGCTCTCGCCGACATCGACGCCGGCCGGTACGGCATCTGCCGCGAGTGCGGCGAGGAAATCCCGAAGGCGCGTCTCAAGATTCTCCCCTTCGCCACGCGCTGCGTCGGCTGCCAGGGACGGCTCGAGACGGGCCTCGGGCGCGCTGCGTAGCCACTACACCAGACACCAGCAGGAGAATCTGTGATGGACCGCCGATTCCGACTCGTGGCCGTGCTGCTCGTGATGCTTTCGCTCGTGGCTTGCTCGTCGACGACGGGCAAAACGGCGGGGGAGAACATCGATGATGCGACCATCACGGCCTCGGTGAAGGCCAAGCTCGTGGCCGACAAGCCGGCCAACCTCACGCGTGTGGACGTTGACACCAACAACGCGACTGTTTACCTTAACGGCGTCGTCGAGTCCGCAGAACAGAAGGCCCGCGCGGAACAACTCGCGTGGCAGGCGAAGGGCGTCAAAAGCGTCGTCAATAACCTGCAGGTCAAGAAGTAGGCCCCCTGACCGTTCGCGCGCGCGGTATCGCCGTGCGCGCCGCGAGGCGCGATAATCAAGAGCATGAGCCCGACTAGACGCGATCTCCCGCCGTCGTCCTGACGGACCTCGTGTTGCCCGAGATGGACGGGCTGACACTGCTGCAGAAGCTGAAGGAGACCGGTCGGCCTCCGATCGTGCTGGTCGTCACGGGTCACGGCAGCGTCGAGAGCGCCGTCGAGGCGATGCGTCACGGCGCCTTCGACTACCTGACCAAGCCCGTGGACGCCACGCGTCTGCAGGTGCTGCTCGAAAAGTCGATCGAGCAGGAGTCGCTCTCGCGAGAAGTGAACTTCCTGCGGCACCAGCTGCGGCAGAAGGGCTCCTTCGGACAGCTGGTCGGGCAGTCGCGCAGCATGCAGGAGGTCTATCGCTGGATCGAGCTCGCTGCGACCAGCACCGCCCCGGTGCTGGTCTATGGTGAGAGCGGCACCGGCAAGGAGCTCGTCGCGCGCACGATCCACGACCTGTCCAACCGGCGGAATCGTCCGTTCGTCGCCATCAACTGTGCGGCGATCCCCGAGACGCTGATCGAGAGCGAGCTGTTCGGTCACGAGCGCGGCGCGTTCACAGGCGCCACGGAGCGCCGGCTGGGCTGCTTCGAGCTCGCCGACGGCGGCACGTTGTTCCTGGACGAGATCGCGGAGATGGACTCCAACACGCAGGCCAAGCTCCTACGCGTGCTCCAGGAGGGCAGCTTCCGCCGCGTCGGCGGCGGCAAGTCCGAGATCCAGGTCGACGTCCGTGTGGTCGCCGCCACGAACCGGGTGCCCACGGAGGCCATCCAAGCCAATCAGCTGCGTGAGGACCTCTTCTATCGGCTCAACGTCTTTTCGATCCATCTGCCGCCGCTGCGCGACCGGAAGGACGACATCCCGCTGCTGGCGCGCACGTTCATCGAAGAGTTCAACCGGCAGGACAACCGGCAGGTGCGTGGTCTCGTCCCGGACACCGAAAAGGACCTCGAGCGCTACATGTGGCCGGGCAATGTCCGGGAGCTGCGCAACGTGATCCAGCGCGCGGTGGTGCTGAGCGGCAGCGGCCTGATCGCGAGCGAGCATCTGCCCGACAACGTGCTGCGCGGCACGGTGCCCTCGAGTGGCGCCGCCGCAGGTTCGGTCACGCCTATCCGCGAGATGGAGCGCGATCTGATCCTGCGCGCGCTCGACGAGACCAATCAGGACAAACGTAAGGCCGCGCAGCTGTTGGGCATCAGCCTCAAGACGCTCTACAACAAGCTGGCGAAATACGGCATCCAGGCGGTGAAGTCGGCGCGCCTGACCTGATGACGGGCGCGCCCGGAGGGCCCACGGACCGTCCGTTGCCCGCCGAGCTCGCCCGGCTCCTGCACGACCTCCGCGGCCCGCTCAACTCTGCCGTCATGCACCTCGAGGTCCTCAAGCGCACCGTGGCCGGCGATCCCACGGCCGACGAAAGTCTGCGCACGGTGCTCCAGCAGCTCGCGCGGCTGTCCGACATGCTGCCGGTCGCGCTGGGCGTCGCCGCGCTCGAGGCACAGCTGCCGCGTGCGCACGATCTCAAGCGGCTCGCCGAGCAGGCCCGCGCCGTGCGCGGCCTGGCGACCGTGACGCTCGGCGCCGGCGACTGGCCACGGGTCAGCGGCGACGACGCGTTGCTGGTGCTGGCGATCGGCGAGCTGCTGGCCAATGCCGTCGAAGCGACGCCCGCCGCCGCGCCGCCGCCGGAAGTGACGGCAACGCTGGGACCCGATGGCCGCGCGGCACTGGTAGTGCGTGACCACGGGGCGGGGCTGCGGACGACGAATCCGAAACTGCTGATCCGCCTGCTGCAGTCGACGAAGCCTGGACATCGCGGTCTCGGCCTCGTGACCGTTGAGCGCGTGGTGCGCCAGCACGGCGGCACGCTCGAGTTCGAATCACTGCCCGACGGCGCGCGCGTGACCCTGCGCCTACCTACCGCGCCCTGACCGCGTGACCGAGGAGCGCCCCGGCTGTGCCGGGAGGCGACGAGCGCGGGGGGGTGTGGGGGGCCATTTCGGGGCCCCCCACGTTCATTGACTCCTCAGACTGAGGCCGAGAAGGCCGAGCCAGATCGCAAGCGCGGCGTCCGCGGAGGCCGACGCCACCACCGCGAGCGCGAGCATGGCGACGCTGAGCATGCGGCCCGCGATGCTTGCCAGCGTGGCGCCGAACGCCTCACGTCCGCTCAGCGCCCACAGCACCGCGTGGAGCGCTCGCCCGCCATCGAGCGGTAGTGCCGGAATGCAGTTGAAGACCGCGATCAGGATGTTCGCGAGCGCAACCGCGGCGGCCGCCGTCGCGAACAGCGGGTCCATCTCCACGGCGACGAAGAGCACGTGGGCGAGAGTGGCCGCGAGGGCGAGCATCCCACTCGCGATGGGGCCCGCGAGCGCTACGCGCAGCTCGACGCCGGGCGTCGGCGGCGTGTCCGCGAGCTCGAGCGCACCGCCGACGAACGACAGCGTGATGCGTCGCACGCTCAGCCCGCCCCGGCGTGCCACCGCGGCGTGCGCGGCCTCATGCAGGGCCAGCGTGAACGCGAGTGCGGCGGCGGTGGCGATGGCGGCGATGGTATAAGCCGCCGTCGAGCGCCCGGGCACCGCATCCGGCAGCAGTGCATCGCCCACGGTCCACGCCGTGAGCGCGATCCCCAAGGGCCATGACGGCGCGACGCTGACAGGGACCCCGGACGGTGCCCAGAGCGTGCGCGCATGCGCGCGCCTGAGGTGCAGCGCCGCAACCTGGGTCAGCGAGGTCATGTCAGGAGGCGAGATGGGCGACGACGTCGCCGACTTCGCGAAGCGCGTCCGGAACCGGCAGCACAGCGAGCTCTGGGACGCGTTCCAGAAACTCGCGCGAGAGGCTCGCGTACGGCATGCACTCGTACACGGCCTCGCAGAGCAGCGTCGCCTCCGGCGCGTCGGCCACGCCCTCGAGCGGCTCGAGCGTCTCCAGCACCTCGGGGATGTAGCGCCGACCGAGAAGAGCGAGAGATCCTCGAGGCCGGGCCAGGGCGCCCCGGGTTCGATGAGTCCATCGGAAAGGCGAGTGGCTCGCGGTCGCGCGCCGACGAGCACCGTGAGATCCGGACGCAGCGCAACGGCATTCACCGCGCGTGTCAGGCATGGCGCGACCGGCCCGTCGTGCGCCTCGTCGGCGCGGAGCGCGACGATCATCGCGTCGGGATCGCGACGCGCGACGAGCAGCGCCGGCAAGAAGAGTTCCGCCGCGCTGCCGCGATATGTGGGCTGCACGAGCGTGGCGACGCCTGGCGTCTCGCTGAGCGTCGCATCGCAGTGTGGCGCTGACTCGCGCGAAACGACCACGACGACCCGCTGCGGCGGCGCCAGTCGGGTGGCACGATCGAGCGCCCGCTGGAGGGCCAACGGCCGCTGGCGGGGGACTGCACCGGCGAGAACGAAGCACCAGACCGACGGCGCGGTGCGCGAGCCGATGGAGGCGCCGTGACGAAAGAGTCGAACGTCGGCGATCATTGAGGTACCCTCCGTCGGCGGTCCATCGCTCGCGTTGCGTGTGGATTGCAGCGCACGTGCCACGGGCGACCAAACGCAACCGCGCGCTATATAAGAGCAGCAGCGGTTGGCGGCCGCGCCGTGATTGCAAGGGCTACAAGAACGCGCTTACCGATGTAATCCTTACATGAGTAGGAGGCGAGCGGTGTTCGACCTGAAGGCGCGCGTAGCGATCGTCACCGGCGGCAACGGAGGGATCGGCCTCGGGATGGCGCGGGGACTCGCGGCGGCCGGCGCCGGCGTCGTCGTCGCCGCGCGGAATGCGGAGAAGTCGAAGCGGGCCGTTGCCGAGCTCGAGGCCCTGGGCGCGATCGCGCTGGCCGTGAGCGTCGACGTGACCGACGAAGCCGCAGTGCGCGGGCTCGTGAGCACGACGCAAGCGCGGTTCGGCCGCCTAGACATCCTCATCAACAACGCCGGCACGAACATCCGAAAGCCGATCCACGAGTACACGCTGGCCGAGTGGCACCGCGTGCTCGATACCAACCTGACCTCGGCGTTTCTCTGCTCACACGCCGCGTATCCGCTGATGAAGCAGGCGGGGGGCGGCAAGGTGATCAACATCGGCTCGATGATGTCGATCTTCGGCGCCTCGTTCGCGCCGGCGTACGCAGCGTCGAAGGGCGGCATCGTGCAGCTGACGAAATCGATGGCCACCGCCTGGGCGGCCGACAACATCCAGGTCAATGCCGTCCTGCCCGGGTGGATCGAGACCGACCTCACCGCCGACGCCAAGCGCGAGGTGCCCGGCCTCAACGAGAACGTGCTGCGCCGCACGCCGGCCAAGCGCTGGGGCACGATCGAGGACATGGCTGGCATCGCGGTCTTTCTGGCGAGCTCCGCGTCGGATTTCGTGACCGGCGCCGCCATTCCCGTTGACGGCGGCTACTCGATCCAGGGCTGACGTGCGCACGATCGTGATCGATGCCATCGCGCCGGAGGGCATCGCCTACCTGCGCGAGCACGGCTTCGACGTCCGCCAGCTCATGAAGCCGGCGCCCGAGGCGTTGACGGAGGCGCTCGTAGACTGCGAGGCACTCGTCACGCGGTCGTCGACGGCCGTGACGACCGCGCTGCTGGACCGCGCGCCGCGGCTGCGCATCATCGGGCGCGCCGGTGTCGGCGTGGACAACATCGACGTCGATGCGTGCTCGCGCCGCGGCGTCGTCGTGGTCAACGCGCCGCAGGGCAACGTCGTCTCGGCGGCGGAGCACACGATCGGCATGCTGCTTGCCCTCGTGCGACGCATTCCCGACGCCCACGCCCGCCTGAAGACGCTCGAGTGGGATCGCTCGATCTACGCGGCCGAGCTCTACCGAAAAACGCTCGGTGTCGTGGGCCTGGGCAAGGTCGGCAGCCGCGTGGCCGCACGCCTGCGCGGCTTCGAGCCGGCGCGACTGCTCGTCTACGATCCCTACATTCCGGAGGCGCGCGCGCGCGACCTCGGCGCGCGGCTGGTGCCGGACTTCGACGCGCTGCTGCGCGAGGCCGATGTCGTGACCTTCCACGTCCCGCTGACGCCGGAGACGGAGGGCATGGCGGCCGCGCGGGAGCTGGCGGTGCTGAAACCGGGCGCGCGCATCGTCAATTGCGCACGCGGTGGCATCGTCGTGGAGGCGGACCTGCTCGCCGCGCTCGAGAGCGGCCACGTGGCCGGCGCTGCCATCGACGTGTGGAGTGAAGAGCCGCCGCGCTCGGAGACGCTCCGGCGCCTCATCGCGCATCCGCGCGTGGTGGTCACGCCGCATCTGGGCGCGAACTCCGCCGAGGCGCAGGTCAATGTCGCCGTCGACGTCGCGCGCCAGCTCGTGGCGTTTCGCGACGGCGCGCTCGTCGAGCACGCCGTGAACATCCCGGTGGCCGATGCGACGACGGTCGAGGCGTTGCGTCCGTTCGTCGCCCTCGCGGACGTGCTCGGGCGCTTCTGCATCCAGCTCGATCCCGAGCATCTCGCGCGCGTGGAGGTGACCGTGGCCGGCGCCATCGCCGACACGGATCCGGAGCTGCTGGCGCGCGCGGTGCTGGCCGGTCTGCTCGATCCGGTCACCGCGGGCCCCGTCAATCTGGTCAACGCGCACCTCGTCGCGCGCGAGCGCGGCGTGGAGGTCGCCATCGAGCGCACGGAGTCGACGGGCGCGTACAAGAGCATGCTGACGGTCTGCACGCAGACGGCCGAGGGCAAGAAGCTGATCGCCGGCACCGTCTTCGACGGGCAGCCGCGCATCGTGCAGCTCCGCGACCTGCACATCGAGTTCACACCCGAAGGCTACATCCTCGTGCTGTCGTACGAGGACCGCCCCGGCATGGTCGGCCGCATCGGTTCGATCCTCGGGCGCCTCAACGTCAACATCGCGTCGATGCACGTCGGCCGCCGGACCAAGCGCGGCCGCGCCATCGTCGTCCTCTTGCTCGATGAGGACCTCCCGCCCGAGCAGGTGAGCGAGGTCGCGCGCGCGGTGGAGGCCGACTTCGCACGTCTGATCCGGCTGCGCTGAGCCCTGTTTTCCTTGGTTGCTGACGGGACGCCTTGCTAGGATCGTCGCATGAATTTCACCCGCATCGTCATCGTCGCGGCCACCGCGCTCGCGTTGAGCGCCTGCGCCACCAATCCTCCGCGGCCCGTGAAGAGCCAGTTCGAAGACATCCCCGTGGCGAAAGGCATGAGCTATGTCGCGGGCGACTCGATGGCCATCGAAACGCCGACCGTGCAGGCGGCGCGCGAAGTCTATCGCGGCCGCATCGAGCTCGAGAGCCTGTCCGCCGCCACGCGCGCCACGCTCGAAGCCAACGGCTGGCGGCACATCAGCACCAGCAAGACAGCGCAGCACGGCATCAGTCAGGTCTACGAAAAGCAGGGGACCTCGCTGCAGGTCCTGCTCTGGGAGAGCTGGATCTACACGTACGCGGAGTACACCACCGCGCGGGTGCTGCAAGCGCCGAAGTAGCCGCGGCGCGACGACGTCTCGCGTGCCGCGTCCAGCCGACTGCTAACGCGATCCTGAACGCGGCTGACGCGGCGCACGCGTGTCGATCAGCTGCAGACGATCGTTGCGCCAGACGTAATATTTCGCGATCGGGACGCCGGCCGGGGGATCGGCGGCCGTGAACCGGCCGACGGTGTTCACGAGGAGCAGCAGACTGTTGAGCTGATACTCGAGGCTGAAGGCCGGCTCCGGAGAGTCGTGGATGCGGCCCGTCTTCGTGTTGACGATCATCCAGCGTCGGCAGCTCGCCCCGCAGCTCCACTCGACCACGCGGAGGTAACCCGCGAAGTTCGGGCCGCGACGCACGCCTTCGCGAAGCTCGGCGGCGAAAGGGTCCGCGGCGGGATTGCGCTTGAAGTCGGGCGCCGCCGGCGTACCGCGATATGCGGTGCCGGCTGGATAGTCGGAGAATCGCGGCGCGTGCGTGCCGCCCGACGGATCGCGACCGGTCGCGGTCGCCGTCGCGGTCACGACGACGACCAGAGCGATGCCAGTCGCGAGCGCAGTACGGTGCCGGCGTCGCGCGGACTCCGCGAGGCGCCTCAGCGCGTCAGGGCCGGCGCCAGCCACCGCCGTCGCGCGCGATGAACGCATCGGCCTCGAGCGGCCCCCACGAGCCGGCCTCGTAGGTGGCGAGCGCCGCCGGCGTTCGGCTCCATGCCTCGAGGACCGGCTGGAGCAGCGCCCACGCCTGCTCGACCCAGTCGCCGCGCGCGTACAGCGTCGCGTCGCCGTGGATGGCGTCGAGCAGCAGTCGCTCGTACGCCTCGGGTGGCTCACCGCCGAAGACCTCGCCGTACTTGAAGTCGAGCGTGACGGAAGATCATGTGCGGCGTGCGGCGGAAGCGGATCGCGATCTCGCTCACGCGCTTCGCCAGCCGCTTGCCGGTGCGCAGATAGAACGGCACGCCGGCCCAGCGCCAGTTGTCGATCTCGAGCCGCATGGCGACGTAGGTCTCCGTCGTCGAGTCGGGCTTGACGCCCTTTTCCTGCCGGTAGCCCGGGACGGCCTTGCCCTCGACGTAGCCGGGGCCGTATCGCGAGCGCAGCGCGACCTCGTCCACTTTCGCAGGATCGATCGGATGCATCGCGTGCATGACCTTGTTCTTCTCGTCGCGCACCGGGCCGGCGTCGAAGGTCACAGGTGGCTCCATGGCGATCAGGCAGAGCAGTTGCAGCATGTGGTTCTGAACCATGTCACGCAGCGCGCCGGACTCCTCGTAATACGAGCCGCGGCCCTCGACGCCGATCGTCTCCGCCACCGTGATCTGCACCTCGGCCACGTGATTGCGGTTCCAGACGGGCTCGAAGATGCCGTTGGCGAACCGGAACACGAGGATGTTCTGGACGGTCTCTTTGCCGAGGTAGTGATCGATCCGGTAGACCTGCTCTTCCTGGAAGACGCTCATGAGCTGCCGGTTCAGTGCCCGCGCGCTTTCCAGATCGCGGCCGAACGGTTTCTCCACGATGATGCGCGTCCAGCCGCCGTCGACGCGGGCGAGGCTGGCGGCGCCGAGGCCCGCCACGATATCGTCGTAGAGACTGGGCGGTGTCGCGCAGTAGAAGATCCGGTTGCGCGCGCCGCCCCGCGCGGTCTCGATCTGCTCGAGGCGCTGCTTCAGCCGGGTGTACAGCTCCGGCGCGTTCGGGTCGCCGGCGACATAGAAGAGGCTGCCCGCAAAGCGATCCCACACGTGCTGCGAGGGGATCTTGAGTCGCGCGAAGCGCGTGACGCCCTCGCGCATGCGTCCGCGGAAGGCCTCGTTCGACATCTCGCTGCGAGCCGTCCCGATGATGGCGAACGGCTCGGGCAGCGTCCGCGCCGCGTAGAGGCTCCACAGCGCAGGCACCAGCTTGCGGTACGTCAGGTCTCCGGAGGCGCCGAAGATGACGAGCGAGAACGGCTCATCGGCGTACGGCATGGCCCCCGAACTGATTGCGGAGCGCCGCGAGCAGCCGGTCCGCGAAGGAGTTGTCACGCCGCGAGCGGAAGCGCGCGAACAGCGACGCCGTGATCGTGGGCAGCGGCACGGCTTTCTCGATGGCGTCCTCGACCGTCCAGCGCCCTTCGCCGGAGTCCTCGACGTAGCCCTTCAGACCCTCGAGCCTGGGGTCGTCCGCCAGTGCCGCCGCGGTGAGCTCGAGCAGCCACGAGCGGACGACGGAGCCCTGATTCCAGAGCTCGGCGATCTTCGGCAGGTCGAGTCCGTACTCCGAGGCCGACATCAGCTCGAAGCCTTCGGCGTAGCCCTGCATCATCGCGTACTCGATGCCGTTGTGAACCATCTTCACGTAGTGCCCGGCGCCCACACCGCCGACGTGCAGCCAGCCGTTCGGCGGCGCGAGTGTCGTGAAGATCGGCGCGAGGCGATCGACGGCGCTCTTGTCGCCGCCGACCATCAGACAGTAGCCATTCTGCAAGCCCCAGACGCCGCCGCTCGTTCCCGCATCGACATAGTGCAGGCCGCGGGACGCGAGCTCACGGCCACGTCGGACGTCGTCCGTCCACTTCGTGTTGCCGCCGTCGATGACCGTGTCGCCGCGCTCGAGCACGCCCGCCAGCGCCTGGATCGTCGACTCCGTCGCCTCGCCCGCCGGCACCATCACCCACACCGCCCGCGGCGGCTTGAGCGCTTTGGGCAGCTGGGCGAGCGAGCCGGCCAGCTCGGCGCCGTTGTCGCGCGCGCGCGCCGCGGCGTCGGCCGCGCGGTCCCAGGCGACGATCCGGTGGCCGCCGCGCGCCAGCCGCGTCACCATGTTGCCGCCCATCCGGCCGAGGCCGACGAACCCGAGTTCCATCAGGATGTCCTCCCTGCCGGTAGCAATGCGGCGGCCGCGCGGTCGAGGATCCAGAGCAGCCGTCCGTCGGTCGGTCGCACCATCGCCGCCGGCACTGCGCCGCCCCGGTCTCCGAGCGCCGCCCTGACGACTTTGGCCTTCTCCGCGCCGGACACCAGATAGATGACGCAGGCGGCGGCGTTGAAGATGGGGTAGGTGAGCGTGATGCGCTCGGGAATGCTGGCGGCGGCCGCATGGACGGCCGTGACGATGCGGAAGGTTTCCTTCAGGACGGGCGAGCCGGGAAACAGCGACGCCGTGTGACCGTCGATGCCCAGCCCGAGCAGGATCAGATCGAGCCGGGGCACCTCGCCGCGCCGCACGCGAAACACCTCGCCGAGCGTTCGCGCGTACTCGGCGGCGACGGCGTCGGTATCAGGGGCGTCGCCCTGGATCGGGAAGATCTGGTCCGACGGGATCGGCACGTGCGAGAGCAGCGCCGCGCGCGCCATGCCGTAGTTGGACTCCGGGTGGTCGGGCGGCACGCCGCGCTCGTCGCCGAAGAACACGAGCGTGCGGTCCCACGGCATCTCCGCGGCGAGCGGAGGCTCGGCGAGCCGCCGGTAGCTCTCGCGGGGCGTGGAGCCGCCCGCCAGCGCGATCGTAAAACGGCCGCGCGCGGCGACCGCGGCGCGGGCGACGGCGACGACCTCGCGCGCGGCGGCCTCGGCGAGCGCGTTGGGATCGGCGGCGACACGAATCTCGGGGGCGGGCTCCATGGCCACGATCATACCCTCTCGTCGAATCCGCGCTGGCGTTCGAGCGCCTCGCGATAGCGCGCGTGGCGTGCGGGATCCGGCTCGAATGTCTCGCCCAGCGGCGCGTGCACGCTGCTGAGATCGGGCACGTCACCGAGTGCGTTAAGTGCGAGCAGCGCGGCGCCGCGGCTGGTGGCTTCCGGCTCGTGTGACCACGTGACCGCGTGGCCGAGCGCGTCGGCCAAGATCCGCGTCCACGCGCGGGAGCGCGTCACCGCGCCGCCCGAGGCGATGATGCGATGCTCGCGCGCGGCGTGTGGTGCGAGCAGACGGTACACGAGCGCGAGGCGCAGCGCGATGGCCTCGAGCGTCGCGCGCACGATGTCGATCGGCTGCGTATCGAGCGACAGTCCGGCCACCGCGCCGCGACGGTGGCCGCGCCAGCCCGGCGCACGCTCGCCCGCGAGGAACGGCAGGACGGTGAGGCCGTGGGTGTCGGGCGGCATCGCGTCCAGCCGCTGTTCGAGGACGGCATGGTCGGGAAGTCGCAGCGTCTCACGGCACCAGGCATAGACGTTGCCGCCCTCCGACGTCGCGCCGCCGAGCAGCAGATGTTGGCGATCGACGCCGTAGCGCCAGAGGCCGCGCGGCGGCGGCCGAAATCCATCGGTCGCGACGCGCAACGCCGCGGAGGTGCCGACGTTGAGCGCGATGCGATCGGGGGCGATGCAGTCCGAGCCGACGTTGCTCGCCGCCCCGTCGCCGACGGCGGGGAACCATGGCACCGCGTGCAACGCCGGCCAGCGTGCCGCCCACTCCGGCCGGAGTCCGCGCCGACTCTCCGCGCGATCGACCACGCGAAAGAGGTGTGGCGGCTCGATGCCGGCGGCGGCGAGCGCTTCGGCGTCCCACGTTCCGGCGGCGATGTCGAACAGCCCGGTCGCCGAGGCCATCGAGACGCTCGTCGCCGCGTCGCCGAAGATCGTCAGCTCGAGATGCTCGCCGAACGAGCCCCACCGTGCAACGCGCTGCACCTCGGCCGGACGCTCGCGCGCGAGCCAGCGCAGCTTGGCCGGCCAGTAGGAGAAGTGCAGGTGACAGCCGGTGCGCTCGTGCAGCCCGGTCTCGTCGAGCGCGTCGCGCAGAAGGTCGGCGTCGCGCGCGCTTCGCGAGTCGCCCCACATATAGACGGGCGTCACCGCCTCGCCAGCGGCGTCAAAACCGCAGAGGCCGTGCCAGAACGTGGTGACGCCGACACCGCGCACGGCCGCGCGGCCGGCGCGCGCGCACACGGCATCGAGGCACGTCGCGACGGCGGCGAAGAGCACGCGGGGATCGTGCTCGACGCCGCCGTCACGGGTGAGATGCGGCTCGTAGGGCGCTTGATGATAGAGGCCGGCGACGGGCCGCCCGTCGGCGTCGTAGGCGCCCGCGCGGGCCGACGACGTGCCGACGTCCACGGCAATGACCATGGGGCCGCTATTGTAAGATGGCCGCCATGGCGGACACGTGGGAGTTCCTGCAGTTGCGCGGGCTCGCGGCCGCCGACGAGCGCGCGCAGGAATTCACCGGCACCCTCGTCATCCACAAGATCGGCAGCTCCGAGCCCGTCGAATCCGTCACCATCCGCTTCAAGCGTTCGATGCTAACCGAATTGCACGAGACGATCGGACGCCTGCTCGCGCGCTCCACCGGCTTGAAGAAGAAATAGAGGAGAAGCTATGGGCCAGATCCGCGTGCTGAATCCGATCGGCGTCGTGAAAGCACAGACGGTCGCCGTGCCGTCGCTGCCGCAGAGCTGGAGCGGACGGACCGTGGGCTTTCTCGACAACACCAAGTCGAACTTCGATCGTCTCGCGGGCGACCTCGGCACGATGCTGCGTGAGCGCTACGGCGTCGCCGCGGTCGTGCACCGCCGGAAGGCCAATGCGTCCACACCGGCGTCGCCGGAGCTGATCGCGGAGCTGGCGAAGACGTGCGACGTCGTCTTCGCCGGCTCCGCTGACTGAGGGTCGTGCACGTCGTGGAGTCTCCACGACACGATCGCACTGGCGAAGCGCGGCACACCGGCCGGGCTCATCGGCACCACGGCGTTCCAGGGATTGGCCGTCAGCGAGATGGGGGCGCAGGGGGTCAGCGCGCTGCCGCTGCTCGTCGTCGAGCACCCGCTCGGTGGTGAGCGTCCCGAGGCGATCGCGCGCCGCGCTCAGCAAGCCTTCGAACAGCTGCACGCACTGATCGCGGGCTCCGGGACCAGTGACCGCACCGAACCGACAGACCGGGCGAGCGGAGCCACGGCCGCCTCGAACAGGCCACCCACGGCCGAAGCCGACCTCGCGGCCCCCGCTACAATAGACATTCCCGACGATCCCATCGCCATCCTCGACGCATTCACCGAGCGCAACTGGGCCGACGGTCTTCCGATCATTGCGCCGACCGCGGAGCGCGTGTCAGCGATGCTCGATGGCCGCGACGCCGCGAAGAGCCTCGGCATCATGCCGCCGCTCTGGCGGCAGGTGACGCTGGAGAAGCTCGCGGTCAACGCGGTGATGGCGGGCTGTGAGCCGCGCGCCTTTCCGATCATCCTGGCCGCGGTCGAGGCGATGCTCGACCGCGCGTTCAATCTCTATGGCGTGCAGGCGACGACGCACCCTGTGGCCCCGTTGCTCGTCGTCAACGGCGCGTACGGGCGCCAGATCGGCCTGCACGGCGGCAGCGGCTGCTTCGGTCCGGGCTTTCGAGCCAACGCCACGATCGGTCGCGCGATCCGGTTGATCCTCCTGAACGTCGGCGGCGCGTGGCCAGGTCGGTACGACATGGCGACGCAGGGCAGTCCCGCGAAGTTCTCGTATTGCATCGCCGAGAACGAGGCGGCATCTCCGTGGGGGCCGCTCGCCGAGGGCGACACGGTCACCGTGTACGGCGGCGAGCCGCCGCACAACGTCAACGACCACGTCTCGACGACCGCCTCCGGCATTCTCACTACCGTCTGCGACACGGCCGTGTCGCTCGGGTCCAACGTGGGCTGGTACTTTTCGCAGAGCCAGCTGCTCGTCGTGCTCGGTCCCGAGCACGCGCGCACGATCGCCGATGATGGGTTCACGCGCGCCGACGTGCAGCGCTTCGTGTACGAGCACGCGCGCCTGCCCCTCGGCCGGCTGAAGCTGGCCGGGATGTGGGGCATGCACGACTGGCCGGCGTGGATGAACGCGGTGGCGGACCCCGAAGCGCTGATGCCTCAGGTCCCGTCACCGGACGACGTCTTCGTGGCCGTGGCCGGCGGCTCGGGCAAGCATTCCGCGGTCGTCCCGAACTGCACGTTCAGCCGGGCGGTGAGTCGGCCGATCAAGCCGGGCGGTGACTGACG
Organism: Candidatus Rokuibacteriota bacterium; assembly: GCA_003220475.1. Classification (GTDB taxonomy): domain Bacteria; phylum Methylomirabilota; class Methylomirabilia; order Rokubacteriales; family CSP1-6; genus AR12. The sequence goes on along the minus strand of QHSO01000042.1, from coordinate 15,463 downwards.
ATTTCCGGCAGTGTCTGCCAGAGTTGCAACGCGGAGGCGCGGAGGATTTCCCTGCCTGGCGAGCCGTAAATATCTGATTCGGAACGATCGGACGCTATGGCATCCTCTCTGCATTGTCACGATGCGACGACCGCCGAATATGGGCAGGTCGGGAGGGGGGACTCCAGTGCGACGCCGAGAATCGGGATTCACGCTCATCGAGCTGCTGATCGTGGTGGCCATCATCGGAATCCTGGCCGCCATCGCCGTGCCGATTTACGCGAACACGCAGCAGCGGGCGCGAATCGCGAAGGCGCAGGGTGACGCACGGGCGATGGCGTCTGCCGTCGTCATCTACGCTGCGCACATGACGGTCGTCCCCAACGCGCTCAGCGATCTGACGTCGATGTCGACGAACGGTCTGGGCCAGCTGGCCGGGCCCTTCCTGGCTGCGGTGCCGGCGCCGCCGTCCGGCTGGGGCGCGTACGCATATACGGCGGACACGTCCAGCGGGGTCTTCTCGATCACGACGAGCGGAGACTCGACGACCGTCTCGATGCCCTGAGGCCTACGCCCGGTAGGCCTCAGCGCGGCTCGCCTTCGACCAGCAGCGCGAGTCCAGCCAGCAGCAACGCCGCGCCGATCCATCCCAGGACACCGAAGCGCTCACCAAACAGCAGCACGCCCAGCAGCGTCGCGGTGAGTGGCTCGAGCAGCGAGGCCACGCCGGCCGCCGACGCCGAGACGTATCGCAGGCCGGCCGTGTACAGCGCGTACGCGCCCGCGGTCGTAACGGCCCCGAGATAGAGCAATCCCAGCCATCCCAACGCCAGCTGCGTCACGGCGCCCGGCATCAAAAGTGCCGGCGCCATCAGCACCGCGGCCACGGCGAAGGTCAGGGCGGCCAGCCGCAGCGGCGCCGTCCGCATCACCGCCGCTTTCGCGATCACGACGTAGAGCGCGTACGCGAGTCCCGCCGCGAGCGCGAGCAGGACACCGCTGAGCGGCCGCGGTGCGGTCGGGGTCGCCACGGGCGCGGCGACCAGCAGCGCGGTGCCGGCGACGCCGAGCACCAGCGCAACGACGAGGCCGCGGGTGGGACGTTCGCCGAGCAGCGCCGTCGCCAGCGCCGCGATCATGATCGGCGCCGAGCAGATCGCGACCAGCGCGGTGACCGCGATGCCGACGCGGGTCACCGCCGTGAAGTACGTGGCCTGAAAGAGGGCCATGCACGCGCCGAGAGCGAGGTAACGCCACGCCTCGCCCGGCGCTGGACGAATCGCGCCCTCCACGAGGCGCGCGGCGGCGAGCAGCAGCACGGCGCCGGTGAGCATGCGCGCAGCGCCGACGAGCAGCGGTGTCGCCGACGCGTGGCTCACGAGCAGCGTGGTCACCGATCCCGTCGTGCCCCAGGAGACGGCGGCAAGGGCGATGAGACCGAGACCGCGCAGGCGCGCGGGACTTGACGCCGCGGACATGGGCCGTGATCATGCCTGACACCATTCGGCCGGCACAAGGAGATCAGCATGAACGTGGGTTTCGTCGGAACGGGAACGATGGGCGCGCCGATGCTCGGCAATCTCCTCAAGAAGGGCTTCGGCGTGATCGCCTACGACGTGGTGCCGGCGGCGCTGGCGAATGCCGAGAAGCGCGGCGCGACACGCGCGGAATCCGGCGCCGATGCCGCACGGCGCAGCGACCTCGTGATCACGATGCTGCCGTCGTCCTCCCATGTCGAGACGGCGTACCTCGGCAAGAACGGCATCGCGGAGGGCGTCACGGCCGGCCGGCTCTGCGTGGACATGTCGACGATCGATCCCGCCGTGTCGCGGCGCGTGGCCGCCGCGCTGAAGGCCAAGGGCGTGCGGTTCATCGACGCGCCGGTGTCCGGCGGCGTCCCGCGCGCAGAGGAGGGCACGCTGGCCATCATGGTCGGCGGTGAGACGCGCGACGTCGAAGAGGCGCGGCCGGCGCTGTCGGCCATGGGCGCTAACGTCATCCACGTCGGCGCGGTCGGCAGCGGTGAGGTGGCCAAGCTGTGCAACAACCTGATCGCAGGCGTGTCCGCGGTCGCCGTGTCGGAGGCGTTTCGAATCGCGGAGGGCTTCGGCGTCGATCCGAAGGTCCTGACCGACGTGATCTCGAAATCGTCGGGCAACACCTGGGTGATGCAGTTCATGCATCCGGTCCCCGGGCTCGTGCCGAAGTCGGCCTCGTCGAACGACTACGCGCCCGGCTTCATGACCGATCTGATGGCGAAGGACCTCGGTCTCGCCGTGAACGCCGCGCGTGAGCTGCGCGTGCCGGTCGTGGTCGCGCCCGCGGCTCAGCAGGTGCTACGATTGGCGTCGTCGCACGGGTTCGGGCGGCGCGACTTCACGAGCGTCTATCAGTTTCTGAAGCCGTCGGCGGGGGAAGCGCCCGTCTAAATGGGGGCCCCGACATGGCCGGCTTTCTGAATGTGGGGGCCCCGACATGGCCCCCAAACCCCCACACGCTCGGGACGCGCCGGGGAACCCGTCACGCCCCTCGGTAACGGGGCAAACGGCGAGCCGAAGTCTCTTTTAGCGGGTCATCCCGCGCACGTTGGCGCCGCCGGCGCGCACGACGCCGCCGTTGCCGACGTGACAGGGATCGTCGATTTGCTGCAGGGCGGCCACGACGTGGCAGAGCTCGTGGGCGTCGATTTCGAGTGCGAGCGCGGACGGCATCGCGTCGGTATAGCGCACGACCTTCATCGTCTTCACGTCCGTTTTCCCGTCGGGCTGCACGGTCCGCCAGATGGAGCAGCCCAGGATCGGGCCCAGCGCGGGCACCTCGCGGCACTCACGCTCCACGACCGCGCGATCGTCGCTGACGATCAGGGTCACGAGCGGACCGGTCGGCAGCGGCCCCATCTTCGCCGTCCGGATGGAGGTCGCGCAGCCGCCGAGCGCCAGGAGCGCCGCCAGGAGGGCGGGGACGCGGCGAGTGACCATGTCCGAGACAATGGCAAGCGACGTGCCACGACGAAACCGCCCGTCGGAACGTCGCGCGCGTTCACCGCGCTGCACGGAACCTGAAATGCGCTGCAGCGAGCATGGCCGCGCGCTTCACGGCCCGGGCGCCGTGCCGGGATGGCTCGAAACCGCGTGCTATACTGGCGCGCGTTCGCGCGGCCACGAGCATCGAAGGAGGACCCGCCGTGAGCCTGTACGTCATGCTCAGCACGTTGTCGGAGTCCGGCCGCAAGGTGCTCCGCGAGCGACCCGGGTGGATCCGCAAGGTCAACGGCGACGTCGGTCGCATGGGCGCGCGCGTGATCGCACAGTACGCGGTGCTGGGTCCGTACGACTTCGTGACGATCGTCGAAGCGCCCGACAACGCCACCATCTCCCGCGTCTCCGTCGAACTCGGGGCACGGGGCGGCTCGGCGGGAATGACCATGGCCGCCATCCCGCTCGATGAGTTCATCGCGCGGCTCGAACGCGGCGACAAGGGACAGGGGAAGAAGAAACGGTGAAAGTCCTCAAGATCACGCCCGAGCGTTGCACCGGCTGCCTGCGCTGCGAGATCGCGTGCTCGTACGTGCAGGTCGGGGCGTTTCAGCCGGCGAAGTCGGTCATCCGCGTCTCGCCGTTCGAGGGCCACACGTCGTACGCGCCGTACACGTGCACGCAGTGCGCGGAGGGCTGGTGCATGACGGCCTGCCCCGTCGGCGCCATCACCATCAATGCCGCCGGCGCCAAGGACGTCCTCGATGATCGCTGCGTGGGCTGCAAGCTGTGCACGATCGCCTGTCCCTACGGAACGGTGTTCTACGACGCGTCGACGCGCAAGGCGTTCAAGTGCAACCTCTGCGGCGGCGATCCCGCCTGCGTGCACGCATGCCCCACGGCGGCCATCGAGTACGAAGAGGTGGCCACGCGCGACTGGCTGCACGACTTCGCCGCCGAGCGCGCCTCGCACGTGCTCGCGACGAACGGAGGGCGCCGCTGATGCCCCGTCGACACCTGATCATCGGCGGCGGCACCGCAGGCATGAACGCCATGCGCACGATCCGCGAAGAGGAGCGCGAGCCCTCCGAGATCACGCTGGTCAGCGCCGAGAAGCCGTACTCACGCATGGTGCTGCCGTATTATCTCGATCGCTCGATCGCCGAGCAGCACGTCTTCACCACGAGCGCGGCGCTGCTCGCGCAGTGGAAGGTGAAGACGCACGTGGGGCGCCGCGCGGCCGCGCTCGATACGAAAGCCAACGTCTGCACGCTCGACGACGGCTCGAAGGTCGAGTACGACGACTGTCTGATCGCCACCGGCTCGTCGGCGGTGCGCGCGCCGGTGCCGGGGGCCGACGGCGCCAACGTGCATTCGTTCTGGACGCTCGACGAGTGCCGCGGCGTCATCGCCTCGGTGACGCCGGGCAGTCACGTCGTGATGATCGGCGCCGGCTTCATCTCGTTCACCATCCTCAACTCGATCCTCGCGCTCGGCGCCAAGCTCACCATCGTCGAAGTCGCGCCGCGGATCCTGCCGCGCATGATCGACGACGCGGGCGCCGAGGTCATCGAGGAGTGGCTGCGTGCGCACGGTGTGACCATCCGGACCAACGTCAAGGTGACGAAGATCGAGGACGCGCGCGGCAAGAAACGCGTCAAGTTCGCGTCGGGCGGCGACCTCGTGTGCGACGTCGTGATCATGGCCACCGGCATCAAGACCAATCTCGAGTGGCTGAAGGACTCCGGCGTGCGGATGAACCGCGGCATCATCGTGGATGATCACCTGCGCTCGAACGTGCCGAACGTCTACGCGGCGGGCGACGTGGCGGAGGGCCGCGACCTCGTGTCGGGCCAGCCGGCGCTGCACGCCATCGAGCCGACGGCGCAGGAGCACGGCCGCGTGGTCGGCGCCAACATGGCGGGCAAGGACGTCGCGTACAAGGGCTCGCTCATCATCAACATCGTCGAGGTCTGCCATCTCGACGCCGCGTCGTTCGGCGCCTGGGACGACGCGAAGGCCGACACGGTCGTGGGCGCCAAGCGTGATCGCTCCGCGTATCGCAAATACCTCTTCACGGGCGATCGTCTCACCGGCGCCATCATCATCGGCCGCTCGGGCGACGTGTGGACGACGAACGACGTGGGCATGCTGAAAGGCCTCGTGCAGACCGGCGTCCGGCTCGGCCGCTTCAAGGACTATCTCAAAGCGCATCCGTTCGACGTGAAGACTGCGTACATCGCGTCCGGCACCGCCGGCACGCTGCTTCCCGAAACCGTGCTGGGTCGTCCCGCGAAGGCGCCCGGCGAAACCCCGGTGGCCGTATGAGTCCTGTGACCTTGAGCGCTCCCCGACAGGTCGGCAAGCCGCAACCCGCGCTGCCCGGCGGCTACGCCGGTCAGCTGCTGCGCGTGGATCTCACCAAACGCAAGGCGTGGGCCGAGCCGTGGACGCCGGACGAGATGCGCGAGCTGATCGGCGGCGCCGGGCTCGGCGCGATGATCCTCTATCGCGAGACGGCGAAGGGCAAAGGCAACGTCTCGTGGGACCATCCCGACAACCGGCTCGTGCTCGGCACCGGGCCGCTCGCCGGCCTGCCCGTGTGGGGCACCGGCGGCCTCACCGTTGTGACGATCGGCGCGCTCACGAACGGACCGACGTCGACGCAGGCCAACGGCTTCTTCGGCACCAATCTGAAGTACTGCGGCTACGACGCGATCATCGTGCAGGGGCAGGCGAAGGACTGGGTCTACCTCTATATCGACGACGACCGCATCGAGATCCGCGACGCGAAGTCGTACCTCGGCAAGGACACGTGGGAGACGCAGGATGCGCTCAGTCGCGACCTCGGCCTCACGGGGCACCAGCTCTCCGTGTACTCGATCGGTCCCGCCGGCGAGCACCTCGTCCGCTTCGCGGCGATCCAGGGCGACTACGGCCACGTCGCGTCGAAGAACGGTGTCGGCGCCGTCATGGGCAAGAAGAAGCTCAAGGCGGTGGCCATCGTGAAGGGCACCAAGGCGCTGCGCGCTGCCGACCCCCGCGGGTTGATCCAGTGCGCCGACGACATCGCGCACGATCTCAAGACGGACCCGTCCGCGCGCTCGCTGTACGAGTACGGCACGCTGCCGGGCGTCGTGAACCTCTCGAAGATGGGCGCGCTGCCGATCCGCAACTACACGACGAGCCTCACCGGCGACGTCGACATGAAGTCGTGGGAGGCGCCGCGGTTGCGCGAGGGCTTCGACCACCGCGGGCATCAATGCAACGCGTGCGGCATGCACCACTGCCACATGTCGGTCATCCGCCAGGGACCGTACAAGGGCAAGATCGTCGACGAGCCGGAGTACGAGGGATGGTCGGGCGCGGGCTGGACGATCGGCGCCACCGACCAGAGCGCCGTGGCCTGGCTCAACACGCAGACCGATCGCGCGTGCGTGGACGTCAACGAGTTCGGCTGGGTGATCGGCTGGGTGATGGAGGGCCTGGAGAAAGGCTGGCTGACCAAACAGCAGGTGGGCTTCGACCTCAAGTGGGGCGACGTCGCCGGCGCGGACCGGTTGCTGCAGATGATCAACCGGCGCGAGGGATTCGGTGACCTGCTCGCAGAGGGCGTCAAGCGCGCCTCCGAAAAGCTGGGCGGCGAGGCCGCGAAGGCCGCCATCTATACCGGCAAAGGCGCCTCGCCGCGCGGCCACGACCACCGCGCACGCTGGGAGGAGATGCTCGACACCGCGACCTCGTCGACGGCGACCATGGAGACCGGCAATCCCGTGCACCAGACGGAGCTCGGGTTGCCCGCGCGCATCAATCCGTTCGACGGCGTCGAGGTCGCCAAGCTCGTGGCCGGCTGCCGCGGCCGGCGCGCGTTCGAGGATTCGCTCGGCATCTGCATCTTCACGACGCGCACGCGACTGGAAAACATCTGCCGCGCGCTGTCGGCGGCGACGGGTTGGTATTACACCGTGGCCGAGGCGATGCGCTTCGGCCGGCGCACCGCGGCGATCAACCGCGCCACCGCGCTGCGCTGCGGCCTGACGCCGAACCTCGAAGTGCCGTCGTTCCGCTACGGATCCACGCCGCACGACGGCCCCGCCGCCGGCCAGGCGGTCTCCGCGCAGTGGGAGAAGATGGTCGACACCTGGTACAAGGAAGTCGGCTACGACCGGAAGGGCGGCAAGCCCCTGCCGCAGACGCTGAAGGATCTCGGCCTCGACTGGCTGAGCAAGGAGCTCTGGGGAAAGAAGGCGTAGTCACGCCGAAAATTCGCCGCGCGCGTCCGAGCGACGCGAGCGCGATCGCGCGCATGGCCAATGCGCTCAATCGCCACGAGGCGTTGAGCCCGCGCGCGTTCACGGCGGCGATCGTGCGTCGCGACGCCTTCGGTGCTCGCCGCGCGTTTCGCGTGCTCGTCGCCGAGGTCGCCGGCGCCGTGATCGGCTACGCGTCGTTCGTGGCCGGCTACAACACCGACATCGCCGAGCGCGAGCTCTGGATGCTTGATCTATTCGTCCGGCCGCGCTGGCGCGGACGCGGCGTGGGACGTGTCCTCGTGACGGCCGTCGCCCGGCAGGCCGCCCGCCAGGGGTTCACGTGCCTCGAATGGGGTGTGCGGGACAGCAACCGCCGCGCGATTCGATTCTATCGCGCGCTCGGCGCGCACATCGGCCACGCGCGCATCGTCTCGCTGCGCGGCCGGGCCCTCGCCGTCGTCGCCGCGGGCCGATGATCCGCCTCTTTGTCAACGCCACGGTCCTCACGTTGGATGCGAGCCTGCCCGTCGCACAGGCCCTCGCGGTCAAGAACGGGCGCATCGTCGAGGTCGGCGGCACCGACGAGGTGCTGTGGCTGCGCGAGGACGAGTACGAGGTGATCGATCTCCAGGGACGCACCGTCGTGCCGGGCTTCGTGGACCCCCACAACCACTTCTCGATCGGCGCCTTCGAGACGTTGTGGGCGGATTGCCGCGAGGCGCGCTCGGTGGCCGATCTGCAGCGCGCCCTCACCGCCGCCGCCGTCGACACGCCGGTCGGCGCGTGGGTCCGTGCCGTCGGCTACGACCACCGTCTGATCGGCCTCCATCCCACGCGCGGCGATCTCGACGCGGCGGTGCCCGATCGTCCCGCGCTGCTCATGCATTTCTCGCATCACCAGTGCGTGGCCAACTCGCGCGCGCTCGCCGAGGCCGGCATCGCCCGCGGCACGCCCGATCCGCCGGGCGGCCAGATCGCGCGCGACAAATCCGGCGAGCCGACGGGACTCCTCTTCGAGCGGGCGATGAGCCGCGTCGAGACGCTCTCCCGCGAGGCGTGGGAGGCGCGCTTCGTCGAGGTGGCGAGAGCGGCGAGCCGGCGCTACGCGGCGCTCGGCATCACCGCCATCCAGGATGCAGCAGTGACGCCGGCGATGGCGCGGCGTTACGCGGAGGCGCGCGCGGCGGGAGCGCTCGCGATCGACGTGGGCGAGCTGATGGTTGGCTCGCGCGGCTGGTTCGAGCGGCCGGACGACGCCGCGGCGGGCGCGCTGAAGATCTTCGTGGACGGCGGCTATCGCTGCGCGATGCGGGTACGCCGCGACGGCGCGACGCGCACCAGCGGGTTTCTGTTCTATACGCGCGAGGAGCTGACGGCGCTGCTGCTCGCCGCATGGCGCGCGGGCCGGAGTGTGGTCTGTCACGCGATCGGCAACCTCGGCGTCGAGACCGCCGTCGATGCGATCAAAGACGCGGTGGGCGCGTTTCCCGACGGGCGCGAGCGCGTGAGGATCGATCACGCGATCTTTCTGACCCCGGACCTGATCGCGCGCATCGCGGACCTCGGCATCTGGGTCGTCGTCCAGCCGTCGTTCCTCTGGGACTCGCGGGATCGTCCGAACGCGACGCCCGCCGATCCGGCCATTCTTCAGCGGCCCTTCGCCAGCGCGGGGCTCGCCGGCGTCAAGCAGGCGTTCTCGTCTGACTACCCGTGCGGATCGAACTCGCCCATCGTGGGCATCGCGGCCGCCGTCACGCGCACCAGCCGCGAAGGCCACGTCGCGGCGCCGGACGAGGCGATGGCCGTGGCCGACGCGCTCGAAGCCTACACGCTGGGCGCGGCGCGCGCGGCGGGCCTCGATGCGATCGCCGGCAGCCTCGAATCCGGTAAGCGCGCGGATTTGCTGGTCTTGTCGTCGAACCCGCTGGAGTGCGCGCGGGCGGAGCTGGCGTCTATCCGCGTGCTCGAGACGTGGACGAACGGCGTTCGCAGCAATCCGCCTTGACCCCCTTGCGCGCCTTGTGTTACTTGTCTGCGGCGCGCGCGGGACAAAGTGTAATACTCACGCGGTTTTCGCCCGCGACAGTCGTCCTCTTGCGGGGGAGTCATGGCACAGACCATCGGATTCACCGGGCTCGGCATCATGGGCCGGCCCATGGCGAAGAACCTCATCAAGGCCGGCTATCCGCTGGTCGTGCACAGCCGCAGCCGTGGCCCCGTCGACGAGCTCGTCAAGGCGGGCGCCAAGGCCGCCTCGTCGCCGAAGGACGTGGCGTCGCAGTGCGACGTGCTCATCACGATGCTGCCGAACTCGCCCGACGTCGAGCAGGTGGCGCTCGGCAAGGACGGGATCATCGAGGGGGCGCGGAACGGGCTGATCTTCGTCGACATGTCGACGATCTCGCCGATCGTCTCGCAGAAAGTCGGCAAGGCGCTCGCGGCCAAGGGTGTCAAGATGCTCGACGCGCCCGTCTCGGGCGGCGAGAAGGGCGCGACCGACGCGGCGCTGTCGATCATGGTCGGCGGTGACAAGGCGACGTTCGACGCCGTGCTGCCGATCTTTCAGGCGATGGGCCGCACGATCACGCTGCTCGGTCCGCTCGGATTCGGCGGCTTCACCAAGCTCGCCAACCAGATCATCGTCGCCGTCAACCTCACCGCGCTGGCCGAGGCGCTCACGCTCGGCAAGAAAGCGGGGCTCGATCGCGAGTTGCTGCTGACGGCGCTCGCCGGCGGCCTCGCGGGCAGCAAGTACCTCGAGCAGAAGAAGCCCAACTACATCGCCGGCACCTACAATCCGGGCTGCAAGATCGATCTGCACTTCAAGGACCTCGGTCTCATCATGGAGTCCGCCCACAGCCTGGGCGTGCCGCTGCCGACGACGGCGGTCGTGCAGGAGCTGTTCAACGCGATGCGCGTCAAGGGACGCGGCGGCCTGGATCACTCGGGAATCATCACGCTCCTGGAAGACCTCGCAGGCGCCTCGTGAGGGCCACGGTCGATCGCGCGGGACTGGATCCGCAGGGTCGCCTGCCCAAGGTCCTGGTCCGGCGCGTTCGCAAGGGCGATCTCTCGCGTGTGAAGGACGTGCTCGAGCAGACGTTCGGCGATTTCCTCGAGCGGCAGCTCGGCACGCGGCCGCGCCAGGCCTTCAACGGTGCGCAGTACGTTCACCACCGCTGGCTGATGGAGCCGTGGGGCTGCTTCGTGGCCGAGGAGGACAACGCGAAGATCGTCGGCGCCGCGCTCGCGGTCGCGTGGGGATCGGTCGGGCTACTCGGGCCGGTGGCGGTGCTCACGCACTATCAGAATCAGACGATCGGCCAACAGCTCATCCGCGCTACGCAGGAGTTCTTCGACGAGAACAAGACGACGCTGCAGGGCGTGATCACCTATCCGACGAGCCCCAAGCACCTCGCCCTGTACCACAAGTTCGGCTACCACCCGAAAGCGCTCACGGCGCTCATGAGCCGCGTGCTCGATCGCAGCGCGCCGCGCCCGGCCACCAAGCAAGGAGGTTGAGATCGTGGACGGCCTCGCGCTGGGCGACACGCTGCTGCTCGAGCGCGGCCGTGACCTCGTCGGCTTCGCCGTCCTGCACACGCCCGGCGTCAGCGAGGCGCCCAGCGGCACGCTCTACGTGAAGTACATGGCCATTGACCCCGCGCAGAAGCGCGTCGAGCATCTCGAGCAGTTCGTCGCCGCCGTCGAAGACCTCGGCCTCGAGCTCGGCGTGCAGCGCGTGGTGCTGCCGGTGTACTTGCGCTACTGGCTCGCCTACAGCACTCTGTTGAGGTGCGGCTACCAGGTCGACTTCACGATGCTGCGGATGCAGAAGGGCAAGCAGGAGGATTACGAGGACGCGACGCACCTCGTCCTCGACGACTGGCGGTGATCCAACCGCGCTCGGTCGTGTTCGCGGCGGCGGTGCTCACGCTCGCCGCGTCCGGTCCCGCCACCGCCCACTCGTTGCTGCTCTCGTCGGTCCCCGTCGCGAATGCGGTGCTGACGACCTCACCGGCCTCGGTCACGCTGCGCTTCAACAACCGCATCGAGAAGCGGCTGTCACGCGTGCGGCTCGTCGACGAGCACGGGACGGTGGCGACGGCGCCGACGACACCGGCAAAGGACGAGTCCGCCGAGACGCTGGTGGCCGCGGTGCCGCCGCTCGCGCCGGGCGCGTGGCGCGTCGAGTGGCAGGTGTTCTCCACGGACGGCCACGTCGTGAGCGGCAGCTACCAGTTCCGTCTGGCGCCCTGAGCGATGGCCGGATTCGTCGATGTCGTCCTGCGCGGCCTGATCCTCGTCCTCACGAGCGTCGCCCTCGGCGGCGTCGCGTGGCTGCGGTTCGTGCTGCGCGCCGAGGCGCACGTCAAGCCGGACGCGCCGACGGCGCTGGCACTTCGCGCGATCGCCGTCGCGGCCCTGGGCGCCGCGGTCGCGCAGGCCGCGATCGTGCTCGTGGGTCTTGGCGCTCTCGCCGACGCGCATGGGGCCTGGCCGGTGGGCGCGTTCTTGGACACGACGTTCGCGCTGACGGCGATCGGCCGCGTCGTCCTCGCTGCCGCCGTCGCGGCGCTGGCGCTGACGATGACACGCCGCGCGGTGTCCGGCCGCGTGTGGGCGGCGCTTGCGGTGACGGCGACCCTGCTCGTCGCGTCGTCGGCGGTGGTCAGCCACGCCGTCGCGCGCGTCGAATGGCGGGCGCCGCTCGTCGCGCTCGACGCGCTCCATCAGCTGGCGGCCGCGCTCTGGGTCGGCGGCCTCGCGCACTTGACGCTGTACGCCATCACCGACGGTCGATCGGGCGAGTCGGTGCCACCCTCGGTGCACGCCGGGCTCGCGGCCCCCGCCACAACCATCCGCCGCTTCTCCACGCTGGCGTTTTGGTCGATGGCCGCGATCGTTCTCGCGGGTGTCGCCCTCAGCGTCGCGTACGTCGGCGACCCCGCCGCGCTGGTCGGGACGGCCTATGGCGTCATGGTCGTGAGCAAGGTCGCGCTGCTCGTGCCGGCGCTCGCGCTGGCGTACGTCAACATGCGTGCGGCACGCCGCGCGGCCGCGGCGCCCGGCGCGCGCCTCTTCGGCTTCGTGGAGGTCGAGCTCGGGCTGGGCATCACCATCCTGTTCGCGGCGGCGTCGCTGACGTCGCTGCCGCCCGCGGTCGACGTCACCACCGATCGGGCCACCGTCGCCGAGGTCGCGACGCGATTCACGCCGGCGCCGCCACGCCTGACGAGCCCACCGATCGGCGACCTGCTACGGGCGGCCGATCCGCTGATGGGCCGGCAGGTCGAGCGCAAGCCGATCGAACGCGCATGGTCCGAATACAACCACCACTGGGCGGGCCTGTTCGTGGTGACCATGGGCGCCCTGACGATCCTGCACTTCGTCGGCGTACGAATGGCGCGTCACTGGCCCCTCGTGTTCTTGGGACTCGCGACGTTTCTCTTCGTCCGCAACGACCCGCGCGCCTGGCCGCTGGGCCCCGCAGGATTCTGGGAGAGCCTGACGCTGCCCGACGTGCTGCAGCACCGCACGTTCGTCCTGCTCGTGATCGCCTTCGCCGTCTTCGAGTGGATGGTGCGCACGCAGCGGCTGCCGGAGCGCCCGTGGGGCTTTGTGTTCCCGTTGTTGTGCGCGATCGGCGGCGGGTTGCTGCTCACGCACTCGCACGCGATGTTCAATCTCAAGGACGAGTTCCTCAGCGAGGTCACGCACGCGCCGCTCGGCATTCTCGGCGCCTTCGCGGGGTGGGGCCGATGGCTCGAGATGCGGCTGCCGGCCGCGGGCCGCGCACCCGGATGGATCTGGCGCGGGTGCTTCACCGCGGTCGGATTGATCCTGTTGTTCTATCGTGAGGGCTGATGGTGCGAGGACGACCGTGATCGCCGGCTCGGCCACCGCCGAGGGCACCGCCCGGTACGCCGCGAGCCAGGCCGAGCGCATCGCGCCCGGCCATTTCCGTGAGCTTCCTGGCGGGGCGCGCGCGTCGTCGGTGGGCCTCGGCACCTACCTCGGCCGCGAGGACGCCGCCACCGATGCGCTCTACGAGCGGGCGATCGCGCGCGCGCTCGAGCGCGGCGTCAACGTGCTCGACACGGCTATCAACTATCGTCACCAGCGCAGCGAGCGCGCCATCGGCCGCGCGCTGGCCGCGTGCATCGCGCGCGGCGTCGTCGCGCGTGACGACGTCGTCGTCACCAGCAAGGGCGGCTATCTCGCGTTCGATGGCGAGCCTCCGCCGGACCCGCGCGCGTACTTTGCCGCGACGTACGTGCAACCGGGCATCGTGCGGCCCGGTGACGTCGTCGGCTGGCACTGTATGACGCCGCGCTTCCTGGCCGATCAGATCGATCGCAGCCGCGTCAACCTCGGCCTGGAGACGATCGACGTCTACTACGTGCACAATCCCGAGACGCAGCTGGACGAGGTCGACCGGCCCGAGTTCCTCTCGCGTCTGCGCGCGGCCTTCGGCGCCCTCGAAGAGGCGGTGAGTGCTCGCAAGCTGCGCTGGTACGGCGCCGCGACGTGGAACGGGTTCCGCATCGCGCCGCAGGAGCGCGGCCACCTGTCGCTCGTCGAAGTGCTCGCGGCGGCGCGCGACGTCGGTGGCGCCGATCACCATTTCCGCGTCGTGCAGCTGCCCTACAACCTCGCGATGCCGGAGGCGTTCACGCTGGCCAATCAGCGCGCGGACAGCGGGCTGGTGCCGATGCTGCGCGCGGCGGAGCACGCCGGGATCTACACGATGGCCTCCGCCTCGGTCATGCAGGGCCAGCTCTCGCGCGGCCTGCCCACCGAGCTCGGCGCCACGCTTCCCGGGCTCGCCACCGACGCCCAGCGCGCGTTGCAATTCGTGCGCTCCACGCCCGGGATCGGCACCGCGCTCGTCGGGATGAAAGCCGTCGCTCACGTCGAGGAAAACGCCGGCGTGGCCAAGACGCCGCCGGTGCCGTGGGAGCAATTCCAGCGTCTGTTCACCGCCGCCTGATCTTGCACACGCCCGCGGCGTCCGGTACGGTGTCCCGGTGATCACCCTCGAGCGTGACCACGAGCGCGCCCTCGGGGTCCGGCCCAGCGTCTCCGCCGTCATCTTCGATCGCCGTCGTCGTCTCCTGCTGCAGCAGCGTTCTGACGGCGGCCAGTGGGGACTGCCGGGCGGCTCCGTCGAGATCGGCGAGTCGGTGACCGATGCGGTCGCGCGCGAGGTTCGCGAGGAGACGGGTCTCACCGTGACGCCTCGCCGCCTCATCGGCGTGTATTCGGATCCCGAGCTGCAAGTCGTGCGTTACCCGGACGGCAACGTCTGGCACTACGTGAACGTGTGCTTCGAGTGCGTGGTGCGCGGCGGAACGCTCACCACGTGCGACGAGACGCTGGCGCTCGACTGGTTCGCGCTCGACGCGCTGCCGGCGACGCTGTTGCCGAACCATCGTATCCGCATCCGCGACGCCCGAGCTCGGCGCGTCGCGGCGTTCGTGCGGTAAGGAGGATCGTTACGTGATGCGACGCATCCATCACGTCGGCGTCGTCGTGAAGCGCCTGACGGACGCCTACCGGTTCTATCGCGACGTGCTCGGACTGCCGCTGCTCAAGGAACAGACGATCGCCGCGCAGGGGGTGCGCGCCGCCCTGCTCGCCGCCGGCGACACGGAGATCGAGCTCCTCGAGCCGCTCGACGCGACGTCGGGGATCGGCCGCTTCCTCGCCCGACGCGGGGAGGGGCTGCACCATCTGTGCTTCGAGACGCCGGACGTCGGCTCCGCGCTCATGAGCCTGAAGGATCGTGGTGCCGAGCTGATCGACACCGCGCCGCGCGAGGGGATCGCCGGCCGCATCGCGTTCCTGCATCCGCGCGCGTGCTGCGGCGTGCTCGTCGAGCTCGCCACGCCACCGGCGGGCGAGCCGCCGAGCCATGCCTCGACGCTCGGCCTCAAGCGCCTCGTGATCGGCGCCAAGGACGTCAAGCAGACGGCCGGTCGCTTTCAGGCGCTCTGCGGTTTCTCTGACGTCGCGATGAACGACGGCCCGCGCACGATGCTGGCGGTCGGCAAGGGCGCGCTGCTCGTCGTCCCCGCCGCTGAGGTCGGCGGCAGCGAGGGTATGGTCGCGCTCTCGCTCGTCGCCGAGGATTTTGCCGAGCTCACCGCGGCGCTTCGTCGCGCCGGCACGCCTCGGCTGGAGGGCACCGCCGAAGTCTCCGTCGAGCCCGCCGGCAGCCACGGCGTGCACCTGCACATCAGCCGTTACAAC
>QHSO01000041.1 GCA_003220475.1 Candidatus Rokuibacteriota bacterium | reverse complement strand
CCGGACGGCAGCGGCGCCTACACGCTCGTGGGCCGCGTCCAGATCGCGCAGTGGGCGACGCTGAAGTAGCGCGGTATCATCGCCCCGCCATGCCGTTGCGCAGCGACGTCGTCGGCAGTCTCCTGCGTCCCGCGTATCTCGTCGAGGCGCGCGCGGCGAAGGAGTCCGGCCGGCTGAGCGCCGAGGAGTTCAAGCGCATCGAAGACCGCGCCGTCGACGAGGCCGTGCGCCTGCAAGAAGCGGCCGGCCTGGACGTCGTCACCGATGGTGAGATGCGGCGCTACGCGTTCTTCGGACACATGATCGAGGCCCTCGCAGGGTTCGACAAGCACGGGGGCTGGGCCATTCCCTTCCGCGACGAGCAGGGCGAGGAGCTGGTCTTCAAGCGTCCGGTCGTCGTCGGAAAGCTCGCGTGGCGCCGCAGCATGTGCGGCGAAGAGTTCGCCTATCTGCGCGCGCGGGCGAGCCGCGCGACGAAGGTGACGCTCATCAGCGCCCAGCAGGCCGCCGCCTACTACGATCCCACGCAGTCGGCGGCCGCCTACCCGACGCGCGACGCATTCCTGGCCGACGTCGTCGACTTCAATCGCCGCGAGGTCGACGAGCTCGTGCGGCTCGGCTGCACGTATATCCAGATCGACGCGCCGCAGTACGCGGCGCTGCTTGATCCCGAGCTGCGCGCCGGCTACGTCAAGCGCGGCAGCGACCCCGACCGGCTCATCGACGCGTGCATCGAGATGGACAACGCGGTCATCGGCCGCCACCCGGGCGTGCTCTTCGGCCTGCACATCTGCCGCGGCAACAACCAGTCGAAGTTCTATGCGAGCGGCGGCTACGAGCCGATCAAGCGCGTGTTCGAGAAGAGCCGATTCCAGCGGTTTCTGCTGGAGTACGACGACGAGCGCTCCGGCGACTTCGAGCCGCTGCGTGCGGTGCCGCCCGACCGCGAGATCGTGCTAGGACTGGTGACCACGAAGAAATCGCGGCTCGAGTCCGTGGACGAGCTCCGCCGGCGCCTCGAGGCCGCCACCAAGCACGTGCCGCTCGAGCGGCTGGCCCTGAGCCCGCAGTGCGGCTTCGCCTCGACGATGGAAGGCAACCGCGTCACGCCCGACGATCAGCGACGCAAGCTCGAACGCGTGGCCGAAGTCGCGCGGCTTGTATGGGGGCGCTGAGCCAGGAGATGGCCATGGTGTCATACCGTGGATGGTCACTCGCCGCGATCCTTTTGATGCTCTTCGCCGCGCTGCCCGCGCCGCCCGCGTGGGCCGATGCGATCGACGAGTACATCAAGGCCGAGATGGAGCGGCGCCACATCCCCGGCGCGGCGCTCGCCATCGCCCGCCACGGCAAGCTCGTGAAGGTGCGCGGCTACGGTCTCGCCGACGTGGAGCACGACGTCCCGGTGACGCCGGACACCGTCTTCGAGCTGGCGTCCGTGACGAAGCAGTTCACGGCGACGGCGATCATGCTCCTGGTCGAGGAAGGCAAGGTCCAACTCGACGACCCGGTGGCGTGGCACCTCCCGCGCGCGCCGGAGGCGTGGAAGTCGATCACGGTACGCCACCTGCTGACGCACACGTCGGGGCTGCCGGGGCTGGCGGGCGGCTTCAAGGCGCTGCGGCCGGGTGGCGCACGGATGCGTTACACGACCGCCGAAATGTTTGACGCCGCGGTCAAGGACGAGCTGAGCTTCCCCGCCGGTGAGCGCTTCCAGTACAGCGACGTCGGCTATGCGTTGCTCGGCATGATCATCGAGCATTCCAGCGGCAGTCGCTACCGCGACTTCCTCGACGAGCGGTTCTTCAAGCCGCTTCGAATGACGGCCACCTCCGTGATCGACGTGTCGCGCATCGTCAAGCACCACGCCGCCAACTACACGCTGCGCGACGGCAAGCTGGTGCATGACTGGCGCGTGTGGGACGTCGAGATGCCGTCGCACTACGGCGTGCTCTCGACCGTGAAGGATCTCACTACGTGGGAGGCCGCGCTGGTCGCCGGCAAGGTTGTGAAGCCGGCGACGCTCATCCAGATGTGGACGCCGGTCCGTCTCAACTCCGGGGCGACCTATCCGTACGGGTTCGGCTGGGTCGTGGACGAGCGCCGCGGGCACCACTGGATCTCGCACACCGGCATCACGGGCACCGAGCTCTCGCGTTTCCCGGACGACGGGCTGACGGTGGTCGTCCTCACCAATCTCGGCCGGACTCTGTCGCCCACCAACCGCGTGAACTCGTGGGGCCTGACGTACGGCGTCGCGGGGCGCTACATCAAAGGCCTGCTGGTCGGCCGCGAGAAGCCGGCGTCGGACTCGGACCCGACACGAACGACGGCGTTGCGCGAGATGATGGCGGCTTACGCGCGCGGCGACGATACGCCGTCGGTCGTTCCGTTCACGTGCGGGTACTTCACGCCGCTCGGCCGCGAGCTCATGGGCGAGCGTTTGAAGACGCTGCGCGAGTTCACCTTCGTCACCTGCGACGAGCTCGGCGCGCGTCCGGTCGAGCGGCATGGCGCGCGCATCGCGCGCGTTTGCCACTATCGTGCGGTCAACGCAGAGGAGACGCGCTACTACTCGTTCTGGTTGACGGCGGACGGCAACGTCGCCGACTTCTGGTCCTCGACCGAATGAACCTTACCGGAGGAATCTCGATGAGAGTGCTCGCCGCGCTGGCGGTGGTATCGCTCGGACTCTGGCCGTCGCTCGCGGCGGCCCAAGCCGTCAAGATCGGCGCCGTCGTGCCGCTGACCGGCCGCTATGGTCCCGGCGGGGCGCAGGTCCGCGCGGGCTACGACATCGCGGTGGAGCAGATCAACGCCGGCGGCGGCGTGAGCATCGGCGGCAAGAAGGTGCCGCTCGAGCTCATGCTGCTGGACGACGAGTCGGATGCGACGAAGACTGTCGCGCGACTCGAGTCGCTCGGCGCGCAGGGCGTGGTCGCATACCTCGGCGGCTTCGGCTCGGATCTGCACGCGGCGGCCGCGTCCGTCGCGGAAAAGAACAGGACGCCATACCTGGGAATCGCGTTCGCGCTGAACAAAATTCACCAGCAAGGCTTCAAGTATCTCTTCTCGCCGTTCTGGAAGTCGCCCGACATCGGCAAGCACACCCAGGCACTGCTCGCGCTGATCGCGGCCGGCGAGCGGCCGAAGACGGTGGCGATCTTCCAGGAGAAGACCGACTGGGGTCAGGAGATGGCCGCGGCGTGGACGGAGGCGGGCAAGGCGGCAGGCTACCAGGTCGTCGTGCACGGCGAGTACGCGCCGGGCGCCAAGGATTTTTCCGACCTCATTCTCAAAGCGAAGTCGGCAAACGCCGACGCCGTGTTCGGGATCCCGACGCCACCCGACGGCATGACGATCGTCAAGCAGATGAAGGAGCTCGGCTATACGCCCAAGCTGACCATTCTCATTCGTGCCTCCGACTCGCCGCCGTGGACGAAGAACCTCGGCAAGGACGGCGACTACACGGTGCTCGCGGCCGGCTGGCACCACGCGATGCGCGCACCGGGCGTGAAGGAGCTGAACGAGGCGCACGAGAAAAAGTTCGGCCGCCCCGCCGACCCGATCGTCGGCCCGGCCTACGCGTGCGTGCAGATTCTCGCCAACGCCCTGTCGCGCGCCGGCGCCGCCGATCGGGACAAGCTGCGCGACGCCATCGCGGCCACCGACATGACGACGGTCATCGGGCCGGTGAAGTTCCGCCCCGACGGGACCGGCATCGTGCAGGCGGCCTTCGCGCAGTGGCAGAACGGCAAGCAGGAGCTCGTGTGGCCCAAGGAGTTCGCCACCGCGCCGCTCGCCTATCCCGCGCCGCCGTTCGCCAAGCGTTGATCGCGGCGCGACCGTAGCGGCCGCATGCCACTGCTGCAGGTGGAGCGGCTGTCGAAACGTTTCGGCGGCGTCAGCGCGGTCCACGAGGTCAGCTTCGTGCTCGAGGAGGGCGAGCTGCTCGGGATCATGGGCCCGAACGGCTCCGGCAAGACCACGCTCTTCAATCTCATCGCGGGTGCGTTGTCGCCCGATAGTGGCCGCATCCAGTTCGATGGCGTCGACATCGGCGGGCTGCCCGCGCACCGCGTCTGCGCCGCCGGCGTCGCGCGCACCTTTCAGCTGGTCCGGCCGTTCCCGGGTCTCACCGCGCTCGAGAACGTCCTCGTGGGCCGTCTGTATGGCCGCGCACGCACGACGACGGCGGAGGCATTGAACGAAGGGCGACGTCTGCTGCGTGTGCTCGGACTCGAGGCGCGCGCCAACGAGCCGGCCGCGCGCCTGACGCTCATCGATCGTAAACGGCTAGAGCTGGCGCGCGCGCTCGCGACCTCGCCGCGGCTGCTGCTGCTCGACGAGTTCATGGCCGGGCTCAACCCCATGGAAACGGCGACCGCGATGGAGCTCGTGCGCGATCTCATCGCCGCCGGCGTCACCGTGCTGATGGTCGAGCACATCGTCTGGGCGCTCATGGATCTCGCGCGCCGCATCGTGGTGCTCAGCGCCGGCGAAAAGATCGCCGACGGCCTGCCGGCGGCGGTGGCCGCCGATCCCAGCGTCATCGACGTCTACCTCGGCGGCGACGTGGGGCATCGCGGTCATGCTTGAGATCCGCGGCCTCGAGGCGGGCTACGGCGACGTGCGCGCGCTGTCGGGGGTGACGCTGTCGATCGCGGCCGGCGAGATCGTCGCGCTGCTCGGCCCGAACGGCGCGGGCAAGAGCACACTGCTGAACTGCGTCGCGGGCCTCGTCACGCCGTGGACCGGAAGCATCCACTGGGACGGCGAAGACCTGCTCGCCCTCGACGCGCACCTCGTGGTCGAGCGCGGCGTCGCGCTGGTCCCCGAGGGCCGCCGGCTGTTCGGCGGCATGAGCGTGCAGGACAACCTCGAGCTCGGCGCGTTCGCACCGCGCACGTGGGCCGCCCGTCGCGCGGGGCTCGAGCGCGTCTACGCGCTGTTTCCCGTGCTAGCTGAGCGGCGGCGCGCGACGGTCCAGGCGTTGTCGGGCGGCCAGCAGCAGATGGTGGCCGTCGGCCGCGCGCTGATGGCGAGCCCGCGCCTCCTGATGCTGGACGAGCCCTCGCTCGGCTTGGCCCCGCGCCTCGTCGCGGCCATCCTCGAAGTCCTCGTGGCGATCAATCGCGCCGGCGTCGCGGTCTTCCTCGTCGAGCAGAACGTGCCGGCGGCGCTGAGCCTCGCCCATCGCGGGTATGTGCTCGAAGGCGGTCGCATCGTCGGCGAGGGCACCGGCGCGGCGCTGATGGCCGATGCGCACGTGCGCCGCGCGTATCTCGGGCCGCTCGCGGTGCGCCGTCCGTGACGGTGCTCGCGCAGCAGTTGCTCCTCGGGCTGTTGATCGGCGGCCTCTACGGCCTGGCCGCCGCGGGCCTCTCCCTCGTGTTCGGCGTCATGCGCGTGCTCAACGTCGCGCACGGCGAGCTGATCATGCTCGGCGGCTACGGCGCGTTCTGGCTCGCCACGCTGCTCGGCGTCGATCCGTTCGCGTCGCTCGCGCTGGTGATCCCGGGTGCGCTGCTGCTGGGGGCCGCGCTCTACTGGAGTCTGTTCGGCTTCGTCGTGCGCGCGCCCGAGGAAACGCGCGTGAAGAACTCGCTGCTGATCGGGTTCGGCCTGGCGCTGGCGCTGCACGCGCTCGCCGTACGCCTGTGGACGGCCGACGAGCGCTCTATCCCGACCTCGTACGCCGGCGCCGTGCTCACGCTCGGCGACGTGTCGATTCCGCTCGTGAGGCTGGCGACGCTGGCGGTCGCGCTCGTCCTCATCGGCGCCCTGCAGCTGCTGCTCTCGCGCTGGCGCTGGGGCAAGGCGATTCGCGCGACGGCGGAGGACTGGCAGGCCGCGCTGCTGACCGGCATCGATGTTCGCCGCGCCTATCTGCTGGCGTTCGCGCTCGGTACGGCGCTCGCCGGCGCGGCGGGCGCGCTCGTCACCGTCGCGTACTCCGTCAGCCCGTCGATCGGACTGGAGTGGACGCTCAAGGCGCTGATCGTCGTCGTGCTCGCCGGACTCGGCTCGATGTTCGGCACCTTCGTCGGCGGTCTCGTGCTCGGCGTCGCGGAAGCGGCCAGCGCCGCCACGTTCGGCGGCCCCTACCGCGAGATCGTCGGGCTGGTGATCTTCGTCATCGTCCTCGTGGTGCGCCCGCGGGGGCTGTTCGGCCGATGACCGGTGCCGGCACCGAGCGCCGCTGGGGCATCGCGATCCTCGCGGCGCTGGGGCTGCTGGCGCTGCTGCCGCTGGCGCGCCCGCGCGAGGACGTGCTGAACTTCGCCTTCCTCGTGCTGTTGTCGATCACGCTCGCGGAGTCGTGGAACATCCTCGCCGGCTACGCGGGGCAGGTAAATCTCGGCCACGCGGCCTTCTTCGGCCTCGGCGCGCTGGTGACGCGCACGCTCTGGAGCGCCGGCATCCCGGTGCTGCTCGCGATGGCGGCGGGCGCGGCCACGGCCACTGTGTTCGCGCTGGCCATCGGCGCCGCGGCCTTTCGGCTGCGCGGCGCGTACTCTACCGGCTGACGCAGCGGTACTACCTCGCGCTCGCGCTCGCGGGGATCTCGGTGATCGTCGTCGCCGCGCTCGCGACGTCGCGTGCGGGCCTCGGCATGCGCGCGATCCGCGAGGACGAGGAGGCCGCGGAGGCGTCCGGGGTCGGCGCGCTGTCGCTGAAGCTGCTGGCGCTCGCGCTCTCCACCGCGCTCGCGGGCCTCGCCGGCGGGTTGTTCGCGTTCTATCACATCAGCTATTACCCCGCGCACCCGTTCGGGCCGCAGTGGACGTTCGACGCTCTGCTGATGACGTTCATCGGCGGCGTCGGCACGCTGCAGGGCCCCGTGCTCGGGGCCGTGCTGTACGTGACGCTCAAGGAGTACCTCGCGCTGCGCTGGGTCGACATCCATCTGCTCATCTTCGGCGCGCTCTTCGTCGCCATCGTGCTGCTGCTGCCCGGAGGCCTCGTGCAGGCGGCCGAGCGGGCGCGCGCGCTGCTTGGCGGCGCTCGACGCCCGGCGTAGGCTGGAGCGAGCCAAAGGGGGCCAGGGTGACGACGATCGGGATTGTGCATCCGGGTGAGATGGGCAGCGCGGTCGGCGCGGCAGCGCGCGCCGGCGGTGCGCGCGTGATCTGGGCGTCGGCCGGGCGTGGACCGGCGACACGCAAGCGCGCCGATGCCGATGGCCTGGAGGATGTCGACACGCTGGCGCGGCTCGCGCGCGAGAGCGAGATCATCCTGTCGGTGTGCCCGCCGGCCAACGCGCCCGACGTCGCGCGCGAGGTCGCCGGCACGCGCTTCGGCGGCACGTTCGTCGACGGCAATGCGATCGCGCCGGCGACGACGCGCACGGTGGGCGAGATCGTCGCCGCCGGCGGCGCGCGATTCGTCGACGGCGGGATCATCGGGCCGCCGCCGCGCAAGGCGGGCGACACGCGGCTCTACCTGTCCGGGTCGGGTGCCGCCGCCGTCGCCGGCTGCTTCAAGGGCACGACGCTCGAGGCCGTCGTCCTCGACGGGCCGATCGGCGCCGCGTCCGCGATCAAGATGGCGTACGCCGCGTGGACGAAGGGCTCGCAGGCGCTGCTGCTGGCGATTCGCGCGCTCGCCGTCCACGAAGGCGTGGACGCGGCGCTCGTCGCCGAGTGGGCGCGCTCGCAGCCCGACGCGACGGCGCGCTCCGAGCGCGCGGCGTCCGCGAACATCAAGAAAGCGTGGCGCTTCGTCGGTGAGATGGACGAGATCGCCGCGACGTTCGCCGCCGCCGGCCTGCCTGACGGCTTTCACGAGGCGGCCGGCGAGATCTATCGAAGGCTGGCCGGCTGGAAGGACACGACGACGCCGCCGTCGATGGCGGAAGTCGCCAAGACGCTGGCGCCATGAGCGCCGGCGTCGGCCTCAAGCGGCTGCAGCACCTGGTGCTGTGGGTGGCGGACGTCGAGCGCAGCGTGCGGTTCTATCGTGACGTGCTCGGCTTCGAGATCGCGCACCGGTATCCGAACGCGGCGTTCCTGCGCATCGCGGGCAGCGGCGACGACCACAACCTCGGCCTGTTCCAGCAGCCGGGGCTACGTGCGCCCGATGAGCGCGTCGCGCGCATGTATCACGCGGCGTGGGAGGTCGGGACGCTGTCCGATCTCGCGAGCGCGCGGCGGACCCTGATCGAGGCCGGCGCACTCGTGGGTCAGTCCGACCACGGCGTGAGCCTCTCGCTCTACGCGAAGGATCCGGACGGCCTCGAGTTCGAGCTGTTCTGGACGGTGCCCGACGGCAAACCGATCGGCACGCGCCCACTCGATCTCGACGCGGAGCTCGCACGGCGCGGCGTCAGCGTCTGACGCGGTCGCCTATTTCTTCTGCGCGCGCTCGCGTTGCGCCTTCGCGGCTTCCTTGAAGTCGTACGTCGCGTAGATCTCCGTGCGGAACGCTTTCCAGGCCGTGAGCTCGATGGAGCGGTTGATCTCGCGCAGCCGCGCCGGCCGCACGCGCAGCGTCACGACCTGCTCCTCCTGGATCTTGCCGATCTCGTCGAGATTCTTCGACTGATCGTGCTTGAGCACGACGGTCACGAGCACATAGTCTGCCGGGCTCGTTGCCGGCGCTTGCGCGAGCGCCGGAGCGGAGACGACCAGCACGCAGAGCATCACGACGACGATCGAGCGCATCATCCGAGCCTCCATGCGCTCGCTACCGCTTCGCGGGCGTGTGCTGGCCGCTCAACTGCGGCGTCGTGCCCTCCTGCCCCTTCTGCTGTCGATCCAGCCGCGTCTCGCGGTCCCACGTGCGCTTGAGCGGATCGCGGACGTTGAAACGTAGCTTGCCGAGGCCTTGGGTCTCCAGCTCGATCATGTCGCCGTCCTGAAACGCGCTCAGCCCACGATGGTTGGTCCCGGTGGCCAGCACGTCGCCGGGCTCCAGCGCGTGGATCGAGGTCACCCACTCGATGCAGCGGGGAATCTTGTGCGCCATGTCGTTGGTGTTGAAGTTCTGCTTCACGGTGCCGTTGACCGACAGGCGGATCTGCAGCTGGTGCGGATCGGCGACCTCGTCGGCGGTGATGAGATAGGGGCCGAGCGGTGCGAACGTGTCGCGCGACTTCATCTGGTAGAACGTGTTGCCCGCCGGCAGCAGGCCGCGCGCGGAGCCGTCGATGAAGTTGGTGTAGCCGAAAACGTAGCTCATCGCGTTCGCGGCGCTCACGTGCGAGGCGCGCTTGCCGATGATCACCGCCATCTCGGCCTCGCCCTCGAAGATGGTGGCGGGAACGTCCGGCAGCACCATGGTCTCGCCGTTGCCGATGACGGCCGACGGGGATTTCAGGAACGCGTTGATGGGCGCCGGCTCGGTGCGCGTACCGTCCTCCATGTAATTGACGGCCATGCAGACGATGTTCGCCGGCTTCGGGAGCGGTGGGCGGATCTGCACGCGGTCGAGCGGCACGCCGCGCTCCTGCGCGGCGGCCGACTCGAGCCGCGGGCGCAGCTCGGCGAAACGCTCGATGACGCCGCGGATCACGTCGTGCGGGCCGAGACGCGGGATATCCTGAACGACACGCGAGACGTCCACGACGCTGTCACCCTTGAGCACGCCCAGCTTGAAGTCGTCGAAGAACAGAATTTTCATGGGATCCCCCTCGGGGTCAGAACTTCAGGAATGCGCGGAGCGCGTCCAGGACGGCTTCGGGGTTGTCCTCGTGCAGCGTGTGGACGGCGCGCGGGATCTCGACCAGCGTGCCGCGCGGCAGCTCGCGCGCCATGCGCTCGGCGACATCGGCGTCGAGCACGGTGCTCTCTGCGCCGCGCAGCAGCAGCAGCGGCGGCTTGATCTCGCGCACGATCGCCCACCAGTCGACGTCACCCATCACGCGACGTTCCTTGATCGACGGATGCCACTTCCAGACGAGGGCGCCGTCGGGGCGCGCGCGCAGACTCGAGGAGGCCACCCAGCGGTAATAGTGGATGCCGGGGTACGGATTGCCGCGATAGAGGTGCCGCGCCGCCTGCTCGATCGAATCCCACGTCTCCGGCTCAGGCGGGCCGGACGACGGCGCCATCGCGCGCTTGCTGATCTCCGGGCCGATGTCGAGCACGACGAGCCGCTCGACCATTTCCGGCCGCTTGGCGGCGAAGTACATCGCGTTGCGACCGCCCATGGAGAGCCCGACCAGGGTGAGGGCTCGCACGCCGAGCTGATCGACGACGCTCGAGAGATCCTTGAACGCCCCGGCGGCGTCGTAGACGTCGGCGGGATCGCTGTCGCCGTGACCGCGCGCATCCAGCGCGTACACGTGGAAGTGCGGCTGCAGCGCGATGGCGAGCGTGTCCCAGGCGTGCGCATGGCCGGTGAAGCCGTGCAGCAACAACAGCGGTGAGCGGCCGTCGCCGCCCCAGTCGAGCAAGTGCAGGCGCCGGCCATCGACGACGACATCGCGCTCGTGCGGACGCAGCAGGTTCACCGCCGGCCCTCTACATCAGCCCGTAGAACTTCCCCGCGTTCTCGCAGGTGATCTTGTGCGTGACGTCGGCCGGCAGGTGACCGAATTGCTCGGCGATGTATTTCGACGACTCCGGCCAGACGCCGTCGGGATGCGGATAGTCCGAGCCCCACATCAGCGTCTCCACGCCCATATCCTCGATGAGCTTGGTGCCGATCCGGTCGTACTGGAACGTCGCCTTGCACTGGCGCCGCCAGTAGTCGCTCGGCTTCATCGTGAGCCCGAGGTCGCGGAAGCGGTCCTCCCACTCGTAATCCATGCGATCGAGCACGTACGGGATCCAGCCGATACCGCTCTCGCCGAAGGAGATGCGGACGTTCGGATAGCGCTCGAGGATCGCGCGGCCGATCACGGCGGAGATGATATTTACCAGATTCAGCTGGAAGCTCGAGACCACGCTGAAAAACGCCGCGCGGCGGACGAGGCCCTTCTGCTGCTCGATCACGTTCGGCGGCAGCGACGGAAAGGTGTGGAAGTGGATCGGGAGATTCACGTCGTTCACGGCCTGCCAGAGCGGCTCCCAGACCGGATGCCACATGGGCTCCATGTCCCACGAGCACGACAGCTCCATGCCGCGCAGGCCCATCCGCCCGACGCGGTAGATCTCCTTCACTGCGGCGTCGATGTCACCATAGGGCAGGCACGCGAGCCCGATGAAGCGCGTGGGATCGTGCTTGCAGAAGTCCACGAGCCAGTCGTTGTAGATCCGGAACATCTCGGTGGCGGCCTCGTGATCGTTCAGCCGCGTGGCGGCGCCCAGGATGCCGAAGATCACCTCGGCCTGCACGCCGTCGCGGTCCATATCTTTCGCACGCAGCTCCGGCGTCGACGGTCGCAGGATGCCGCGCTTGCCGTCCTCGTACAGGCCCGTCGCGGCCATGGCGTCGACGCGGTGGTTCTGGCCCGGCACGAGCTTCTGTCCCGCGGGACCGACGCCGCACATGAGCCCGAACGATCCACCGTTCTTGCAGGTCCAGTAAGGGCCGTCGGGTCCGTCCGTGACGTACGGCATCCGGTCCTTCATGACCGCCGAGGCATTCGCGGTGAAGAGATCGGGCGGCAGCATGGGAAGGTCGATGTGACAGTCGGCCGAGATCCGCGTATAGGTCGTCATGGCCTGTCTCCTCGGGCGGGATAGTACACCTGGCCGGCGGAAGTTGTAGACTCACGCGGTCATGGACACGCGACGTCCACTCGACGGCATCCGGGTGCTCGAGCTGGCGCAGGTCGTGGCCGGTCCGTTCTGCGGCACGCTGATGGCGGAGTTCGGTGCCGAGGTCATCAAGACGGAGATGCCCGGCAAGGGCGACGATCTACGCAGGCTCGGACCGAGCGAGGACGGCGTCTCGTACTGGTTCGCGGTCGACAATCGCAACAAGAAACTCATGACGCTCGACCTGCGCACGTCGAAGGGCCAGGAGATCGTGCGTCGTCTGGTGCCGAAGGTCGACGTCGTGCTCGAGAACTTCCGCCCGGGCGTGCTGGAGAAATGGGGCCTGGGCTGGGACGCGCTGCACGCGCTGAATCCACGCTTGATCATGGCGCGCATCACCGCGTTCGGGCAGACGGGTCCGCTGCGCCAGGGACCCGGCTACGCGGCGATCGGCTCGGCCTTCGGCGGCACCTGGTACCTCAGCGGCCACGCCGACCGCCCACCCGCGCGCCCGACACCCGTCTATCCGGATTACCTGACGGGACTGTTCACCGCATTCGGCGTGATGGCCGCGCTGCGCCACCGCGACGCGACCGGTGAGGGCCAATGGATCGACGCCGCGCTCTACGAGTCGGCGTTCCGCATCATGGAATACACCACGACGTTCTACGGCCGCCAGCGCGTGGTGCGCGAGCGCGGCGGTCTGCAGCATGCGGGCTGGCCGGGCGGCGCGTTCGAGACGCAGGACCGACGCTTCATCGTGTTCACCGCGCCCGCGCAGCATCTGTTCGAGCGATTGTGCGTGATGCTCGGCGAGCCCGACCTGCCCAAGGATCCGCGCTTCGCCGGCGCGAGCGAACGTCCCAAGCACATCGACGTCGTCCTGGATATGGCCGCGCGGTGGTTCGCCGCGCGGTCCTTCGACAAGGCCATGGCCGAGCTGCATGCGCACGACATTCCGCATTCGCCGATCATGAGCATGGCCGACATCTTCGCCGACCCGCACTTCCGCGCGCGCGAGATGATCGTCGACGTGCCGTCGGAGATCGGGCCCCTGCCGCAGCCCGCCGTCACGCCGAAGCTCTCGCGCACGCCCGGCCGCATCACGCACGCCGGTCCGGCGCTCGGCCGCCACACCGACGAGGTGCTCAAGGGCGTTCTCGGCATGTCGGACGTCGAGATCGCCGCGCTGCGCGCCGACGGCGTCGTGTAGCTCGCGCCCCAGCGACCGCCTCACAGCGACCGCAGGACGTTCGAGAGATCCTGCGTGTCGCTTTCGCGCAGCGCGCGGAAGCGCGTGATCACGCCGTTGGCCTCGGACGCGGCAAACCGGCCGGTGCCCGGGCTCGCGTGCGCCTGGATCGCCTCGATCAGATCCGACGTGCGGCCGTCGTGCAGGAAGAAGAGGCGCTGTCCCAGCCGCGCCCGATCGACGCCGCGCCGCCGGGCTGGTCGCTCGACGGCTGCGGCGGCGCCAGGAAGCGCATGAGCTGGACGGGCGGCGCGCGTGCACGTGGGGCTCGCGTGGGCGGGCGATGCCGAACGGCCTGGTTGGTAGCGCGGTGGAGCGCGTGGACGAAGAGCGTCGCAGCACGCTCGAGAAGCTCAGGAGCGCGCCGCCGGCGCGCAGCGAATGCCGGCCGCGAGTTCGAGACCAGCGCTTCGCTGTTGCTGGCCGGCCGCGAGACTAGCGCGGCGAGAGGTCGAAGCCGGCCGGCCGGGGCAGATCCGGCCGCTCGGCGAACAGGCGCGACCACGCCGCGCGCGCCACGCGCTCGGCCTCGGCGACGATGGCCGGCTCATCGAGCGTGAGGACGCGGCGGTTGCGCATGAGCCAGCGTCCATCCACCATCACCGACTCGACGTCGGCGGCCTGCCCCTGATGCACGAAGCAGGAGACTGGACGCAGTCCCGGCGTCAGGTGCGGCCGCCGAAAGTCGACGACGATGAAGTCCGCGCGATTGCCCGGCGCGAGCCAGCCGCCGTCGGCGACGCCGAGCGCGCGGTAGCCGTTGCGCGTCGCCCATGTCAGGGCCGCTTCCGGTGTCGGCCGGCGGCCGTCAGCGCGGCGCACGCGCTCCATGAACAGCGCGGTGCGCACGACCTCGACCATGTCCTCGGCCATGTTGTCGGTGCCGAGCGTGATGAGGCAGCCGGCGCGCTCGAGCTCGTCGATGCGCGCGGCGAGCCCGCGGCGTGCCGCGATCGCCGGATTGATCGCGACGGCGGCGCCGGCGGCGCCGAGCGTGCGCTCCTCCTCGGCGCTCATGCAGCGGCAGTGCGCGGCAATCAGGCGTGGCGAGAGCAGCCCGCAGCGCGCGAGATACTCGGTCGGCGTCACGCCGCGCTGCTGCTGGATCGCCGCCACCTCGCCCCGGACCTGGCTCAGGTGGATCGTCGTCACGGTGCCGAGCTCGTCCTGCAGCTTGCGCACGCGCCCGAGCAGCTCCGGCGAGCACACATCGGGCGCCCACGCGGCGACGCCGACGCTCACGCGGCCGTCGCGGCCATGCCAGCGCGCGTGCAGCGCTCGGGCGCGCGCCAGGCCGGTCTCCGCCAGCGTGGCGTCCTGCTCGAATGGCCCCGGCTGGCCGATGGACGCGCGCGCACGGTCCCACGCGCGCTCGCAGAGCACGAGCCGCAAGCCCGTCGCCGCGAGCGCGTCCGCGTAGCGGTCGAGCTCTGCACCCTCCTCGAGGACGAGCGTGGTGCCGCTGCGAATCGCCTCGAGCGCGCCGAGCGTCGCCATGAGGCGCTCCTCGTCGGCCGAGAGCGACGGCAGCGGCAACGGCGCGAGGCCGCCGGTGAACGGCGGCGTGTGGGGCGGCGAAAGATCCTCGTAGATCCCGCGCGCCAGGACACGCGGCAGGTGCGTGTGCGTGTTCGCGAACCCCGGCAGGATCACGCGGCCGCGCGCCTCGACGCGCTCGAACGACGCGTGCCGTGCGAGAACCTCCGTGGCGGGTCCCACCGCGCCGACGCGTGCGTTGTCGACGACGAGGGCGCCGTCGGGATAGAGCGTGCCGGCGTCGTCGCCGGTGACGATGGTCGCGCCGTGGATCACCAGCCCGCCACTCATCGCCGACACTCTATCGCTTTCGGCCGGGGGCGGACCGCGGTATCGTACGTGGCCCACAGGAGGCAGCGACACATGCACCGTGTCCCCCGGGCGCTCGCGCTCGTGATTTTGCTCATCGTGGCGGTTTACGCGACGACGGCCGCCGAGGCTCAGGCGCCGGCCAAACCGGCGGGCAAAGGCGGGGTACTGCGCGTAGCGCTCATCGGCGAGCCGCCCACGCTCGATGCGCACGCGACCACGGCCGTCATCACGCGCGAGATCGTGATCAACGTCTACGAAGGGCTCTTCGCGCTGGACGCGAAGTATCAGCCGGTGCCGCTGCTGGCCGAGCGCGCCGAGGCGCTCGACGGCGGCAAGCGCTACGTCGTGCATCTGCGCAACAACGTCAAGTTCCACAACGGCAAGACGCTCGGCGCCGCCGACGTCGTGGCCTCTCTCAAGCGCTGGGGCGCGGTGGCCAGCGCGGGCAAGGCCGTCTTCAAGAATGTCGAGGCGGTCGAGGCCAAGGCCCCGCTCAGCGTCGAGATCCGGCTCAAAGAGCCGTCGAGCGCGTTGCTCACGATCCTCGCGCAGGTGGACAGCGCCGCGTTCATCTATCCAAAGGAGATCGTCGACGCGACGGGCGAGGGCCAACTGAAGGACTACGTCGGCACCGGACCGTTCAAGTTCGTCGAGCACCGACCCGATCGCCACATCAAGCTCGCGCGCTTCGACGGCTACGCGGCGCGCGGCGAGCCCGCCAACGGCCTCGCCGGCCAGCGCGTCGCCCACGTGGACGAGCTGCTCTTCCTGCCCGTGCCGGACTACGCCACGCGCCAGGCCGGCATCGTCACCGGCGAGTATCACTACATCCAGCAGATCAAGCCGGATCAGTACGATCGCATCAAGGGCACGCCGGGCGTCGAGCCCGTCGTCGTCAAGCCCTACGGATGGGCGACCATCGTGCTGAACACCAAGCAGGGGCTCATGACCGACAAGCGCCTGCGCCAGGCCATGCAGGCCGCGCTCGACGTGGAGACGCTGATGCTCGCGGGCCTCGGACACAAGGAATTCTATCGGCTGGATCCCGGCATCGTGTTCCAGGAGCAGCCCTATCATTCGCGCGTCGGCGCCGCCGCGTACAACCAGCACGATCGCGAGAAGGCCAAGCGTCTGCTGAAAGAAGCCGGCTACGCGGGTCAGCCGGTGCGGTGGCTCGTCACGACCGAATACGAGCACCACTACAAGCCCGCGCTCGTCGCCAAGAGCCAGCTCGAAGAGGTCGGCTTCAAGATCGACCTGCAAGTCTCCGACTGGGCCACCGTGGTGCAGCGGCGCAACAAGGGCGAGCTCTGGGACGCGTTCAGCACGGCCTTCGTGTTCGTGCCCGAGCCGACGGTGTCCCCTCAAGTCTTGTGCGAGTGGCCCGGCTGGTGGTGCAACCCCGAGAAGGAGACGCTGCTGCAGGTCATGGGACGCGAGTTCGACGTCAAGAAGCGCGCCGCGACGTGGGAGAAGATCCAGAACATCTTCTATGCGGACGCCGCGCGCATCCGTCTCGGCGACTATTTCCGACTCGACGCGCGGCGCAAGGACGTCCAGGGTTACGTGCCCGGACCGTACATGCATTTCTGGAACGTATGGCTGGAGCGGAGGTAACCATGCGAGAGCTGGTCGAACGTCTCGATGCGCTGTGCGACGCGGTACCGTTCCACGCGAGCTGGTACCTCAAGGATGTCGCGACGGGCGCGCGCGCCGATCGGCACGGCGACGTCCCCGTGCCCTCGGCCAGCACGCGCAAGGTCTCGATCATGATGGCGGCGCTGGCGGCCGTGCACGCGGGCAAGCTCGCGCTCGACCAGCGGCTGACGGTCGAGGCGCGCTATCAGAACAACGACTCGGGCACGTTCCAGCACCTCACGCCCGGCTTCTGGGTGACGCTGCGCGACGCGATCGTGATGATGATCATCGTCAGCGACAACACGTGCACCGGCATGGTGACCGATCTCGTCGGCCTGCCGAACGTGCAGCGCTGGTGCGAGACCGTGGGCATGACGGCGACGATCCACCGCTACGGCATTCCGCCCAAGATGGCGCCCGACCACCCGCTCGACCAGGTGACGACGACGACTCCGAATGACCAGGGGTTGTTGCTGGAGCTGATCCTCAAGGGCACGAACGATCCCGCCGTCGCCGCGCGGCTGGGCAGCACGCCGGACCTCTGCCGCCTCGGCCTGGACATCCTCTCCTGGCAGAAGCTCAAGACACGCCTGCCGTCGCTGCTGCCGCTGGGCACGAAGGTGGCGCACAAGACGGGCACCGGCGCGCGCGGCTACATGGACGCCGGCATTCTCTTCAAGGACGACCGC
The DNA here is from genome assembly GCA_003220475.1 of Candidatus Rokuibacteriota bacterium. GTDB lineage: Bacteria > Methylomirabilota > Methylomirabilia > Rokubacteriales > CSP1-6 > AR12. The sequence goes on along the minus strand of QHSO01000041.1, from coordinate 20,923 downwards.
CCGCTGTGCATCCTGACCGCCTACACCGACCGCGTGCCGGCGGCACTGCCCGACGGCACGCCGGGCTTCGCCGCCGCGGCGCAGCTGATCGGGCGGATGGCACGCTTCTGCTACGACGGTCTCGCGGCACGCTGAGGCGACGACAGGGTAGGCCGCGGCGACCGCGCAGGAGGCGCAGCACGCGCGCGATGCGGTGGTTAGCGCGAGTTCGCCGCGTCGAGAATCATCGAGCAGAGCTGTCGCACGTGGAACGGCTGGCGCAAGCTCGCGTGAAAGCCGTCGGCCGCCCGCCGTCGCGAGGCACGCGGCATCAGCGCGATCGTGGGTACCGGCTTGCGATGCTGGGCGGCGGCGGCGCGAATGCGACGGACCAGCGCATCGGCGCGATCGTCGGCGGTCGGCACTTCCATCACCACGACGTTGGGCATCACGTGTGACATCAGCCGCGGCGCCTGCAGCGTGCGACACGTGGTAACGAGCGCGCCATGGTACTCGAGCGGCTTGCTCACCAGCTCGAGGCTCGGCGGCTCGTCGTCGACGACGAACACGTGCACACCGCGGAGTGATGGCGATGAGGCGGCCCGGCGTTTCCTCATGGCCTCCAAGTAGTTCAAGCGGAGTGCCAGAGGGCGCGAGGTTTTATCCCGCGCGCAGTTGAGGTCCACGCGCGCGACGCAGCTGATCAATTGCTGACCGGGCGGCGCGTGGAGCTTTTGACCGGCGCGCGGCGTCAGCGCGCGCCGTCGCGCAGCAGCCGGCCGAAGCCGTCGATCACCTCGCGGCGATCCACCGCGCGCAGCGCTCGCCAGAGACACGCCTGGATGCTGCTCACCACCGGCTTGCCGAGCTCCTGCTCCAGGCGCTCGAGCACACCGATCGTCGGCAGTCCGGTGCCGCTCAGCAGCACGGCGTCGGCGTTCGGCACGTCGACGCCGCGCGCCAGCTCGTATGCGCGCTCCTCCGTCTCGTCGTAGATCGAGCCGACGTCGCCCAGTCGGCGATAGCCGACGATCTCGAAGCCGGCGGCTTCCCAGTAGGCGCGGCCCTGACGGCTCACGCTCTCCTGGTACGGCGTCCCGAGCGCGACGCGCTTGACACCCAGGTGCTGCAGCGCCGCGCGCACGGCGCCGGCGGCCGTCACCGCGGGCGCGCCGGCGAGCGACGCCAGCCGCTCGACGAGCGCGGGCTCGTTGGCGAACCCGTTGGCATAGCTCGACGCGGTGTGGGCGTGGACGACGACGCTCGGGCGAACCTGCGCGAGCGCACGCATCACCACCGGCACGCTATCGAGGTATGCGCGTGTGCGGTCGTGCTGTGCCGTGCGGCTGCCGGGATCGCCGGGCGCATCGCCCGGGTCGAGCCGCGCGAAGTGGATCGTGACGCCGGGCGGCGCCATTCGGTAGAGCTCGGGCTCGACCGTCGGATTGCCCGGCGGTACGAGGACACCGATGCGCACGCCTGCTGTCATGGTCGTCGCAGTATACGTGAGCTTATAATCCGCCTACACATTCCGAGGAGGATCCGATGACGTCCTCGCCGCTCACGCGCCGCACGTTCCTCAAGGCCACGCTCGCCGGTGGCGCCATCGCCGGCGCGCCGCGACCGCTGCGCGCGCAGCCGAAGCCGTTTCGGATCGCCGCCGTGCATCCGGTCACCGGACCGCTCGCGGAGCCCGGGCAGGCGTGTCGGCTCGGCGCGCAGCTCGCCGTCGAGGCCGTCAACGCCGGCGGCGGCATCAAGAGCAAAGGCGGAATGCCGCTCGAGCTGCTGCTGGGGGACACGCAGAGCAAGCCCGAGAACGGCCGCATCGAGGCCGAGCGCCTCGTCAACCAGGGCGCGCAGATGCTGCTCGGCTCGTTCGACTCCGGCAGCACCGCAGCGATGGTCTCGGTCGCGCAGCAGAAGCGCGTGCCGTTTTTGATCGACATCGCGGCGGCCGATCCGATCACCGCCAACGTCGCCAGGTCGGTGAAGGAGGGTCAGCAAAAAGTCCAGTACGTCTATCGGAACTTTCCCACGGGCTCGACGTTCGGCCGCAAGGCGGTGCAGTACTTCACGGAGATCTTTGCGGAAGCGAAGGTGACGCCCAAGCGCGTCGCGCTCATGCACTGCAACGACCTGTTCGGCGTCAACCAGTCGCGCGGTTTTCTCGCCGCCTACAAGGCCGCCAAGCCGCCGTGGACGCTGCTGGAGGACGACGTCATCCCATGGCCCGAGCCGCCGTCGGATCTCTCGACGGAGGTCGCGCGGTTGAAGGCGCTCAAACCCGATGTGATCTCGCCGATCACGCGGCCGGCCAGCGCGTTGCTGCTGCTGCCCGAGATCCGCAAGCAGCGCATCGAGTCGCTCGGCATCGTCGGTCCCGGCAGTCCGGGACTGTACGAAGCCGGCCAGATCGCCGCGCTCAAAGAGGATCTCGAGTACGTGATGGCCAGCAATCCGTGGCCGAACTTTCGCAGCCCGAAGACGCAGCGCCTGGCCGAGGACTACCAGAAGCGGTCGGGCGGCCGGCTCTTCGACACGAACTCCGGCTACTCGTACGACGCCGTCTTTGTGATCGCCGACGTGCTCGAGCGAGCGGCGAAGCTCGACGATCCCGACGCGATCGTCGAGGCGATCCAGAAGACCAGCTACACGGCGGGGTTGATGCAGTACGGCGGCCCGGTCCACTTCAACGAGATCGGCGACAACCCCAACGCGATCCCGACCATGATCCAGATTCTCAAGGCCAAGCCCGTGGCCGTGTGGCCGAAGGACGCCGCGCTGCAGAAGTTCGTGTTCCCGCGCCCCAAGGCCTGACGCGATCGACGCGACGCTCGTCGCGCAGGGTCTGCTCAACGGCGTGCTGTTCGGCGGCGTGTTCAGCCTGATGGCCGTCGGGCTCACGCTGATCTTCGGCGTCATGCGCGTGGTGAACTTCGCCCACGGCGACATGATGGTGTGGGGCATGTACCTCGCGTGGCTCATGGCGACGCGGGGCGGGGTGGATCCCTACCTCGGCTTCGTCGTCTGCGCGGCCGCGCTGTTCGTGCTGGGCTTCGTCGTGCAGCGCGTGCTCGTGCAGCGGATCGTCGATGCGCCGCACGAGATGCAAATCTTATTGATGCTCGGCGTGGCCCTGGTGCTCGAGAACCTCGCGCTGCTGCTCTTCGGCCCCGAGCCGCAGCGCGTGCGCAGCGCGCTCGCGCAGTCCACCGTCTGGCTCGGGCCGGTGTTCGTCGACGTGGCGCGTCTGATCGCCTTCGCCGTGGCCGTGCTGCTCACGCTGCTGCTCTCGCTGTTCCTGTACCGCACCGACGTCGGCCGTTCCATCCGTGCCGCCGCCGACAACCCGTACGGAGCGCTCGTGATCGGAACCGACGTTCGCCGCGTCTACGCCGTCGCCTTCGGCGTCGGCGCCGCGTGCGTGGGGGCGGCGGGAGCGCTGGTGGCGCCGCTGCTGCCGTTTCAGCCGCCGATGGGGCTGCAGCTGTCCGTCGCGTCGTTCAACATCGTGATCATCGGCGGCATGGGGAGCCTGCTCGGCGCCTTCGTCGGCGGGCTGATCGTCGCCGTCGCCGAGTCGCTGGGCGCGGTGTTCCTCAAGCCGTCGCTCAAGGAGCTGGTGAGCTTCTCGCTGCTCGTGCTGATCTTGCTGTTCCGGCCGGCCGGCATCTTCGGCCGGCGCGCGTCGTGACGGCGTGAGACGCGTCGCGATCGCCGCCGCGGTGGCGTTGCTCGCGATGCTTCCACTCGTGCCCTCGGTGTTCGGCTCCTACGCGGTCACACTCTTCACGCTCATCTTCTTCTATGGATTTCTCGGGCAGGCGTGGAACATCGTCGGCGGATACGCGGGCCAGCTCTCGGCCGGCCACGCGGCGTTTCTCGGCATCGGCGCCTATACTGCGGCGCTCCTGTCGGTCGAACGCGGCGTCACGCCCTGGCTCGGGATGTGCCGCATCATCGTTTCCAACACCGAGGCCCTCGGCGGTGCCGTCGGCTACTACATCACGTTCACCGGCGATCCGCGGCAGTTCCAGTTCCAGGACGCGCGCGCGTACTACTACGTCGCGCTCGTGATGATGCTCGCGGTCACCGGCATCGTGGCCTGGCTCGAGCGACGGCGCTTCGGCGTGTACCTGAGCGCCATCCGCGAGGACGAGAGCGCGTGCGAGGCGCTGGGCGTGAACACCTTTCGCTACAAGATGCTTGCGATGATGCTGTCGTCGTTCCTCACCGGCATCGGCGGCGCGTTCTACGCCTTCTATCTCTTCTCGCTGCAGCCGGCCTCGGTGTTCGGCATCCCGCTCTCGGTGGAGATCATCATCCGCGCCATCGTCGGCGGCGCCGGCACGGTGCTCGGCCCGATCCTCGGCTCGTTCATCCTGAGCCCACTCGCCGAGCTGGCGCGCTATTACTTCGCCCAGGGCGGCTGGCACGGCGCGCACCTCGTGGTGTACGGCCTGCTTTTGATCGCGGTCGTGCTCTTCCTGCCCGAGGGCGCCTATCCGCGGCTGGCCCGGTTGTTCAGACGATGAGCGAGCGCGTGGCCGAGGAACGCCCCGATTCACTCGGGGCGCTCCGAGCGTTGGGGGGTGTGGGGGGCCATCTCGGGGCCCCCCACGTCAACAGATGAGCGCGCCGTTGCTCGAGACGCGCGGTCTCTCGAAGCACTTCGGCGGCGTGCACGCCGTGGCCGGGCTCGACCTCGCGATGGCCGAGGGCGAGGTGCTCGGGCTGATCGGCCCGAACGGCGCGGGCAAGACGACGGTCTTCAACCTGCTGTCGGGCTTTCTGCGGCCCGACGCGGGCGCTATCCGCTTCCGCGGCGGCTCGCTGCTGGGCCAGTCGCCACACGCGATCTGCCGACGCGGGCTGGCGCGCACGTTCCAGATCGTGCGCCCGTTTCCGCGGCTAAGCGTGCTCGACAACGTGATGGTCGGTGCGCTCGCTCGTCATCCGGCGGCGCCGCGGGCGCGCGCGCACGCGCGCGCCATCGTCGAGCGGCTGGGGCTGGGAGCCAAGGCCGCGCAGCCGGCCGCCGGCCTGACGCTCGCCGAGCGCAAGCGCCTGGAGCTGGCGCGTGCGCTGGCCACCGAGCCGGCGCTGCTGCTGCTGGACGAAGTGATGGCCGGGCTGAATGCGACGGAGATCGCCGGCGTGGTCGCGCTCATCCGAGAGATCCATCGCGGCGGCGTCTCGATTCTAATAACCGAGCACAACATGCGCGCGGTCATGGCACTCTCGCATCGCATCGTCGTGCTGAATTTCGGTGAGATCGTCGCCGAGGGCGCGCCGGCCGCCGTCGCCAACCACCCGCGTGTGGTCGAGGCGTACCTCGGCGAGGAATATGTCGCTGCTCCGTCTCGATAGCATCGAGGCTGGCTACCGCGATCTGGTGGCCGTGCACGAGGTGTCGCTGCAGGTGCGTGCGGGCGAGGTGGTGGCGCTGATCGGTGGCAACGGCGCCGGCAAGACGACGACGCTGCGCGCGATCACCGGGCTATTGCCGGTGCGCCGCGGGCGCATCGAGCTCGACGGCGAGCGCATCGACGGCCGCGCGCCGTCGGAGGTCGTCGCCCGCGGCATCGCGCACGTGCCGGAAGGTCGCCAGCTGTTTCCGACGCTCAGCGTGCGCGAAAACCTCGAGCTCGGCGCCCGCGACCGCGCGCGGCGTGCCGACGCTCTGGCGAGCGTCTTCGCGCTGTTTCCGCGGCTGCGCGAGCGCGAGCGCCAGCTGGCCGGCACGCTCTCCGGCGGCGAGCAGCAGATGTGCGCCATCGGCCGCGCGCTGATGGCGTGCCCGCGGCTGTTGCTGCTCGACGAGCCGAGCCTCGGGCTCGCGCCCGTGATGGTGAAGCTCATCTTCGAGACGCTCGCGACGATCAACACGGACGGCACCACGATTCTGCTCGTCGAGCAGAACGTCGCGCGCGCACTGGCGCTCGCCCATCGCGCCTACGTGCTGGAAAACGGCCGCATCGTTCTCGACGGTCCGCGCGCCGCGCTGCAACAGAGCGAGCACGTGAAGCAGGCGTATCTGGGACTCTGAGCCCGCGCCATTTCGGCCCGCGGCGCGCCGCAAGAAGGCACGCTGACACGCCTCAACGGCCCGAACGTCACCACCGCGACGCCGCCGGCCCGGTCGAGTCCTGACCAGGCCGGGGCGCAACTCACGACAAAACGCGGGGTTCGCGCCGCCGGGCGCGGGTCTGGCACCCCTGTTGCTCAACAGAGGCCACCGTGCCCGCGCACGGTGCTATGGGCCAGTTTGCTCGCGGAAGACGGCCGACCACCGCGGAGTCGCTGAAGCGACACGCGCTGGGACTCGGCGTGCTGGTGCTCGTCATGAGCGCCGCCTACGCCGGCTCCCGGCTGCAGAGCGCGTACGCGACCGAGCACGATGTCGAGGTCGTCGCCGAGGAGTCCGCGTCAAGCCCCTCGGCGGTCGACATCAACACCCATATCGTCGAGGTCGCCACGCGCTACGGCGTCGAGCCCAAGCTCGTCGCCGCCATCGTGGCCGTCGAGTCGCAGTTCAACGCCCGCGCGGTTTCGCGCCGCGGCGCGGAGGGGCTCATGCAACTCATGCCGGCCACGGCGGCCGACCTCGACGTGCAGGACTCGTTCGATCCGCGCGACAACATCGATGGAGGAGTGCGCCATCTCAAGCGACTCATGGCGCGCTTCCACAACAACGTGCCGCTCGCCCTCGCCGCCTACAACGCCGGCGAGCAGGCCGTCATCAGCCATCGCGGCATCCCGCCGTACCGGGAGACGCGACAATACGTCGTGCGCGTGCTGCGCCGCTACGATCGCGAGGCGGCGCGCCTGGTCGCGCAGCAGCTGGCCGCGCCGAAGTCGTCGACGCCGAAGATCGTTCGCGTCTCGTATGCCGGCGGGCGCGCGGTCACCGCGCCCGTGATCCCGGTGCTCGCGGACGCCGAAGGGGAGAAGGGCGCTCAGCCCGAGAAGAAGAAGAAGTCAGAGTCGCCCTGACGGCGACGCGAGGGAGGTCGAGCGGTGGAGGAGCTCATCAGCTCGTTCCCGCAACAGTGGCAGGAGCTGATCGGACTGCTGTTGGCGCCGATCGTCTGGATTCCGCGCACGCAGCAGGTCCTGATGGACTTCTTCATGCGCTCGCCGTCGATGTGGGTGACCGCCGCCAAGTGCGTGCTGCTGCTGCTGCCCGCACTGTTGGCGGTGATGGCACTGTGGTGCACGCAGCTGTCCGTCTACACGCTGCCCTTCCGCAATGCGCGCGTGCACTTCATGTCGGCCATGCTGCTGGCGTGGTGGGACGCCGCGCGGGCCACGTGGCTCTACTGGACGGGCCTCGTGCGCTGCGTCGCCGTCGCCTGCGGCTGGATGCTGGTCATCGTCGGGTTCCTCGTGCGGCTGGTCGTCGAAGCGCTGCGCACGGTTGCGACGATGCCATTCATGATGACCCGCGTGGGCCAGCGCTACTTCCAGCCCGGCGTGCCCTGGGTGGCGTTCCTGGCGCTCGTCCTCTGGTGCGTGCTCGAGGCCACGGTGTTCTCGCACGTGCTCTTCCCCGCGGTCACGGACGTGCTCACCCGACTGGCGGAGACGCCAGAGCCCGCGCGTCCGACCGGCGTCGTGCTGTTCGTCTTCCTGCTGCTGCTCGTGATGGGCAGCTTCGCCTGCATCCAGGCGATGATCGACGCGGCGCGCACACGGCAACTCCGGTATATCGCCCAGATGATCGCCATCGAGGTGTTCGTGGGTTTCTTCGAAGTGATGTTCCTCTACCGCGAGATCGTGTCGGCGCTCTTGCCGTGGCTCGCCGAGCAACGGGCGGGAACGATCGTCGTGGCCACCTGCGGCTGGATCGGCGTGCGCGGCCTGACATGGTTCCTGTTTGGACAGTATGGGACGCCGTCGATGATAGCGTTCCTCTCGCGTCGGCCTCTGACGGCGGAGGGGACGACGCGTGCGGCGGCGATGGCGCGCGGTTCGTGGTGGGCGGGGCCGCTGGAGGACTTCCGTCGCGAAACGGAATGGCTACACGCCGCGAGCGATCGGATGCTCGAGTATCTTGCGCTGCCGGTGCTGCACGTGGCGGCGGCGGCCGTGAACTTCGCGATGATATTCATCGCCTCGCGGCAGGTCTTCGACCTGCCATTCAAAGGGCTCGACGAGATTCCCGAAAGCCGCTCCATCCTCTCGGGCCTGCACCTGCAGGCGCGCAAGACCGGCTGATGCTCTAGAACATGAACACGCCTTTGCCGGTCGTTTGCGTGTCGAAGAGCCGGTAGGCCTCGTCCGCCTGCTCCAGCCGGAACCGGTGCGTGAGCAGGCGCTTGAGCGGAAGCTTGCGATCGGCCACGAAGCGCGCGCATTCCTGCTGGCCCACTGCCGAAAACGTCCACGAGGCGTGTACCGTGAGCTGACGCCGGAGCATGTGCTTGCTGACGTCGATCGTCGTCTGTCCGCCCTCGCCCACGAACGCCACGCGGCCCCAGGTGCCGGCCGCCTGCAGCGCGCCCAGCCGTCCCTCCGACGAGCCGGAGCAATCCATCGTCGTCTCGGCGCCTTCGCCACGCGTGAGGTCGTGAACGACCTTGACCGGATCGGCGTCCCGCGCGTTGATCACGTGCTCGGCGCCGAGGTCGCGCGCCAGCGCGAGCCGCTCCGGCACGATGTCGATGGCGATCACGCGCGCGCCCATCGCGCGCCCGAGCAGCGTCGCACTGAGACCCACGGGGCCCTGCCCGAAGATCGCGAGCGTGTCGCGCCCCGAGACATCGATGCGCTTCAGCGCGCCGTAGGCGGTGCCCGTGCCGCACGACACCGACGCGCCCTCTTCGAACGAGAGCTCGTCCGGCAGCGGCACACACGTGAACGCCGGCGCTTTCATGTAGCGCGCGTGACCGCCATGGCCCGTCATGCCGTATACGGTGATGCCGGCGCGGCAGAGCTGGGACCAGCCGACGCGGCAATGCTTGCACCGGCCGCAGCCCTTGTAGTGATGGTTCATCACGCGCTGACCGACCAGCGCGGGATCGACGCCGGCGCCGACGGCCGCGACGATGCCGCACGGTTCGTGACCCGCGATGACGGGGCCGCCGGCGCCGAGCCCGAGCGCGGCCGCGGCGTTGCCCGCGGCGCGATAGGGATGCAGATCGCTGCCGCACATACCCGACGCCTTCATCTCCAGAACGACTTCGCCGGGTCCGGGTGTCGGATCGGGGAACTCCTGGATCTCGAGCTTGCGATTGCCGAGGAACACGATGCCGCGCATTGGCCGACCTCCTGTGGGACGTGGAGGCTCGACCTTATCACGCTCGGCCTGTACGCTGAGCGCATGAAACCGTACCTCGCAATCGCGGCGGTCGTCGTGATGCTGGCCGGGTGCGCTCGCGCAACGCTGCCCTACAAGCCCGAGCAGCAGCCCGCCGGCGCGAAGATATCCGCCGGCTATCAGATGCTCGCCGATCGTCTGCGGATCGAGATCGACACCGACCATCGCCGCCTCGAAGACATCTGGATCGTCAGAAGCGACGGCAACGCGGTCCGCGCGCAGAGCATCGAGAACGCGCCGGTGGTCACCGGTCCGGGACCGACGATCGGCGTCGGCGTCGGCGGCGCCTCGATCGGGCGCGGCGTCGGCATCGGCACCGGCGTCGGCGTCGGCGTGCCGGTGGGCGAGGGACCGAGCCGGATCGAGGGGAGCACCTTCGCGACGTTTCCGCTCGAGCAGGTCGGCCCGCCGCCGTGGCGACTGCACGTCAAGCTCGCCGGCGTCGCGCCGACGACGATTCTCGTGGGCGGCCCGACGCCATGACGAGCCCGATCATCACCGAGGCGCTCCGTGCGCTGGTGGACCGGCGCGACCTCACGCGCATCGAGGCGGCGGCGGCCATGGAAGCCATCATGTCGGGTGCCGCGACCGGCGCGCAGATCGGCGCGTTCCTCACGGCGCTGCGCATGAAGGGCGAAACCGTCGAGGAGCTGATCGGCTTCGCGCAGGTGATGCGCCAGAAGGTCGTCCGCATCCGTGCACGCGGCGACGACGTGGCCGGGCTCAGCGGCACCGACCGCGAGATGCTGATCGACACCTGCGGCACCGGCGGTGATGCCACCGGCACGTTCAACGTCTCCACGGCCACGGCGTTCGTGGTGGCCGGCGCGGGTCTCAGAGTCGCCAAGCACGGTAACCGCTCCGTCTCCTCGCTCTGCGGCTCCGCCGACGTCGTCGAGACGCTCGGCATCAACCTGGATCTGCCGCCCGACAAGGTCACGCGCTGCATCGAGGAGGTCGGCATCGGGTTTCTCTACGCCCCGCTCCTGCATACGGCGATGAAACACGTGATGCCGGCGCGCCGCGAGATGGGTGTGCGCACGGTCTTCAACATGCTGGGCCCGCTCACCAACCCCGCCGCCGCGAACGCGCAGATCATCGGCGTGTACACGGCATCGCTCACCGAGCCGCTCGCGCGCGTGCTGGCGGAGCTTGGCACCGTGCGCGCCTTCGTCGTGCACGGCGCGGACAACCTGGACGAGATCTCCAACACCGGTGAGAGCCGCGTGTCGGAGGTGCGCGAGGGCGCGGTGCGCACGTATACCGTGCGGCCCGAGGACTTCGGCATGTCGCAGGCGTCGATCAAGGACCTCGCCGGCGGTGACCGCGAGCAGAACGCCGAGATCATTCGCGCAGTGCTCGACGGCGAGGCCGGTCCCCGGCGCGACATCGTGCTGATGAATGCCTCGGCCGCGCTGGTGGCCGGCGGGCGCGGTCGGGATCTGAAGGAAGGCGTCGCCGTGGCCGCGCAATCGATCGATTCCGGCGCCGCCCGCGGCAAGCTCGACGCCCTCGTCGCGCTGAGCCGTCGCCTGAGCGAGGCGACGTAAGCAGCGGCGAAAAAAAGACCGCGCTCACAGGGGCGGGTGAGCGCGGTCGAGCAGGCGGCGGTTTGAGCGAAGCGGCCCCAGCCTCTCGGCCGAGCCGCGGGTCCGTTCGCACGCTCGCCTCAGACCAAGAGCAATCGTCGTACCGGACCCGACCCCGGCGATTTACGAGGGTTTTTGCGCGGGCACCCGTTGCGGCAGTGCACGGCGTTGCTCAATCGACGGCGCTTTGTTGTCCTGTTTTACGCAGCCCATCCAGGCGATTACCCTGGCCGGGCTCGGCCGCCGGCGGCGCGCGGCTCTTGCAGGCCCGGGGCCCGCGCCGTACAATGCCTTGCGTATTCGCCGTCGCGCCTAACTTCCTTTCGTCGTTGCTCTCACGAGCTCTGTCGGCGCCCCGGCGGCGTGGTCTTTCGCGCGGAGTTCTAGAACACCGACACAGGAGTCGGCGTGAACGCACGGGTGCCGCGGTATCACCGCATCGCCGAGTCGTTGCGCGACCGCATTCATGGCGGCCGCCTCATGCCCGGCACCCGGCTCGACAACCAGCGGGCGCTCGCGAAGTCCTTCGGCGTGACCCTGATGACGCTGCGCCAGGCGCTGGAGCTGCTCGAGCGTGAGAATCTCATCGCGCGCCGCCACGGTCTCGGCACCTTCGTGGCCGCACCCTCGATCGACTACGACATCCTTCAGCTGCGTCGGTTCGCGGGTGATCTATCCGCGCAGGGCGAGCATGTCACCACGCGGCTACTTGGCGGGCGTGTGGCTCGCGCGGACCGTCGCGTCTCGGATGCGCTCGGCCTGCCGGCGCGCGCCCGCGTGGTGCAGCTCGAGCGGCTGCGGCTGGTCGACGGGCACCCGATGAGCCTGCAGCGCTCCTTCCTGGCCGTTCCCGTCGGCGAGGAAGTGCTGAAGGCCGATCTCGGCACCACACCGCTGCGGCAGGTGCTCGAGTTCAAGCTGGGCATCACGATCGAGCGCGCGCGCGAGAGCGTGTCGGCGGTGCGCCTGGGCCGCCGCGAGGCGCGTGAGCTCGGCTGCCGCCCGGGGGTGCCCGCCTTCGAGTCCGAGCGCGTCTCCTACGACCCGACGGGCGCGCCGGTCGTATTCGACCGTGTCTTCATCCCTGGCGATCGTTTCCGGATCACCCGCGAACTGCACTACGAGCACTCCGAGCGAGGAGCGACCTCATGAAGATCGTCGTCGCCGTCAAACAGGTGCCGGACACCGCGACGCAGGTCAAGATCAGCGGTGCCGACCCCAAGGCCATCGACACCGCCGGCATCACCTGGATCGTCTCGCCCTACGACGAGTTCGCGATCGAGGAAGCGCTGCGCATCAAGGAAAAGCGTGGCCAGGGCGAGGTCGTCGCCGTGTCGCTGGGCCCGGATCGGGTGAAGGAGGCGTTGCGCTCGGCGCTCGCCATGGGCTGCGATCGCGCGATCCACCTCAACGATCCAGCCTGGGCCAACGCCGACACGCTTGCGACCGCGCAGGCGCTGGCCGCGGTGATCAAGCAAGAGCAACCGGCGCTCGTGCTGTGCGGACGGCAGGCGATCGACGACGACATGGGCGCGGTCGGTGCGCAGCTGGCCGAGGTGCTCGACTGGCCGTGCGCGTCGTGGATCATGGACGAGGCCGTCGACGCCGATGCGAAGACCGTGCGCGTCGGTCGTCAGGTCGAGGGCGGGCTCGAGGTCTTCGACATTCCGCTGCCGGCCGTGCTTTCGGCGCAGAAGGGTCTCAACGAGCCGCGATATCCGACGCTGAAGGGGATCATGGGCGCGAAGAAGAAGGAGATCAAGGACGTGAAGCCTGGCGACCTGGGGCTCACCCCCGGCGCACCGCAGCTCATGGTGAAGAAGCTCGAAGCGCTGCCGGCGCGGCCGCCGGGGCGGATCATCCAGGGCGAGGTCAAGGACGCGGTGAAAGAGCTCGTGCGCGCGCTGCGCGAAGACGCGAAGGCGATCTGACATGGCAAACGCATACTGGTGCATCGTCGAGGACGATCGGAAGGGCGCGCCCAAGAAGGTCATGTCCGAGGTGCTCGGTGAGGCCGGCCGCCTGGCGGGCGGCACCGTCGAGGCGGTGTGGCTCACCGACAAGGCGACCGACGACGGGATCAAGCAGCTCGGCGCGTGGGGAGCGTCGAAGGTCTGGGTGCTCGAGAACGCCGCGTTCGCGCCCTACATCGGCGAGGTGTGGGTGCCCGCGCTCGCCGAGCTCGTGGCCAAGGAATCGCCGAAAGCGATCTTCGCGCCGGTCACCAGCCGCATGCGCGAGTTCGTCGCACGGCTCGCGGCGCGGCTCGGCGCCGGCTTGTCGGCGGACTCCGTCGGGTTCGCGATGGAAGGCGACGCGCTCGTCGCGACACGCCCCGTGTACGCGGGCAAGGTGCTCGCGAAGATGACGTGGGCGAAGACGCCGTGGATCGCCACGATGCGCCCGAACGTCTTCAAGCCGGCCGAGGCCTCGGTCGCCAAGAGCGCGCAGGTCGAGAAGCCCAGCGTGAAGATTCCCACCCCGCGCATGAAGCTGGTCGAGCGGCGCGAGGAAGTCTCCACGGGCCTTCCGGAGCTGACCGAGGCCGAGACCGTCATCTCCGGCGGTCGCGGCATGAAGGGCCCCGAGAACTACGTGATCCTCGAGAAGATGGCGGCGGTCATCGGCGCCGCCGTCGGCGCTTCGCGCGCGGCGGTGGACGCCGGCTGGCGGCCGCACCGCTTCCAGATCGGCCAGACGGGCCGCACGATCTCGCCCAAGCTGTACCTCGGCTTCGGGGTGTCGGGCGCGATCCAGCACCTGGCGGGCATGCGGACGTCCAAGGTCATCGTCGCGGTGAACAAGGATCCGGAGGCGCCGATCTTCAAGATCGCCGACTACGGCATCGTGGGCGATCTCTTCGAGGTGGTGCCGGCGCTGACGGACGAATTCAAGAAGCTACTCGAAAAATGAGAATCGAGCTCACCGACGAGCAGGCGATGATCCGCGACATGGCGCGCGAGTTTGCACAGGAGCACATCGCGCCCATCGCCGCGGAGATCGACCGCGACGCGCGCTTCCCGCACGAGACGGTCAAGCGCATGGGCGAGCTGGGCCTGCTCGGCATCATGGTGCCGGAGGCGTGGGGCGGCAGCGGCGCCGACACCGTCTCGTATGTCGTCGCGCTCGAGGAGATCGCCAGGGCGTGCGCCTCGCACGCGGTCATCATGTCCGTCAACAACTCGCTCTACTGCGATCCCGTCTGGAAGTACGGCACCGACGAGCAGCGCGCGCGGTTCCTCAAGCCCGTGGCCGGCGGCCACGCGCTGGGTTGCTTCGCGCTGACCGAGCCGGAGGCCGGCTCGGACGCCCGCAACCAGCACACGGTGGCGGTGCGCGATGGCGACGATTACGTGATCACCGGTCGCAAGCTGTTCATCAGCACCGGCCGGGAGGCGTCGTACGCGCTCGTGTTCGCGCAGACCGACCCGGCGCGGGCGCACCGGGGCATCAGCGCGTTCGTCGTGGAAAAGAACACGCCGGGGTTTTCCGTGAGCAAGACGGAAGACAAGCTCGGCATTCGGGCCTCCGACACCGCCGAGCTGGTCTTCGACGCGTGCCGCGTGCCGGCCGCGAATCGGATCGGCGACGAGGGCAAGGGCTTCCACATCGCGCTCGCCACGCTCGACGGCGGGCGCATCGGGATCGCCGCGCAGGCCGTCGGGATCGCGGTCGGCGCCTACGAGCGCTCGGTGCGGTACGCGCGGGAGCGAAAGGCGTTCGGCGTGCCGATCGGCGAGCACCAGATGATCGGCTGGATGCTGGCGGACATGGCGACGGCGATCGACGGCGCGCGGCTGATAACGCTGAAGGCCGCCACCCTGAAGGACGCCGGGCGTCCCTACACGAAGGAGGCCTCGATGGCGAAGCTCTTCGCGGCGGAGACGGCGATGAAGGTCGCCACCGACGCCGTTCAGGTCCACGGCGGCTTCGGCTTCATCCGCGAGGCGGAGGTCGAGCGTCACTTCCGCGACGCGAAGATCACCCAGATCTACGAGGGGACGTCGCAGATCCAGAAACTCGTGATCGCGCGCGAGGTGCTGAAATGAGTGGCGAACGCGAGTGGAAGGAGCGGGACGTGCGCTTCGAGACGCTGTCCGGCATCCCGCTCAAGCCCCTCTACACACCGGACGACATCGCGGGCCGCTCCGACGACGAGCGCCTCGGGAAGCCCGGTGCGTACCCCTTCACGCGCGGCGTCTACCCGACGATGTATCGCGGCCGCCTGTGGACCATGCGCATGTTCGCCGGGTTCGGGCGTCCCGAGGACACGAACGCGCGCTTCAAATACCTGCTCGCGCAGGGGCAGACGGGACTCTCGACCGCCTTCGACATGCCCGCGCTCATGGGCTACGACGCCGACCATCCGCGCGCGCGCGGCGAGGTGGGAAAGGAGGGCGTCTCGATCTCCACGCTCGACGACTTCGAGCGCCTCTTCGCCGACATTCCGCTCGGCGAGGTCACGACGTCGATGACGATCAACTGCACAGCGTCGGTGGCGCTCGCCATGTACCTCGCCGTTGCCGACAAGCAGGGCGTGGCCTGGGAGCGCCTCGGCGGCACGATGCAGAACGACATGCTCAAGGAGTTCATCGCGCAGAAAGAGTGGATCTGCCCGCCGGAGCCGGCGGTGCGCATCGTCACCGACATGATCGAGTTCACGGCCAGGCACGTTCCGCGCTTCAACCCCGTGTCGATCTCGGGCTATCACATCCGCGAAGCGGGCTCGACGGCGGTGCAGGAGCTGGCGTTCACGCTGGCCGACGGTCTGGGATACGTCGAGGCGGCGCTGGCGCGCGGGCTGGACATCGACAGCTTCGCGCCGCGCCTGTCGTTCTTCTTCGACATCCACAATGACTTTTTCGAGGAGATCGCCAAGCTGCGCGCCGCGCGTCGCATGTGGGCGCGCTTCATGAAGGAGCGCTACGGCGCGAAGAAGCCGGAGTCGATGCGCCTGCGCACCCATACCCAGACCGCGGGCGTCTCGGCCACCGCGCAGCAGCCGCTCAACAACGTCGCGCGCGTGGCCATTCAGGCGCTGGCCGCCGTGCTCGGCGGCGCGCAGTCGCTGCACACGAACTCCTACGACGAGACGTGGGCGCTGCCCACCGAGGACGCGGTCACCGTTGCCCTGCGCACGCAGCAGATCATCGCCGAGGAGACCGGCGTGGCGCTCACGATCGATCCGCTCGGCGGCTCGTACTTCCTCGAGACGCTCACCGATCAGATGGAGGCGCAGGCCCAGCGCTACATCGACCAGATCGACGCCATGGGCGGCATGATCTCCGCGATCGACAACGGCTTCCCGCAGAAGGAGATCGCGGACGCCGCCTACCGCTATCAGCTCATGGAGGATCGCGGCGACAAGATCACGGTGGGCGTCAATAAGTACGTGATGCGTGAAGGGAAGCCGATCAACTACCTGCGCATCGACGAGCGCGTGGAGACCGAGCAGATCGAGCGCACGGCTCGGTTCAAGGCGGCACGCGACATGAGCCGCGTGGAGCGGCGGCTCAAACAACTGGCCGACGCCTGCCGCAACGGCGGCAACGTGATGCCCGTCCTCGTCGACGCGGTCAAGGATTACGCGAGCCTCGGCGAGATCTCCGACGTCTATCGACAAGTTTTTGGTCTCTACCGCGAGCCGATCATCTTTTGACGGGGCGACGAGAATGGTCCAGATGCGCGGTGCCGAGGGAAGGGCCATCATTATCGTCGTCCCCGAGGGGGGCATAGATGAGTAGCGACGCGATCCGCGTCACGAAGAGGACGAACAAGAAGGAGCGGCCGAAGGACAAGGATCTCGCCTTCGGCACGGTGTTCACCGACCACATGTTCGTCGCGGACTTTCAGGAGGAGAAGGGCTGGTACGATCCGCGCGTCGAGCCTTACGCGCCGCTCTCGCTCGATCCGGCCACCGCGGTGCTCCACTACGGCCAGTCGCTGTTCGAGGGGCTCAAGGCCTTCCGCGGCAAGGACGGCACCATCCGGCTGTTTCGGCCGCAGAAGCACGTCGAGCGCTTCAACCGCACGGCCGCCCGCATGACGATCCCGCAGGTCGATCCCGATCTGATCCTGCGATCCTGGACGACGCTGGTGGACGTCGACCGCGCGTGGGTGCCCGCGGCGGTCGGGACGTCGCTCTACATCCGGCCCACGATCATCGCCAGCGAGCCGTTCCTCGGCGTGCGGCCGGCCAAGGAGTACATCTATTACGTGATTCTCTCGCCCGTGGGACCCTACTATCCCGAGGGCCTCGCCCCGACGAAGATCAAAGTCATCGACAACTACGTCCGCGCGGTGGCGGGCGGCCTCGGCGAGGCCAAGACCTCGGCGAATTACGCGGCCAGCCTCTACGCGGCGGAGGAGGCGAAGCACGAGGGCTTCACGCAGGTGCTGTGGCTCGACGGTGTGCACCACAAATACGTGGAAGAGGTCGGCACCTCGAACATCATGCTGCAGATCGGCGACGAGGTGATCACGCCGCCCCTGGCCGGCACCATCCTGGCCGGCGTCACGCGCGACACCGCGCTAACGCTCATGCGCGAATGGGGTCTGCGCGTGTCGGAGCGCGCGATCACCATCGACGAGGTCATCGCGGCCGCGCACAAGGGCACACTGAAGGAAGTGTGGGCGACGGGCACGGCCGCCGTCATCTCGCCCGTCGGCGAGCTGGCGTACAAAGGTGAGCGCCTCGTCGTGAACGGCGGCCGCATCGGCGCACTCTCACAGAAGCTCTACGACACGATCGTGGGCATCCAGTACGGCACGCTGCCGGACACGCACGGGTGGACGCTGACGGTATGAGCGCCGACTGCGTCTTTTGCAAGATCCGCGACGGCAAGCTGCCCGCGATGAAGGTGTACGAGGACGAGCGCACGCTGGTCTTCATGGACATCAACCCGCTCAACGCGGGGCACTGTCTGGTCGTCACCAAGACACACGCGGCGACCATCTGGGAAGCCAGCGAGGCCGATCTGCAGGCGGCCATCACGGTCGCGAAGAAGATCGCGCTGGCTCTGCGCGAGGCCGTGAAGCCCGACGGCTTGAACCTGTTGCAGGCCAACGGCGCCGCCGCCTTCCAGTCGGTCCCGCACTTCCATCTGCATCTGATTCCGCGCTGGAACAACGACGGCAAGGGGTTCGATTGGACCCTCGTCCCCGGCGACCGCGCGCAGATCGTCCAGATCGGTGAGCGCGTGCGCGAAGCGCTGGCCGCGGCGTCATGAGCCCGGAGCGCACCGTGCGCGTGGTGGTCGCCAAGCCGGGCCTCGACGGTCACGACCGTGGCGCGAAGATCGTCGCCCGCGCGCTGCGCGACGCCGGCTTCGAGGTGATTTACACCGGGCTGCATCAGACGCCCGAGCAGATCGTGGCCACCGCCATTCAGGAGGACGCCGACGCCATCGGGCTGAGCGTGCTGTCCGGCGCCCACAACTACCTGTTCAAGCGCGTGCTGGAGCTCTTGAGGGAAAAGGGTGCGGAGGACGTCGTGATCTTCGGCGGAGGCATCATCCCGCCCGAGGACATCGCCGCGCTCAAGGCCATCGGCGTGAAGGAGCTGTTCACGCCCGGCACCTCGACACAGGACATCGTCCGCTTCGTTCGCGAGCACGTCCGCGCCGCCGTCTGAGCGGCCGGAGCGAGGAGTACATCCGTGGCCGACGACGATGTGGAATCCGAGCTGGAGCGACTGCGCGCGGAGAACGCCGCGCTCAAGGCGTCGAGCGCCCGCCGCGGCGGTGTGTCGTTCAAGGTGAGCGAGAAGGGCGGCGTGTCGGTGTACGGCCTCGGTCGTTTCCCGGTGACGCTCTACAAGGAGCAGTGGGCGAAGCTGCTCGATCTCGCCGACGACCTCCGCGCGTTCATCAAGGCGCACGAGGCCGAGCTCAAGAGCAAGTCGCAGTGAGGTGACGCGATGATCAAGAAGCGAGGCGGCAAGTACGTGGTGCTGTCCGAGAAGACCGGGCGCAAGTTCGGCACGTACGACACCAAGGCCGAGGCCGAGAAGCGGCTGCGCCAGGTGGAGTTCTTCAAACACGGAGGCAAGGCGCGCCGCCGCCGCGGCAAGGCCGCCTGATCGGTGAACTTCGACCTGACGCCCGAGCAGAAGCAGGTCCGCGACGTCGCGCGCGACTTCGCACAGGCGGAGCTGGGCGATAAGATCGCGCCCTTCGACGAGCGCCACGAGTTTCCCCACGCGATCGTCGCCAAGCTGGGTCCCCTCGGATTCCTCGGCGCGCTCGTACCCGAGGAGTACGGCGGCGCCGGGCTCGACTACGTCTCCTACGCCCTCATCGTCGAGGAGCTGAACCGCGGCGACGCCTCCGTCGGCATCACTATGTGGGCCCACAACTCGCTCTGCACCAACCACGTCACCCTCTTCGCGTCACCCGCACAGAAGGCGAAGTGGCTGCCGCGCCTGGCGCACGGCGAAATTCTCGGCGCGTGGGGACTCACGGAGCCGGGCTCGGGCTCCGATGCGGCCGCGCTGCGCACGCGCGCGGAGCGGCGCGACGGCGGCTACGTGCTGAACGGCAGCAAGGCGTTCATCACCAACGCCTCGGTCGGCGCGCTCGCGGTCGTCATGGCGCGCACCGACCCGACCAAGGGCGCCAAGGGCATCTCCGCGTTCGTCGTCGAGAAGGGCACGCCCGGCTTCAGCGCCGGCACGCCGTACCGCAAGCTTGGCCTGCACGCCTCCGACACCGCCGAGCTGATCTTCGAGGACGCACGCGTGCCGGCCGATCACGTGCTCGGCGCGGAGGGGCAGGGCTTCGTGCAGGCGATGCAGGTGCTCGAGGGCGGGCGCATCGCGATGGCCGCCATGGCCGTCGGCATCGCGCAGGCGGCGGTGGACGCGGCCGTGAAGTACATGAAGCAGCGCACGGCGTTCGGCAAGACGCTCGCCGAGTTCAACGGCCTGCAAGGCATGATCGCCGAGCTCGCCACCGAGGTCGAGGTCGCGCGCCTGCTCCTGCTGCGGGCCGCGTACCTTAAAGATTCGGGCCGGCCGGCGATGCACGCCGCGGCCATGGCGAAGGTGTTCGCCTCCGAGGCCGCCATGAAGGCGGCGACGAAGGCCGTGCAGATCCACGGCGGCGCCGGCTACATCACCGAATTCCCCGTCGAGCGGATCTTCCGCGACGCCAAGCTCACGGAGATCGGTGAGGGCACCTCCGAGGTCCAGCGGCTGGTGATCGCGCGCGAGATCCTGAAGGCCTCCTAGCCCGGCACGGCGTGCACGATCTGATCGTCGTCGAGGGGGTCTCCAAGCGCTATGTGACCTCATCGGGACCGGTGGATGCGCTGCGGGACGTCTCGCTGTCGGTCGGTACCGGCGAGTTCTGCACGCTGATCGGCCCGTCGGGATGCGGCAAGTCCACGCTGCTCGGCATCCTCGGCGGGCTCGTCGGCGCCGACGACGGGCGCGTCGCGATCGACGGCCGGCCGGTCGACGGTCCCGATCCGCGGCGCGTGGCCACGGTGTTCCAGGACCCCGGGCTCTTTCCCTGGCGCACCACGCTCGAGAACGTCGAGTTCGGTCTCGAGCTGCAGGGCATGCCGGCGGCGCGCCGGCGCCGCGTGGCGACGGATCTGCTCGGCCCGCTCGGCCTGCGCGACTTCGCCGCCAAGTACCCGCGCGAGCTGTCGGGCGGCATGCGCCAGCGTGTGGCCATCGGCCGCGCCCTCGCCATCGACACGCCGATCGTCCTGATGGACGAGCCGTTCGGTGCGCTGGACGAGCAGACGCGCGTGCTGATGGGCGAGTGGCTGCTCGAGATCTGGCGGCGCACGCGCAAGACCATCGTGTTCGTGACGCACAGCCTGCACGAGGCACTCGCGCTCTCCACGCGCGTGGTGATCATGACCGCGCGGCCGGGACGGATCAAAAGCGTGCTGGAGCTGCCGATGCCGTATCCTCGCGCGATGGAATCGCCGGAGCTCGTCGGTCTGCGCGCCAAGCTCTGGAGCGATATCCGCGACGAATCGCTCCGGGCGATGCAGTAGCCGGGCCGCCGTCCGAGGC
>QHSO01000226.1 GCA_003220475.1 Candidatus Rokuibacteriota bacterium | reverse complement strand
TCCGGTCCCGACGTTGAACTGCCACAGGACCTTTCCGCTCTTCGCGTCGACGGCCTTCAGATCACCGCGCTGATTGCCATAGAACACGAGGCCGCCCGCCGTCGACATCGCCCCGCCGATGAACGGCAGGTCTTCCTTGATGCCCCACGCGGCCTGCTGCTTCACGGGGTCCCACGCCTTGAACTCGCCGAGGAATCCGCCGCTGTCCGCCTTGTCGAGATCGAACTCCGAGGCGAGATAGAACTTGCCCGGGTTGTACGCCTCGTTCTTGCCCGCGATATCCATGCAGAGGTTGAAGGACGGGATGTAGACGAGGCCCGTCTGCTCGCTGTACGACATCGGCTGCCAGTTCTTGCCGCCGAAGAGGTTCGGGCACACGTTGCGCGCCCAGCGATTGAGCTGCGGTCGCTTCTCGGGGTCTTCGATCGGGCGGCCCGTCGTCTTGTCGACGGCCTTCGCCCAGTTCACATTGACGAACTTCTCCGCCGACACGAGCTTGCCGTTCTCGCGATTCAGCACGTAAAAGAAGCCGTTGCGGTCGGCCTTCATCAGCGCCGGGGTTTTCTGGCCCCCGATGCTGACATCCGCCAGCACCGCTTCGTTCACCGCGTCGTAGTCCCACACGTCGGCCGGCGTCATCTGATAGGCCCAGACGATCTTGCCGGTATCGGCGTCGAACGCGAGCTGCGAGGCCGTGTGGACGTTGGTGTACTGACCGTACTGGCTGTTATCGGTGCTGCGCGTGTGCCCGCCCCATGGCCCGGCGTTGCTCGTGCCCCAGTACAGGAGGTTGAGCTTGGGATCGTACGAGCCGACGTACCAGGTCGACCCGCCGCCCGTCTTCCACGAGTCGTCCTTCCAGGTGTCATTGCCAGGCTCGCCCGCCCCTGGGATGGTGTACGTCTTCCAGACGAGCTCGCCGGTATTCTGCTTGTACGCCTGCACGGCGCCCCGCACACCGTACTCGCCGCCCGCGAAGCCGGTGACCACGACATCCTTGTAGACGACCGGCGGCGACGTGATGGCATGCCCGCTCTTGTAGTCGACGACCGTCTGGGTCCACAGCTCCTTGCCTGTATTCGCGTCGAGCGCAACGAGCTTGGCGTCCAGGCGGGTCACGAAGACTTTGCCGTTCGCGTACGCGACGCCGCGGCTGTCGAGGCCGCAGCACACGGTGGCGAAGACGTCGGACGGCATCTCGGGCTCGTACTTCCACTTCACCGTGCCGTCCTTCGCGTTGAGCGCGAAGACGTACTTGGGTCCGGTCGAGGTGCTGACGTACATCGTCTCGCCGACGACGATCGGCGTGGCCTCTTGCGACTCGAGCGAGCCGAGCGAGCGCAGCCACTTCACGCGGAGCCGGCTCACGTTGCCCGTGTTGATCTGGTTCAGCGTGCTGTAGCGCGTATTCGCGTAGTCGCCGCCGTACATCGTCCACTCGTTGCCGGACTGCGCCCACGCCGGCGTCGCGGTTACGACGATGAGGATGCTCAAGAGCGTCATCGCCAAAGTACGTTTGAAGTCACTCATGCTCATCGCCTCCTGCAACGAACCGCGTCGCTCACTGCTGTTTCGCCGCTAGCCAAGCTGCCGTGTGGCGCCTGATTAGTCCCAAACTGCCGGCGTGTCAAGAGCAAGCGAATCCGGCAGACCGAGGTGACGGCGATGTGACGAGCGAGCGGGCGCCGGCACGACGCCGGCGCCCGCGGCGTGAATTACTTCGCGAGCACCGCCTTCGCGTGCCGCAGCTCCGGCCGCTCGCCGTCGGCGCGGTCGCACATCGCGACGAGCTTGGCGTAGAGCGTCTTGGCCTTCGCGACGTCGCCGGAGAGCTCGGCGGCTCGTGCGGCACCGAAGAGACCATTGAACCGGTTCGGCTCGCGCTTCGCCGACGCTTCGAACTCGACGAGCGCCTGCGCGGGCTGGTTGACGTCCAGCAGCAGCTCGCCCAGCAGCTCGCGCGCCGGCACGACGGGCGCCGGCGTCACCGGATGCTTTTCCGTGGCGTCCTCCAGATCCGCCGCCGCGCGCATCAGCTTGAGCGCCTCCTCGTTCTTGCCTTCGGCGCGCGCGGCCCACGCCGCCGCTGCGTGCTGCTGGATGTTGACCTGCTCGGCCCAGTAGGTTTGCTTGGCGGTGACCAGCGTGGCGCGGTAGCCGTCGAGCTTCTGAACTTCTGCGCGCGCCTTGGCGGCGTCACCGGTGCGCGCGGCGCCGATCGCGCGGCCGAACGACGTGATCGCTTCCCCCCACGCGAAACGGTCCCACGGGAACGTCTTGGACGCCGGGCTCAGCGCGGCGGCCTCGCTCCAGCGGTGCTGCTCGAGCGCCAGCCGCGCGGGAATCGCGGCATAGGCATAGGCGGCCACGAAACTCTCGGGCTCCGACTTCTGCATCGCGCCGAGCTCCTCGAGCACCGCGCGCGCCTGCTTGTCCTGGCCGGTCTGTAGATAGGCGTAGACGACGTAGTCGAGCGCGTGCAGCGTCTGATCCCACACCGCGTCCTTGCCGAGCTTCGTGTAATACGCCTTGCCCGCGCTCGCCGAAGCGCGGTTGGAGTCGATCGATTCCTGCCACAGCCCCAGGCGCGTGAAGATGTGCGACGGCATGTGCTGCGCGTGCGGCACCGACGGCGCGGTCCTGGCGTAGCCGCGCGCGGCAACCAGGCCACGGGTAGCCAGCGGCGGATAGTCGTAGCTGTGGATGATGTAGTGCGCGACGCCGGGATGATTCGGCTGCTCGGCGAAGACCTTCTCGAGGATCGCGCCCGCCTTGAGCTGGTTGGCGTACGTCTTGTCGGTCGGCGCCGCCGTCCCGTTCAGCGCCAGCGCGTAGAAGACGGCGGCCTCGCGGTCGTCGGGATAGCGCTGGTACAGCTGCTCCATGGCTTTCTCGTAGGCGACGGCGCGCGTGCGGTGATCGAGCTTGTCGTGATCGCGATAGTACGTGTCGATCGCGGCGATGTAGTCCTTCTCGCGCGGCGTCGCCGTCAGCCCTCGCGTCTTCTCGAGCGCGGCACTGCCCTTCTCCAGCATCGCCGCGCTCGGCGGTGCCCAGAGTGGGGAGTACACGCTCATCGCGATGCCCCAGTAGCCCATCGCGCACGTCGCATCCGCGGTCGTGATCGCGGTGAAGGCCTTCAGGGCTTCCTCGTACCAGAACGAGTGCAGCAGTGCGACCGCGCGCTCGAAGTCCGGCTGGACGGCAGGCGCGCAGGAGACCGGGAAGCGCACGGTGCCGAGCTTCTCGCCGTCGTGGGCGGACGCGACGGTGGCGCCGGCGAGCAGCAGCACGGTGAGCGCAAGTGCGAGACAGCGAATCTTCATGACCATCGCCTCCTGTGTCGGTCGGGCGCGACGCCCGTTACTGTCGAATCCGTTCACGCGTCCACGATCGAATCGGTTCACGCGTTCACGTCGAGTCGGTTCAGCCGTCGATGTCGACGCCGAGCGCCAGCCGACCCGCGAAGCGCCGCTGGGCCGCGCCGCGCAGCGCGTGGTAACGCGCGCCCTGCGCATCGCGGAACAGTCGCTCTAGGCCGGCGCTGCGGAAGAACGCCGCGCCACCCGCCGCCTCCATCGCGGTCTCGACGGTTCGGAGCACGCTGTGGCCCACCAGTGTTCGGCCGATCATCACTTCGTTCGTGATGTCGGGACCGACCCGCCCGCGATTGGCCGCCTCCACCATGGACCGCCACGCCAGCCGTGCCGCCGCGAGCTCGGTGTCCATGGCGCCGACCAGCTCCTGCACGGCGTGATCGTCGCGGCGGCGGGCGGCCTCGCGTACGGTGACGTCACGCGCGGCTTCGGCCACGCCGACGTAGACGGAATAGATGATCGGCAGCGCCGTCGTCGCGACGACGTGCCAGGCGTGCGACCAGCGTCCCGACGGTCGCCGCACGCCGACGGCGGCGTCGGGGACGAAGACCTTGTCGAGCGTCACGTCGTTGGAGCCGGTCGCGCGCATCCCGAGCGTGCGCCAGTTGTCGTGCACCGTCACGCCCGGCGTGTCGAGCGGAATGACGAAGTGGATGACGGTCGGGCCGTCCATCGGATCGTCGTACACCGCCATCGTGGAAAACAGATCGGCGGCCGGCGAGCCGCTGGCGAAGATCTTTCGTGCCGTCACGCGATAGCCGTCGTCCACCTTGTCGGCGCGACCGGAGCCGGCCAGCCAGTCCGAGCCGCCGCTGCTGGCCAGGATGAGCTCGTCGGCGGCGAGCCGGCGCAGCAGCCCTTCGACCGGCGCGCGCTCGTGACGCCAGCGCCAGGCGGGGATGAGCACCTGATGCGTGTGCATCGACAGCGCCAGCGCGGTGGACGAACAGCCGTGGGCGAGCGTGCGCAGCACATCGCACATCTCGGCGTGCGAGGCTCCGCCGCCGCCCAGCTCCGCCGGGACGGCGGCCGAGAACATGCGCCGCCGGCGCAGCTCGGCGTAGTTCTCGAACACGAAACGATCGTCGACGTCGTGCGCGGCGGCGCGCGCGGCGAACGCCGGTGCGAGCTCCGCTGCGACGGCCACCCAGTCCGTACGCGACGCCCGATCGGTCGGGACGGTTCCACCGAGAGTCATGGCTCCGCCTCCTTGACGCCGAACAATGACAGGGCCGGGAACCAGCGCCAAGACCAAAAAATGGACTTGCCTTGGCTTGGCGGGCTGCCTAGAGTCAGGGCCCATGAAAGGCTATGGCCAGTTTTGTCCCGTCGCCGTCGCCGCCGAAATCTTCGCCGAGCGCTGGACGCCGCTGATCCTGCGCGAGCTGTTCGCGGGCTCGCGACGGTTCAGCGAGATCCGCAGCGGCATGCCGTTGATTTCGCGCACGCTGCTCAGCCAGCGGCTGCGCGAGCTGGAGGACGTGGGCGTCATCGTCAGTACACCGCTGGCCCGTGGACGGGGGCGCGAGTATCGGCTGACTCCGGCGGGAGAGGAGTTCCGTGAGGTCGTCGAGCGCCTCGGCGCGTGGGGCCAGCGCCACGCTCCTCAGCAGTTCGCGCCTCAAAACCTGGATCCGGCGTTGCTCATGTGGGCGATGCACCGGCGTATCGACGTCTCGCGACTGCCGAAGCCGCGGGTGGTCGTCCGCTTCGAGCTGCGCGGCGTGCCCGCACGCTGCATCCAGATGCGCGTGTGCTGGCTGGTGCTCGAGCGCTCGGGCGCCGACGTTTGCGTCAGGGATCCCGGCTTCGAGGTCGACCTGGTGGTCCACGCCGACG
>QHSO01000225.1 GCA_003220475.1 Candidatus Rokuibacteriota bacterium | reverse complement strand
ATCGAGGCGGCCGCCGAACGCCTGGTCGTCTACCGCATCAAGGAGCCGACCTCGGCGTGCCGCGCCATGGCCGACGTCATCGTGAAGACGACGGAGGCGATGGACCGCGCGATCCGCTGCCTGCGCAACATGGATCCGGGATTCCATGAGCACGCCGTCGAGGTGAACCGCCTCGAGAACAGCGCCGATAATCTGCTGCGTGACAGCCTCGCGGCGCTCTTCGACGAGGCCGGCGATCCCATCGAGGTCATCAAGTGGAAGGAGATCTACGAGACGATGGAGATCGTCACCGACCGCTGCGAGGACGTGGCGAACGTCATCGAAGGGATCATCCTGAAGATGGCCTGAGCGCGCGCACGCGATGCTCTCCCTCGTCGTCGTCATCGTCATCGTCGCCCTGCTCTTCGACTTCATCAACGGGTTCCACGACGCCGCCAATTCCATCGCTACCGTGGTCTCCACGCGCGTGCTCACGCCGCTACAGGCGGTCGTCTGGGCGGCCTTTTTCAACTTCGTCGCGGCGTTCGGTTTCGGCGTCGAGGTGGCCAAGACGGTCGGCAAGGGCGTGGTGCAGCCCACCGTCGTCGATCAGTGGGTGATCCTCGCGGGTCTCGTCGGCGCGATCGTGTGGGATCTGATCACATGGTACTGGGGGCTGCCGACGTCGTCCTCGCACGCGCTGATCGGCGGCTTCGCGGGCGCCGCTGTGGTGAAGGCCGGCTTCGGGTCGCTCATCGCCGCGGGCCTCATCAAGATCGCGGTGTTCATGATCCTCGCGCCGCTCATCGGCCTGACGGTCGGGTTCACGCTCATGGTAATCACGATCAATCTCTTCAAGAACCAGACGCCCGGCCGCGTCGACAAGGTCTTCCGTCGCGGTCAGCTGCTGTCGGCGGCGGCCTACAGCCTCGGTCACGGCACCAACGACGCGCAGAAGACCATGGGCATCATCGCCGTCCTGCTCTTCAGCACGGGCCACCTCGGCGGCGAGTTTTACGTGCCGTTCTGGGTGATTCTCGCCGCGCACGCGGCGATGGGCCTGGGCACGATGGCGGGCGGCTGGCGCATCGTGAAGACGATGGGAATGCGCATCACCAAGCTGCGGCCGGTGGGCGGGTTCTGCGCCGAGGCCGCGGGCGCGATCACGCTCCTTGGCACGGCGATCGGCGGCATCCCGGTGAGCACGACGCAGACGATCAGCGGCTCGATCATGGGCGTGGGCGCGATCCAGCACTTTTCCGCGGTCCGCTGGGGCGTGGCCGGCCGTATCGTCACCACATGGATTCTGACCATCCCCGCCTCGGCGCTGATCGCCGCCGCCACGTGGCTGCTGTTGCATCTGCTACAGGCCTGACGGCGGCGCGCATGGCGCCGGAGGTCCTGGTCGTCGAAGACGAGCCGGACATCCAGGCGTTGATCGTTCACCATCTCACCCGCGACGGCTTTCGCTGCCGGACCGCCGCCGACGGCGCCGAAGCGCTGGCTCGCCTGCGCTCCGGCGTGCCCGACCTCGTCGTGCTCGATCTCATGCTTCCCGGCATGGATGGGCTCGAGCTCACGCGCCGGATGCGTGCGGAGCCGGCGTGGGCGGGGCTGCCGATCATCATGCTGACGGCGAAGGCCGACGAGGTCGATCGCATCGTCGGTCTCGAGCTGGGTGCGGACGACTACGTGGCCAAGCCGTTCTCGCCCAAAGAGCTGATGGCACGCGTGCGCGCTGTCTTGCGCCGCGCGCGGCCCGCCGACGACGCGCGCGCGATCTCGGGCGGTGGTGTCGTGCTCGATCCCGCACGCCATCGCGTGACGGTGGCCGGCGTGCCGTCAGAACTCACGGCCAAGGAGTTCTACCTGCTGCACGCGCTGATGGCGGCGGCCGGGCGCGTGCTGACGCGCGAGGTCTTGCTGAACCGCGTGTGGGGCTACGCGCACGCCGACACGATCGAGTCGCGGACGGTCGACGTGCACGTACGCCGCCTGCGCGCGAAGCTCGGCGCCGCGGGCCGCCGGATTGCGACCGTGAAGAGCGTCGGCTACCGGTTCGAGTCCGAGTGAACCGTCGTCGCCACGGGCGTACTCTCAAGGGTATGAGACGTTGGTGGGGCCGGTGCGTCGCGGGAATGCTGGCGGCCGGTGCGATGACGGTGCCGCTCGGGCCCACGACCACGCAGCGCGCGGTCGACCAGATGAACTCCTCGTCGATGCGCGGCGTGCCGACGCCGCCGGTGCGCCAAGCGCCGCATGTGGACTCCGTGTGGGTGCCCGATCGCTGGGTGCCGGCGCCCGGCGTGCCGCAGGGCGTGTTCGAGCCCGGCCACTGGGTGATCTTCACGCCCGAGGGCGGCCGCATCGCGCCGCCGCCGCCGCGTCCCGACTTGACGCAGACGCCTTAGAACTCTTTCACGAACCCGCCGAGCAAGGTGTAGTCCGCCGTCCGCGCGCGCGTCAGCGGGAACTCGACGCCGAAGCGCAGCGTGCTGCCGGGCAAGAGCTTGGCGTTGAAGCCGGGGATGATGCTGACGCGCGTCTTGCCTCGCAGATCGTCGTCCGGCGACGCGCGCGTGCGCGTGACCGTGACCAGCTCCACCAGCGGCGCGAAGACGCGCGTCACCCGCCACCCCGCGGCCGCCGACGCCGTGAGCTCCTGTTCGTTCGGGCCCGCGACGTGCGCGTTGAGGTTGAACTCGTAGGCCACGGACGCCAGCAGGTCGAAATCGCCGAGCGCGATGCCGCCGGTGACGGACGGCTCCACCGCGGCCTCGCCGCCGAGCCCTCGCCGCTCGGACCCCGTCGGGAAACGGCCCTCGACGCCGACCGCGATCTGCGACAGCCAGTCGAGCGACTGCCACACCGCGACTTTGGTTTCCAGGCTGAGGTCGCCGACGCCGCCCTGCGCGGTGCCGTCGCGCGGATCGTTGAAGACGAACGGGACTTCGACCTCGACCTGCCATCGCGGCATGATCGGCAGCTCGATGGCGGCCGCCGCCTCCGTCGTGCGACCCGCGGCGCCCTTCGCGTGCTCGACGCGAAACTCGAGCTCGCGCTCGATCACGGGCCGGCGCGTGCGGAGCGGATAGAAGAAGGCGACGTTCTGGAACGAGTCCTGTGCGTGAGCAGCAGGGGACGCGACGACGATCAGCGGCAGCACGAGTAGCACCAGGGCGATTGGCTTCATCGACGGCCTCCAGCTCCGTGATGCGATTCGACGCTGGCTGGCGACGGGCGGCGGCGCCCTGGCTGGCTCGCTCGACTACTTCGTGAGAATCAGCTTGTCCGCTCGCGTGATGCGGAGTCGGTATTCCTCGTCACCGTGCTTGATGATGATCTCGCGTGCAACGCCGAACAGCTGCTCGCTACGAACGATCGGCATCCGCGACGCGGGCTCGGCGTGGTGCGCGGGCTCGGGCGCGCTCATGCGCGGCTCGTCTGCGCGGGCTCGATCATGTCGCCATTGCGGTGCGTGCCTCTGCCGTAGAGGCCGGGAAAGAACAGCAGGCTCCCCGCCGCGAGATAGAGCACGTAGCCCGCGAGCTCGAGCGCGCTCGGGCGCGCCCGATAACCGATGAGGCCCGCGAGGAAGCCGCCGACGCCGCCGTGATCGTCGAGCAGCCACGAGGTATCCCAGATCGGATCGCCGCCTGGTAGCACGCCGATACCTTGCAGTCGCCCGATGCCGGCGCTGAAGAGGCCGGCGGCGAGGAGCAGGATGAAGAGCGACGTGACGCCGAAGAAGCGCTGCACGCTCAGCCGTGTCATGAGTCCCCACAAGAACAGCACCGTCTCCGCGCCCTCGCGGAAGACGCCGGTGAACGCGATGAGTCCGACCATCCACAGCTGCTGCGAGGCGTGGGCGGCATCGACGCGGCGCTGCAGCTCGCCGCGCAGCTCGCGCGCGTGCCGACCCATCCACCAGCCGTGCCACGTGAGCAGCACGACGGCGCCGAAGATCACGGCGAGGGCGATGAGGTCGGGGCCGACGTCGGCGAGTGGGCCACTGAGCACGCTGACGGCAATGCCCATGACGACGGAGGCCAGCACGGCGAGTGCCCCGCCGAGCGTGACGTAACGCCGGCTCTCGGTGTGGCCGATCTGCGCGAGGTACGCATAGACGATGCCGAGCAGCAGCGCGGCCTCGAATCCCTCGCGCAGGACGACGACGAAGGTCGCGCCCACCGGTTACTCGGCGACGACCTTGAACTTCGCCGACTGGTTGAAGTCGTCGACGAAGACGTAGCTGCCGGGCTTCAGCCCGCGCACCCGGATCTTCACGGTTTTGCCGGCGGGCACCACTTTTTCGATCCGCAGATCCTTGTTCTCGACCTCGATGGACTTCTTCGGATCGTTGTTCGTCACGACCAGCACGAACGGCTGGCCGGCCTTGACCTTGACCTCGGCGGGCTGGAACGCCTGGTTCGCCGCGGTCAATGGAACTTCTGTGGTCTTGTCCTGGGCTTGTACCCGCGGGGCTGAGGCGAGCACGGCCAGCGCAGCGACGAGTAGCACGGACGACGTCAGCAGCCGCTTCATGCGCGGCCTCCTCGTAGCGTGGTGGTGGGGACCGATATTAGGTATACCTAACTATCAGAATATTGTCAACCTAACGAAACGCCCGGCGCGTCGCCTGCCCGAGGCTATGATGCGTCGATGACCGGGCCGCTCGAGTTCGTTCGCGGGCGTATCGCCGTCAAGCTGACGCTCACGCTCGTCGGCTTCGTCGCCATCTCGACGATCGCGGCGGGTGTCTATCTCACCCGCGCCCTCGAGGCGTTCGCCGTGGACGCGCTGGAGACCCGCCTGGTCACCGCCGCGCGCTTGCTGCACGACGAAGCGCGCGGGCTGTTCGTCCGCCCGGTGCCGGGCGCGCTGCGGGACTTCGTCGTGCGCGCGGCCGGGCCGACCGGCGCGCGCGTCACGCTCATCGCGCCCGACGGGGTCGTCCTCGCCGATTCCGAGGTGCCGGAGTCTCAGCTGGCGCGGCTCGAGAATCATCGAGACCGCCCCGAAGTCCGCGCAGCGCTCGACGGCGACATCGGGCGCGACCTGCGGCGTAGCGTCTCCGTCGATGCCCCCCTCCTCTATATGGCGCTGGCGGTGAGGGACGGCCCGCGCACGGTCGGCGTGCTCCGCCTGGCGCTGCCGCTGTCGGTCGTCACGTCCTCGTATGCCAGGGTCCACCGCGTGCTCCTCGCGGGCGGTCTGCTCGCGCTCGCCGTGGCGGCGGGTATCGGCCTCTTCGTCGCCGGCCGCGTCACGCGGCCCGTCGTCGAGATGGAAGCGATCGCGCGGCGCATGAGCCAGGGCGAGTATGCGGCGCGCGCGCCGGTGCGCTCCGTGGATGAGATCGGCGCTCTGGGCCGCGCTCTCAACGCGATGATGGCGGGGCTGCGCGAGAAGATCGACGACCTCCAGGAGGAGCGCGCCAAGGCCACGGCCATTCTCGACGGCATGGTGGAGGGCGTCATCGCGGTGGACGCGCACGAGTGCATCCTGCTGATGAACGAGCGTGCGCGCGCGATGTTCAGCGTGGGCCCCGGCCGTGGAGAGGGCAAGCCGCTCCCGGAGGTGATCCGCAACGCCGACCTGCACGAGATCTTTCGTGCGACCCGGGCCGGCGCGCAAGAGATGCCGCTACGCCGCGAGCTGCGGCTGGGACATCCGGTCGGCCGCATGCTCGAGCTCACCGCGGTGCCGCTACCGCTCGGCGCCGGCGAATCCGGTGCGGTCATGGTGCTCCACGACATCACGGCGCTGCGGCGTCTCGAGCGCGTGCGCACCGAGTTCGTGGCCAACGTCAGCCACGAGCTACGCACGCCGCTGACGGCGATCCAGGGCTATCTCGAGACGCTCCTCGGCGGCGCGCTGCACGAGCGGGCGAATGCGCGGCGCTTCCTCGAGATCGCGTTCCGCCACACCGAGCGGCTCGGGCGCCTGCTCAACGACCTCACCGATCTGTCCAACATCGAGCTCGGCAAAGTCTCGCTGCGGCTGGCGCGGGTGCGCTTCGCGGAGGTCCTCGGCTGCGTGCTCGACNNNCCTGGCGCAGATCCTGATCAATCTCGTCGACAACGCGGTCAAGTACACGCCGGAGGGCGGATGGGTGACCGTGCGGGCACGTCCGGTCGGCGGCGCGCGCGTCGAGGTGCGCGTGCGCGACACGGGCGTCGGGATCCCACGCGCGGATCTGCCACGGATCACCGAGCGCTTCTATCGCGTCGACAAGGCGCGCTCGCGGGAGCTCGGCGGCACCGGTCTGGGGCTGGCCATCGTCAAGCATCTCGTGCTCGCGCACGGCGGCGAGCTGGAGATCACCAGCGAGGAGGGCGAGGGGACGACCGTGCGGTTCACCTTGGCCGCCGACGGCGCCGGCGCCGACCAGCTGGCCCTGCCGATGGAGCCGCCGGGCGAGTAGGCCGCTGGCACCGCGGCGCTGCGAGCGCTGTCGCCTGACCGACTCAACTTCACGGTCTTGTCATCAATGCGTAACGAGCCACGCGCGATCATTGCGTGCGAGATGACCGTGATTGAGTTCCCCGGCGCCGAGATTCCGGACACCCACGGCGGCCGGCTGCTTAACGCAGGCCGGCGCCTGCGACCTTGTCGGCTCAGATGAGCGCCGATGAGCGCGTGGGCAGCGACTCGCGCGCTCGGCTCGTCGCCGATCTCGCTCTCCTCGGCGGCCGCCTGGCGCTGGAGCGATTCCACCGCGCCCAGGTCGCGATCAATCGCGACGAACGCTTCGTCACCGACGCCGGCGTGGCCATCCAGGAGGCGCTGGGATGTGAGATCGCGCGACTCTTTCCCACCGACGGGCTCGTGGGTGAAGAGGGAGCTATCGGCGAGCCGCCTCGGCGGGCGCGCTACGCCTGGATCCTCGATCCGATCGACGGCACCAACAACTTCGCGCGCGGCATGCCGGGATTTGCGGTGTCGGTGGGTGTGCTGCGCGATCGCATGCCATTCGCCGGCGCCGTGTACGATCCCGTCGCACGCTGGCTGTTCACCGCCTGCGCGGGTCGTGGCGCGTGGCTGAACGATCGGCCGCTGCGCGTGCGCGCGGCGAGGGTGCAGGACGACGACGCCGTGTTTGCCATGCGCGCGCCTTGCGCCGCCGGCGTACCCGAATTCGTCGACGCATGGCTGCGGCGCCACCGCCTGCGTGGCGTCGGCTCGACGGCGCTCCATCTCTGCTACGTCGCTCTCGGCGCGGTCGATTTCGTTCACGACGACGGCGCGTCGCTCGCGGACATCGCGGGGGCGGCTCCCGTGCTGCTCGAGGCGGGTGGCGTGCTCACGACGGACGATGGCGTCCCGGTGTTTCCCATCACCGGTGCGCACGCCGCCGGCGAGCCGATCGCGCTGCTGGCCGGTGATCCCAGCTCGCACGCGGCCGCGCTGCGCGACGTGCGTGCCGGCCGCGTCGCGCCCTCGCTCTCCGCCGCCGCCCGCTAGCCGCATCGGCGTTTCTGCGCCGCTGAAGATCTGCCGCCGCATGGTGCGCCGTCCATACATCGTGCCGAATATTACGGGCCCATCGCTTGCTGCCGACGCATCGCTCGTGCGCCGACGCGGAAGTACTCGGGTGCTGGTAGGATGTCCCGCGGCCACGACCAGGCTATGGCGCAGGGGCGGCCTCACGACGAAAGGAAGGACATATGGCGCGCGGCAAGACGAACCGGGAAGAGGATTCGCGCACGACGCATCAGGTGATCTCGACGGCGGTCGGGGCCGCGGAGGCGTTGACGGTGGGCGTCGTTCACCTGGCCGAACGGACGCTGGTCGAGGCGCTGCACGCCGCCGAGGACGTCGGCAGTGAGATCGGATCCACCCTCGTGCGTGCTGCGCGCGGCTCGATTCACGCCGCGAGCGACATCGGCGGCGACCTCGTTCAGGTCGGACGAACCGTCTCGCGCGGCATCGCCGAGCCCGCGCGTGAGCTCGGAAACGGTCTCAGGCGCATGACCGACGGCCTGCGGCGAATGCCGAGCGCGGAGCGCCAGGTCCGCAAGCCGCTCGCCAAGGCGCGCCGTCAGCGTCGGCGACGCGCCGCGGCCTGAGAGCGCAGCGCCGGGCCGCGCTCGTCGATGCCTAAGCAGAGCGCCGCCGGGCGGCCGGCTGGCGCGGTCGGCCGGCCCGGGCGAGCGGCCGCCGTCCGGCCGCGCCGTTCGGCTTGATGAGCGCGCGCATACCCGCCACCGTGCCGCCGAGCGTGGCGCGCACCGAGCGGCTGGCCGTGCCGCCGATCCGATCGGCGGCTTCGACGGCGCCCTGGGCCGCGCTGCGCGCGATCGCGACGACGTCGGCGCCGAGCATGCGCGCCGCTTCCGCCGTGCCCTCGACCGCTCGGCGCGCGACCAGCGCGACGTCGCCGCCGACGTCGCCGGTGGCCTTCACCGCGCCGCGCGTCGCGGAGCGCGCGACGCCGCCGAGGTCGCCGCCGATCTGCTCAGCCGCCTCGATCGTTCCGCGGATCGCGTTCTTGGCGACCATACCGAGGTCGGCGCCGATGACCTCCGCCGCGCGGATGGAGCCGCGCACGGCGGACACCGCGGTCGTCGCCGCCTCGGCGCCGACGTCCCGCGCGCCCGCCAGCGCGGTCACCAGCGTGGTCCTCACGAGATTCAGCACGCCGACCGACAGCACCTCACCACCGCTGATCGCGCTGTAGATCGCCCGCTGCACGTTGCCGGCATTGTTGCCGTGCAAGACCGGGGCATCCGCGACCGCGCCGGCGTGATCCGCGGCCGATCGACGGGGGGTCGGATGCGAGCGTTTCCGCGTGACCATGGGTCGGTCCTCCATCGAGGTTGGTTTAGGGTGACGGCGTGAGCCTGCGACGACTTTCCTGCACGACGGCCGGCGCCAGCGCGCCGGCAGCGACGACGAGGCAGTCGAACGGCGTCAGTGCCGTCACGCCGAGCAGTCGTCGCAAGGACGGGACGAACATGGCCGCCAGCTGTGCGCCGAGACTCGCGAGCACGACGGTGCCGACGTGCGAGCGCGCGGCCGCATGGCCGTTGGCGTCCGCCGCCGAGCGGTAGCGGAACGTGTGCAGCAGCTGCGCCGACGTGAGCGTCGAGAACGCCAGCGTGGCCGCCTGCGGCCCCGGTCCATAGCGAGCGAGGCCGACCGCTTGCGCGCCGAGGGCGGCGGCGGTGAGCAGGGCGCCGTCGGCCGCGACCTCGCGGAGATCGGCGCCCGACAGCATCGGCTTCGCCGGATCCCGCGGCGGCCGCTCCATCGCCGCACGATCCGCCGGCTCCACCGCGAGCGCGAGTGCCGGGGCGACGTCTGAGAGCAGGTTGATCCAGAGGAGCTGAATCGCCGACAGCGGCCGCGGCATGCCGACGGCGAGCGCGCCGAGCGTCGTCAGGATCTCGCTGAAGTTCGTCGAGAGCAGGAAGCGCAGGCTGCGGCCGACGTTGGCGTGGATCGCCCGGCCCTGCGCGACGGCGCCGAGCATCGCGGCGAAGTCGTCCTGCAGGAGCACGACGTCCGCCACGTCGCGGGCCAGATCGGTGCCGCGCGCGCCCATGGCGATGCCGATGTCGGCGGCGCGCAGCGCGGCGGCGTCGTTGATGCCGTCGCCGGTCATGGCCACGACGTGCCCCGCCGCCTGCAGCGCGCGGACGATCTGGTACTTGTGCGCCGGCGACACACGCGCGAATACGTCCGCCTCGGCTGCGAGGGCTGTCAGGCGCCGCGTGTCGACACCGACCAGCTCAGACGCTTCGACGACGCGGGCGCCCAGCCCCAGCTCGCGCGAGATCGCGGCCGCCGTCTGCGGATGATCACCCGTGAGCATGATGGTCCGGATGCCGGCGCGCCGGCACGCCGCGATCGCCTCGCGCACTCCCTCGCGCACCGGATCCGTGAGCGCGACGAAGCCGACCCAGACGAGGTCGTCGAACTCGCCGGCGGCCGCGCGATCGGCGTAGGCGAGGCCGAGCACCCGCAGCCCCCGCGCCGCGATCGCGGTTTCGCGCGCGCGGATGCGCGCGCGTTCCTCCGGCTCCAGCAGGACCATGCCGGCGCGCGTGACGATACGACTGGCGCGCGCCAGCACGTCTTCCGGCGCGCCCTTGAGCGCGGTGAGCCAGCGATCGTCGCGAGTGTGAACGGTGGCCATCCAGGTGTCGCCGTCACGACGCGGGCGCGAGGCCACCACCGGATGCGCGGCGCGCAACGCCCGATAGTCGAGGCCCGCTTCCTGCGCGGCCAGCAGCAGCGCGCCCTCGGTCGCACTGCCGCGCACGTCGACGCCGTCCACCAGCTCCGCGTCGTTGCACAGCGCGGAGATCGTCAGCGCCATCCGCAGCAGATCGTCGGTGTGCACGGCCTCCGCGAGCTCGAGCCGCCGGTACTCGCGGTCGCCGACGTGCCACACCTCGGCCACCATGCGGTTCTCGGTCAGCGTGCCCGTCTTGTCCGCGCAGATGACCGTCGTCGCGCCGAGGCTCTCGACCGCGGCCAGCCGCCGCACCAGCACGCCGCGGCGCATCAGGCGCTGCATGCCGAGCGCGAGTGTGGTCGTCGCCACCGCGGGCAGGCCTTCCGGCACCGCGGCAACGGCGAGCGAGACGGCGGAGCGCAGCATGTCGAGGGCGGGAACCCCGCGGAGGATTCCGAGCGCGAGCGCCGCCGCACACGCGCCGAGCGAGACGCCGACGAGGCCGCGGCCCAGGCGATCGAGCTGACGCTCGAGCGGCGTCGGTGGCGTGCTCGTCTCTGACACCAGCGCACGGATCCGGCCCAGCTCGCTGTCACGACCGAGCCCGGTCACGCACGCGATCGCGGAGCCCTCCGCCACCGCCGTGCCGGCGTAGACCATGTTGCGGCGGTCGCCGAGCGGGGCGCCGGCCGGACAGAGCGTCTGCGCGGATTTCACGACGGCGAGGCTCTCGCCGGTGAGCGCCGACTCGTCGACGGTGAGGCCGTCGCTCACGAGCAAGCGCGCATCCGCGGGGACGTCGTAGCCGGGGCGCAGGACGATGACGTCGCCCGGCGCCAGGGCGGCGGCCGGTACGACGCTCTCGACGCCGTCACGCCGGACGACCGCCTGCGGGATGGTCGCATTTTGCAGCGCGGTGAGGATGCGCTCGACACGGCTCTCGGTCACGTAACCGACCGCCGCGTTGGCGGCGACGACGGCGAGGATGACGGCGGCGTCGAGCACCGCGCCGCCGAGGACGGAGAGCGCCGCGGCGCCGCCGAGCAGGACGACCGGCAGCGAGGTGAGATGGTCGCGCACGATCGCGGAGCCGGACTTCGGCCGGTGCACCGGCAGCACGTTGCCGCCGTGCGCGAGGCGACGTCGCTCGGCCTCGAGCACGGCGAGTCCGCTCTGCGCCGATGTCGCGAGACGATCGACGACCTCCTTGGCCTCGACCGCGTGCCATGCGGGCTCGGCGCCGTCACGGTGGCCGTTGCGGCCGGCACGCGCGGCGGCGGTCTC
>QHSO01000224.1 GCA_003220475.1 Candidatus Rokuibacteriota bacterium | reverse complement strand
CTGGCGCCAATGTTCCCGCAAAGCCGCTCATTCCCCCCGCGACGTTTAGCGCGGTGGCGCCGGCGACCGCGTTCGTGTAGCCCGGCGTGAGGAGGAGGATCGCGCCGATCCTGAGCGCCAGAGATGTCTGGTCGCGGTTCAATCCGCGCACTCGTGCGCCGGCCCCCACCGCCCCAAGCAAGGGCGCCTGACCATTCTGATGAGCGAGGGGACGCGCCGTGACTCCGGCGCCCACTCGAGCCGCGACCTCGTACCCGAAAATGAGTCCGGCGAGAATCTCTCGGCCGGATCGTTGCAGCCATTCGGCGCACGCCAGCGCGGTCGGCAGCGCCTGGACGGCGCCCTGACAGGAGACGTAGCGGTGGCCCTCGCACAGCTCGATGGAGCGTCCCGCGAGTCCATTGAGAAACGCCGCCGTGCGCGGATCTGACGTCGGCGCTCCGGGCGCGTAAATCGTCGCGCCACGGCCGCCGGTCGTCGTCAGTCGCGCACGCGCGGCAGCGACTTCGGGCTGGATTGAGCCGGCGAGAATCACACCGAGCGTGTCGAGCAACACGAGCTTGGCGTACTCGCGGACTGACTTTGGGATTGTTTCCCACGGCGCGTCGGCGATGAAGTGCGCGAGCCGTTCGATGGCTTCGCCCATGGGGAGCGCCTCGCCTTCTTTTCAACTCATACCGTAGAAGCCGAGGGCGCCACCGGCGAGCACCTGGTGTTTCGCCTCGGGGGACAGCGGCCCGAGCCGCTCGCGGAGCATCTGCGGCGCGCCCGGGAAGAAGCCGTCCTGATGCGGATAGTCGGTGGCCCACATGATTTTCTGCGGCCCGATGTACGTCGCCAACACCGCGATACTGTTCTCGACCGGCTCGAACGAGATCCAGCAATTGCGCTGAAAGAGCTCGCTCGGCCTCGTCTTCGGCGCGGACTCGTTGAAGCCCAGGTCGTCGAAGTGCCGGTCCATGCGGTCGAGCCACGGCGCGATCCAGCCGCCGCCCGACTCGAGGAACGCCACGCGCAATCGCGGATGACGGTCGACGACACCGCCCCAGATCACGCTCAGCGCGACCAGCATCATCTCCATCGTGTGCGAGATCATGTGGCGCGCCGCCCGGTCCTCCTCGAAGCGGTCGACGCCGACGGTCGGCATCGCATTGGTCGATCCCTCGTGAAAGCCGACGGAGAAGTCGAGGGCCTCGGCCATCATCCAGAATGGCTCGTACATCGGGTGGTTGATCATCTTGTTGCCGTGATACGGGTTAGGTCGCAGGAACCCGCCGCGCATCCCGAGCTTTTCGCGGGCGTAGCGCATCTCGTCGACGGCCAGCTCGACCGACTGCATGGGCAGCATGGCGACCCCGAAGAGTCGCTCGGGATACGGCTTGCAATAGTCGGCGAGCCACCGGTTGTAGGCGCGGCACATCGCGGCGGCCAGGCCGGGATCCTCGACGGCGCCGGCGAACAAGCCGAGGCTCGGATAAAGAAAGGCGGCATCGATGCCGTCGGCATCCATGTCGACGATGCGCGCGTGCGGATCGAAGCCGCCCCTGCGCCCTTCGGCGTATTTCAGGGTGTTGGGCTTGACGATGCCCTGCCGGGCTCCGACGGAACCCAGGCTGCCGATGCCCCGCGGGTTGCCGAGCAGCTTGCCTTCGACGCTGAGCCGTTCCTTGCCGTTGTCGTCGATGACGAACCGCGGCCGACGCTCGCGGAATGCGGGATCCATGTACGTGTCCCACAGATCGAGTGGCTCGAGGATGTGCCCGTCAGCGTCGACCACGTTGTACGGCCGCGTCATCGCGAGTCCCTCCGAGGGCAAGTTTACTTCGCGGCCGCCGGAAACGCCGGCAGCTTGCCGATGTCGCGCATGTCGTGCTGGATGATGACGGTCGCCTTCACGTTCCCGACGATCCCCTTCATCCGCTCGATCGAGGCGACCGTCGCGGCACGGTCGAAGTTGAACGCCGGCACGCCGTTACTCTCGTAATTCTCGCGGAAGTGGACCGCGTCGCCGGTCAGCAGCACGGGGCCCATCTCCTTCAGCCTGACTAGCAGGGAGCTATGGCCCGGCGTGTGACCCAGCGTCCTGAGAACGATCACGCTGCCGTCGCCGAACACGTCCTTGTCCCCGGTCAGCGGCTCGACTTTCCGTTTTTCATCGATCCAGCTCTTGAAACCCGGGGCATTGGCGCCCTGCATCGGCGTCGGCGACGTGATCTGCTCCCAGTCGCCCTTGCCGATGAGCAGCGTCGCGTTCGTGAACGGCGTGAGCTGCCCGGTATGGTCGGCGTGAAAGTGGCTGATGCCGACGTACTTGACCTGGTCGGGCGCGACGTTGACCTCCTTCAGACGATCGACGATGCCGACTTTCGGCGCGTTGGCATTCGCGCCGGGGGCAAAGCCAGTGTCCCACACCATGTAGTCGTTGCCGTGCTTGATCAGGTAGCAGCTGTACGTGAATGTCAGCGTGAGGTCCTTGTACGCAAACGTGTCGCTGAAGCGCTGGCCGACGTCCACCGGGGTGGCGCCGGTGCCGCAGTCGATGCGTGTCAGCATGAGTTCGGTTGGCGCTTGCGCCATCGCTGGCAGGCCGATGAGAACGGTGAAGCCGACGGCGAGCAGAATCGTGGCTCTCAGCATGGTGTCCTCACTTCCTCGGTGACCAGCCATACGCCTTGGCGCAGGCGCCGCCCATCAACATTGCGCGCTCACTGGTACTCAGGCGGTTGGTCTGGCGGAAAGGCTCGACGGCCTGTTCGTAGTTGACGACGGCGAAGGCGCGAGTCCAGTCCGTGCCCCAGAGACAGCGTTCGAAACCCCAGGCGTCGAACACGCGCGCGAGCGGGTCCCAAATGTCGGAGAAGGGATAGGGTTCGCGGGACAGCGTACAGGCGCCGCTGACCTTGATCACTGCGTTTCGACG
Organism: Candidatus Rokuibacteriota bacterium; assembly: GCA_003220475.1. Lineage (GTDB taxonomy): Bacteria > Methylomirabilota > Methylomirabilia > Rokubacteriales > CSP1-6 > AR12. The sequence continues at coordinate 2,469 of QHSO01000224.1, read as the reverse complement.
CTTGGCGAGGTCGAGCACCTTCGGCAGATCGGCCCAGGGCTGCGCCGGGAGGGCGGCCCGCGTTCGGGGCTGCATGATGGCCAGATGATCGATGATGAATCGCGTGTCGGGGTGGCGGTCGATGAGCGCCGCGCCCGCGTCCACGTTGCCCCAGCACAGCATGTTCACCGGGAAGTCGTGCCGGACGGCTGCGCGGAGGATCCGATCCAGGCCCGGGTCGTTCGGATCGCGCCCGGCCTCTTTCGTCAGAATGATCCGGATACCGACTGTGCCCGGCGTCTTCTTCCAGTCGGCGATGACGTCGGCCACCGCCGGATCATCGGGATCGACCGGCTTCACGAGGGCGAACCGGCCCGAATGGGCCCGCTGCACTTGCACCGCATAGCTCGCGTCGTAGCGGTACATGGAAAAGGCGGAGATGAAGATCGCGCCGTCGACGCCGACTCTGTCCATCGCCGTCACCATCTCGTCACCGGTGACGTGATCGGGCCAGTTCGGGACAGTGTGCCAAGGCCGTTTCGGGGTGTTCGCCTCGTAGACGTGAACCTGGGAGTCGATGATCGCCATGGCAGCGTTCCTCTATTCGGGGACGGTGGCAGGCACAGGGCGGACCGCTAGCGCTTTTCGTGTCTGCCGCGTGCCGAGATCATCCGCGCGGCGGAGACATCCGCAGCGGCGCGCTCGCCCCCAGCACGGGCACGCAGTCCGCCGTGCACGACGAGTTGAGATCTGGCGCGGGCCCGTGGCGGTGGAAGACGGCACGCGTCGGTGTCAGGACGAGACGATGGACCCCGTCGCCGAACTCGACGCTGGCGCGGCCGTCGACGAAGAAGGAGTAATCGCCGGCGATGCGCACCGGGAACAGCAGCGAGATCTCGGGCCGCGCCTTCGCGTTCGCCGCGGTCGTGTGGCCGACTTCGGCGACGAGGCGACCGTCGCTCCAGGCGACGTTCAGGTACACAGCGTGCGGCCGCCCGTCGTTCGAGACCGTGAGCACGTACGCTCCCGGACCGCGCTCCGCGACCGCCTTCCCGAGCCGATGCAGCACGTCGACGTTCATCGAATCGCGGAGAAGTCTACCACCTGCCAATGACGGCGAGGCGGGGACGGTCATGCAGCATGTCGCCGACCTCCGGGCCTGCCTGGCTGCCTAGGGCGGCCTGGCAGCGGTACTCATACGAATCGCGGAGGCCGATCGTTCATGCTAGTGTGTGCGGCTCCAGGGGAGGAAGTGCAGTGCCGACGTCGTTGGCTGATCTCGTCAGGGACAAGCTCGATGCCGGCACGTTGCCTCATGAGAGCCCCGTGAAGATGTGGGCCGGCAACGGGCGGGGCGCGCCTTGCACGGCGTGCGACGAGCCCATCCTGAGAGCCCAAGTGGAGTACGAGCCGCAGTACGACGGGCGCGCGCCGATCCGGCTCCACGTCGGGTGCCACGGCCTGTGGCAGGCCGAGCGGCGACGTCGCGGCTACCTTCTCGACGACTGAAGAATCCGGGCCTCGCTCGTCGTGCCGACGATGCCCGCACGCGCGGCCAGTCATCGGCCGGAATGGCTCCTTGAGTTGAACCAGAATACAAATGATAGCGATATGAACGATAACGCCCCAACGAAGCGAAGAACAAGCGGCGACAGCGCAACCGCGTCTATTCGGACGAACCGAATCCACGTACTCCTTAGATGATGTGGAAATAGAGCCAGCCAAAGTAATAGCGGCCACGACACCTTGGTTTGCATCGTCTAATCCCCCTTGGCAAGCATCACTGAACAAATGCTCCACGCACGCACGACACCTCCGCATGTCTCGCTGCTGTTCCGCCTGCCACGTGCTCGTGCTGCCGATACGGTGCCTGGAACGCAGGCGGCCCTAGGACACGAGTTCTAGGCGCCGGCCGCTGGCTGCGGCCGGGCATTTAGGTCGGTGATCCAACGGTCGCGAAAAGCGCCACGATTGACGGGCGTTGCGATCGGGTCACAGAGAGGCTAACAGAGGCCCCGATCCCGAGGCGCAGCGAGGCTGCACGGTGGCCACCGCCCTCGTCGTATTCCGCGACGCCGATCTCGAGGCCGGGAAAGTCGAATTCGAGTTGTCCTCGCCGCGCCGCTCGTTGCCGTGACAGACGCGTCTCGACGCGAGCCAGCCGCGACAGGGGGGGACACCAGTGTTTGAGCGGTTCACCGAAGGGGCCCGGCAAGTCATCATCCTGGCGCGGGAAGAAGCAGGGCGGTTCCGCCATGATTTCGTCGGGACCGAGCACGTGCTTCTCGCTCTTATTCGTGATGGTGAAGGTATCGCCACGGCAGTCCTGCACCGCCTAGGCCTCCGCCTCGAGGCCATCAAAGCCGAGCTCGAGCGCGCCCTTGCCGAATTCCCGAATACGCTGGCGTTCGGCGAAGTGCCGTTCACTCCCCAAGCCAAACGCATTCTCGAATTGTCCATCGAAGAGGCGCGGCAGCTCGGTCTCAATTA
>QHSO01000223.1 GCA_003220475.1 Candidatus Rokuibacteriota bacterium | reverse complement strand
GGCGGCGGCGCGGGCGTCCTGCTCCAGCAGCGCGTCGCTGTCGACGGCGGCGAACTCGATGGCGCCCATGTCAGCAAAGGCCTTTTGCACCTTTTCGCCCCAGAGCCCGATGTCCTTCACCGTGGGCACGATCCGGCTGAACAGCCGCTTGCGGAACATGCGCATGTTCTCGGAGGTCATGGCCACCTCGATCGCCTCCTTCACCGGCAGGCCGAGGTTCTCCCAGAGCTCCTTCTGATTGAAGCGATCGCGCATGTGGTAGCACGCCTCGACCACGAACTCCTCGCGCTCCGCGCGCTCCGCATCGGAGAGCTGCGGATAGAAGTCGCGTAGCGCCAGCCGCCCGAACGCGACGTGGCGCGCCTCGTCCTGCATGACATAGGCGTTGACCGAGGCGGCCAGACGGTTCTTGGCGTAGTCGCGGATGCGCTGGAAGGCGGCGAGTGCTAAGCCCTCGATGAGGATCTGCATGCCGAGATAGGTCATGTCCCAGCGGCGATCGGTCAGGACCGTCTCGAGCAATGCCTTGAGCCCCGGCGTGATCGGGTACGCGATGCCGAGCTTCTCGTTCAGCAGCCGCGCGTAGACCTCGACGTGTCGGGCCTCGTCCATCACCTGCGTGGCGGCGTAGAACTTCGCGTCGAGATCTGGCACGGTCTGCACGATGCGCGCGGCAGCCATGAGCGCGCCCTGCTCACCGTGCATGAACTGCGAGAGGGTCTGCGCCTGCTGATGGTGACGCAGGTGCACCTTCTCCTTGTCCGTGAGCTTGTCCCAGAGCGCCGAGCCGAAGATCGGGATGAGGCGGTCGTCGATCTCTTGCGGATTCTCGGGATCGAGGTCCTGCGACCAGTCGATGCGCGTGGCGGCGTCCCACTGCTGCTTCTTGCCCTTGTCGTAGAGCGACAGGAGCGTGGCGCGCTCGTCTTCGTACTCCCAGGTGAACGACGTCTGGGTCTCACCCGAGAGCGTCCAGCCGGTCTGGTCCACGGGCAGCTGGTAACGGTACATGGTCGCCATGGCGGGCCTCCTGAGGGTTCGCGTAAGTCTACGACATCACGGACTTCCACGTCGCAATTGACGCTGAGCCGTCGAACGCCCTAACGTTGATTGGTCGATGTCTCTTCCCGTGGCCTGGCCGCTCCTGGCGTTCATCGTCGTGCCCGGCGTGTTCGCCTGGTGGAGCGGCCGTCGTCTCGTCCGCCGCCCCGACGATCCCGCGCTCGCGGAGCGGCTGCTCGCCCGAACGCAGCACACGCAGCGAGTGACGGTGCTGAGCTGTGTGTGCATGGCCTTCGGGGCGGGGCCGTACTACTGGCTCGCCGTGCTCGCGCTCATCGTGGGTCTCTGGATCGGCGACTATCCTTCGCGACGCGTCCTGCTGGACGAGCGCTGGGGACCCGCGACGTACCTGCTCTGGCAGCTCCGCTTCAGCATCGCGTGGCTCGGCTTCTGGTTCGCGCTGCTGCTGGCCCCGACGGCGATCCAGGCGGCCGATATCTGGCGGTGGCCCGCGGCCATCGCGCTCGCGTTGCTGCTCGGCCTGTGGGCGGCGCGCTCCACGCAAATGTTCCTCTGGCTCGTGCGCGCGCGGCCGCGCCTGTGGCGCGTCGACTGGCAGCCGATCCTCGATCGCTCGCGCGCCACGCGGCCGCGCCTGTTCGAGATGCCGGTGCCGGGCGGTCGCTTCGTGAACGCATTCGCCTTTCCGTCGACCCGCGTGCCGAGCGTGGTGTTCACCGTCCCCGCCCTCGAGCTGCTCAGCGCGCGCGAGCAGGCGGCCGTCTTCGCGCACGAAGTCGGGCATCTCGAGCACTACACCTCTGGCCGCTGTCGGCTCGTCTCCGCGGTCGTCTACGGGCTCGTCGCGACGGGTACGCTCGGCGCCGCCTTCGCGCTCGACTGGCTGCCGGAATGGCCGTTCATGGTGTTCTGGTCCTTCGGGCTGATCGTGGGCCTGGCGTGGAAAAATTCGCGGCAGCGGGCCCACGAGACGGAGAGCGACGTGCGGGCGCTCGCGCTGTGCGAGGACGCCGAGGCGCTCGTCAGCGGGCTCACGAAGCTGACCATGGCGGGCCGGATGCCGCGCCGCTGGAGCGCCGAGCTCGAGCACGGCTCGTCGCATCCGAGCCTCGCGCGCCGGCTGCACGCGATTCGCCGCGTGGCCGCGATTCCCGTCATGCCGTTCGACGACACGCTCGTCATCGCGACGACGCGCCCGACGGCGCTCGTGGTCCTCGACCGCGACGGCGTGGCCTGGGTGGAGGCGCGCCACGCCGCGGATCGCGATCCCGAGCTGCTGCGCCAGACCGCGCGCTCACGATGGTCGGTGCCGTACGACGAGCTGGTCGAGCTGCGCGTGCGTGCCGTCTGGTGGGGCGGCGCCTCGCTCATCGCGCGCGATCGCAGCGGCGCGTCGCGTGCCGTGCGCATCGCGCCGGGCGAGGTCGCGGCGCTGCAGCGCAAGCTCGACGCCGTCGAGCCCCTGCTCGCGCACGATACGGTGGTGACCGAGCCGCCGGCGGTGGCCGGACGCTTCACCGCCATGGCGCTGGCGTTCGTCGCGACGTTCGTCGACGGGTTGCTCGCGCTCGGACTCGTGACGGCGCTCATCGCGATCATCCGGCCCAGCCGTGCGGCACTCGCGGCCGTCGGCGGCGTCGCGGGCGCGTGCCTGCTGAGCTTCGCCGCCGATCTGGGCGTCCGCACGCCCACGTGGTCGATGCTCGGCTATGCGGTGGGCGTGGGCCTCGTGTGCGCCGTCGCCGCGTGGCTGGCCGTGCAGCCGCGCAGCTTCGGGCCGCGGCCCGCGGACTACGTTCCGATCCTCGCCGTGCTGACGTTCGCGGTGGCGCTCACGTGGGCGCCGCTGCTCGTGCACCTGTGGCGCACGAGCCAGCGGACGGCCGTCGCCGTGCATCTGCTGGGCGGCGCGCCGGTGCTCTGGGCGTCGGTGCTCACGCTTGCGGCCGTGCTGGTGTCGTTGCCGGGCTGGGCGCTGCGCGGCGCCGGAGCGCTGCTGCTCCTGGCGGCCGTGCTCGCCGGGCCCGGCATGAAGCTCCTCGACACGCTGGTGACCGCGCGTCCGGGCGTCGTCGGTGAGGTCGAGCGCGGCGCGCTCGAGCGCGTGAGCCAGGTCGAGCTGCCGTGGCGGATCGGCGCGCTGCGCGTCTCGCCGGCGGGCACGCGCGCCGCGGTGCTGACACGCGAGGCGCCGCGCGCGGCCGAGCATGTCCTCGTCGTCGGTCCCGAGGGCGGACGCGTGGACATCGAGGCGCGCGACCTGCGCTTCGTCGACGAGAGCAACGCGCTGGTCGTGGTCGAGTCGGAGACGCGCACGATGTTGCAGCATCTCGAGCTGGCGGAGTCGAGCACGACGGCCGGCTGGAGCATCGCGGTGCCGCCGCTGGGCACACTGAGTGTGACGTCCCTCAACGGCTCCGGGTGGGCCGCGGTCGGCTACGACGCCGACGCCGAGGAGTTCGTCGGTCTCGTCGGTCGGATCGGCAGCCCGAACCTGAACCGATATCGATGGCCCGTCGGCGCCAGCGAGAGCGTCGACGCCGAGGTCGTCGAGCTTCTCCCGGACGGCCGCGGCTTCCGCGCGATCCGCGGCGTGACGACGCTGGCCGGCCTGCCGTGGGGGACGTGGATCTACGATCGCGGCGTCCGACGGCAGACGCGCGTGTGGCGCGTGAACGGCAACACCCAAGAGCTCATCGCCATCTGGCCCACCGTCGCCGACTGTCACCTCGTGATGCATCCCGATGCCGACGTGCTGTGCGTCGGCGAGCGCAACGACCGGACGCTGATCTGGCGCTTCAGCCTGAGCGCGCCGCCCGCGGCGCCGCTCGCGGTGCCGGGACTGTCACGGCGCACCGGCGTGAGTGCCGACGGTCGCTTCGTCGCGCTGTGGGCCAAGGACGCGCTCGTCGTCGTCGACGTCGACCGCGCGACGGCGATGCGGCGGCCGCTGCCGGTGGACGCCGTCGTTCCCGCGCAGCTGATGCCGCTGGCCGATCGTCTCGTCGGCGTCTTTCGTCGCGCGCGCGCGGCGCCGGTGCTGGAGGTGTTCGACACGCGCTGGTGATCGGCGGTGGTACACTCGGCCCCCTCAAAGGGAGGTCGGGATGAAGATTCTCTTCGTCGGCGCGGGCGCGATCGGCAGCTATCTCGGCGCGTTCCTCACGCGCGCGGGACAGGACGTGACGCTCATCGATCCGTGGGCCGAGCAGGTCGAGACCGTCCGCGCCAAGGGCATCTCGGTCTCCGGGCCGCACGAGCCGTTCGAGGCGCGGCCGGCCATCTACCACCTGCACGAGGCGCAGCGCCTGTCGCGCGACTTCGACGTCGCTTTCGTCGCCATGAAGATGTACGACACGGCGTGGGCCACGCAGCTGGCCGCGCGTCACCTCAAGTCCGACGGCTTCGTCGTCGCCGCCGAGAACTGCTGGCCCGATCCCATCGTGGCCTCGATCGTCGGCAAGGAGCGCTCGGTGGGCCTGATCATGTCGAAGATCGGCGTGGCGTCGTGGAAGGCCGGCCACGTCGAGCGCGGGCACGAGCGAGGCGGCACTACCGGCCACGACGTCTTCCGCGCCGGGGAGCACGACGGCACGATCACGCCGCGCACGCAGATGATCGCCGAGATGCTGAAGGTCGTCGATGGCTCGAAGCCCACCGACAACCTCTGGGGCGAGCGCTGGTCCAAGCTGTGCACCAACGCCATGGGCAACCCCGTGCAGGCCATGTCGGGGCTCGGGTCGTTCGAGGTCGCCTCCAGCGAGGTCGGGCGGGCGATCACGGTCCACCTCGCGTCGGAGTCGGCGCGCGTCGGGCTCGCGCTGGGCTACACGATCCCCAAGATCAATGGCACGAGCGCCGAGCAGTGGGCCGGCGCCGACCGCCGCGAGATCTGGCAGGCGCTCGACGAGATGCTGACGCCGAAGTCGCCCAGCGGGCGTAATTGGAAGGCATCGATGGCGCAGGACGTGGCCAAGGGGCGGCCGACGGAGATCGACTACATGAACGGCTTCGTCGTCGACAAGGGCCGCGAGATGGGCGTGCCGACGCCGGTGTCGGCCGCGGTGGTCGAGACGGTGCGCGAGATCGATCGCGGCCAGCGCAAGCAGTCGCCCGAGAACATCGGGCTCACCCTCAAGCGCGCGGGCGTGTAGCGGCTGCGAAAAACTTTTCCGGTCTTGCGGGCGCGGCGGCGCCGCTTATGATTTGAGCGACGCCGTTGAACTCTTCAGGGTGTGTGCCTGGACAGGAGGCCCGCCATGACGCGCTCGCTCGTCGTCGACTGGGACACGTCGATCACCGCGGGTGGCCGCTTCGGATTCTGGTTCGACCGACTGGACTGGCTCGGCCTCGCGCTCGACGGATCCTTCTTCAGGCCGGACAAAGACCTGACCGTCTATCCGGTCTCGCTGTTGCTCATGCTGCGCGTGCCGCTGCTGCGGGACGACAGCGTTCCGCGCGGACGCCTGCAACCATATATCGCGGCCGGGCCCGCCCTCTTCGTCTCGCACCTCGATGGCAGGATCCCGCAGATCGGCGAGCGCGTCGAGGCCGTGTCCGTCGACGCGGGCCTCGACGTGCGCGGCGGGCTCACGTTCATGCTGACGAAGAACATCGGTATCTTCGGCGAGTACCGCTTCACGCACGTCAAGCCGGACTTCGGGTTCGACATCCTGGACATCGATTCCAAGGCGAAGACGACGTTCGACACCCACCACGTCCACGGTGGGCTGACGTTCCGGTTCTGACCGGATGGGGGGCCCCCGAAATGGCCCCCCAAACCCCCCCCAAAACGCTCGGAGCGCCCCGGGAAACCCGTGGCGCTCCTCGATCACGCGCTACCCGTACTGGACGCTGATGATCTCGGCGATGAGCGCGGGGCGCTCCTGGCCCTCGACCTCGACGGTCGCCTCGGAGGTCACGCGAAAGCCGTTGCCATCCATCGGCTCGACGTTCTTCAGCTTGAACGAGCGCAGCCGGATGCGCGCACCCGCCGGCACGGCGTTCGTGAACCGCACCTTGTTGCTGCCGTAGTTCAGACCGCGCTTGCGGCCGGTGACTTTGAGTAGGGTCTGAGCCATGCGCGGCACGAGCGCGAGCGTGAGATAGCCGTGCGCGATCGTCTTGCCGCCCGGCATCTCACGCTGGGCGCGCTCGACGTCAACGTGGATCCACTGATGATCGCCGGTGGCATCGGCAAACTTGTCGATGATCGCCTGGTCGACCGTCATCCAGTCGGACGGTCCCAGCTCCTTGCCGATGTGTTGCAGCAGCTCGGCGGGCTTCTCGATGGTCAGCGTCATGCCGGCAGCCGCTCGTATATCCCGTGCACGTCCGGCCCGTGGAAGCGCGCGACGTGGTTGGTCGGCGCCAGCGGCTCGTTGTAGAAGAACGCGGGCAGCTCGTCGTCCCTCTCGGTGAAGCCGGCCCGGCGATTGAACTCGCGCTCCAGCTTGAGCGTTTCGCGCCCGAGCGCCGCGAAGAAGTCTTTGGTGAGGTTGGTGCCGAGCGCGGCGTTGATGGCGTTCGCAATGAACTCCGTGTTGGGCTCGGTCACGCTGCGGCCGAAGATGCAGAGGCCGAGCGAGTCCGTGGCCGCGCAGTTGATCTGCGCGATCAGGCTCTGCTCGAGCAGCGCGTTCAGGTCCATCTCGCGCGTCTTCAGCCGCGGCAGATTGCCCGCGGTGTGATCGGCGCCCTGCGCGGTGGCCATCATCGAGATGCCGGTGGCCTCGACGACGCGCGGGTCGTACGCGCTGATCGCCTGCTTCTTGATGACCGGCACGCGACGCACCTTGTAGTGCTCGCCCACGCGTGCGGTGCCTTGCGCCCAGATCTTGCCGTTCGGCGTGCCGCGCATGATCTCGCGCAGACAATCGGCCATGAATTTCGCGTCGCCGAAGCGGCCGAGGCCGGCCTCCATGAGCACGGCGAGCATCGCGCCGGTCTCGATCGTGTCGACGCCCATGTCGTTGCAGATCTCGTTGAGCCCGGCGAGGTCGTCCGGCTCGGTGAGCCCGCAGTTGGAGCCGAGCAGGCCGAGCGTCTCGTACTCCACCGGCGAGACGACCTCCTTGCCGCTCGCGTCGACGTAGACGTTGCTGCACTGGATCACGCAGCCCGGCATGCACGCGTGCGTCTGCTCGCCGCCGCGCCCGGTGTTGAGCGGCGCGATGAACTGTCCGCCCATCTTGAACGTCTCGCCGGCCTTCACGTCGGCCAGCTGGCCGGCGCTGAAGTTGCGCACGGGCAGGCCGCCCATCTGATTCTGCACGTCGGCCATGCCCATGGTGCCGAGCGGCTGGTAGAAGTTGGTGACGATGCCGTCGGCGAGCAGCATCTTGCTGTAGTCCTTGATGGACGCATTGGTCTTTTTGGGATCCGCGAACGGCGGGATCTTGTCGAGGTCGAGCACGATCGCCTTCACCTTCTTGCTGCCGAGCACCGCTCCCACGCCGCCGCGCGCGGCCAGCCGCGAGGGTCGCAGGTCCTTGTCGGTGAACGCGATGCCCGCGATGAGGCCTTGGTACTCGCCCACCGGCCCGCATAGCGCCGTCGCGATCTTCTTGCCGTATTTCTCGAGCAGCATCCGGTTCGCCTCGAAGTTGCCCTTGCCGAGATACGGACCGTAGCCGAACGTGCCACCGCCGTTGGCCTCCTTCACGCCGCCGGTGAGCGGGCTCTTGCAGCCGACGCTCGTGCGATTCGCGTTGGAGAACGACGAGCCGGCGAACGGGCCCGCCGAGAAGATCAGCGGATTGGCGGGCGATAGCGGGTCGACCGTCGCCGCGCCGAGTTCGAGCAGGGTCTTGGCGATGTGATACCGACCGACGTTGACGAGCTCCTCGCCGGCCAGCTCACGCTTGGTGACCGTTCGATCGCCCAACTGGATGTCGTAGTAGGTGCGCATGCGTGTCCTCCGCCGGGCATCCTGCCACGTCGGGCCGATTGGGGCAACGTGTGTGACCGCCACAATGCCCGCTTCGCACCAATTTCTTTACAGCCGCCGGTGGCCGGGCGGATACTGAGCCATGGCGGACTTCCCCTTCGATCCCGCCGTCGCCGAACAGATCCTCGGCTGTGCACGACGCCTCACCGCTCGCGGCTACGTCGCCAACCAGCTCGGCAACGTCGCGATGCGCATCCCCCATCCAGCGCACGAGCACGGCGTCATCTATACCAAGCACGCCGGCGTGTCACTGGAGGACGCGACCGTCGACAATATCGTGATCACCGACGTGCCGACCGGTGCGCTGCTCTACGGACGCCTGCCCACGAGCATCGGCCACCAGCTCAATCGCGAAATCCTGAAGCTGCGGCGCGACGTCAACGCCGTGATCCACGTGCACCACGACGAGACGATCGCGCTGTTCGCCTCGCGTGCCGTCAAGGAGCTGCGCGTGCTGTCCCTGGAGTTCCCGCTGATCATGGGCCGGCCGCCGGTGGTGTTGCCCTCCCACGTCGACGTCGAGCAGGACGTCGGCCCCGTTGGTGGCTTCATCCAGGACACCAACGCCATCGTGATGGAGAACCACGGGGTCACGACGCTGGGAGCGACGCTGGCCGAGGCCTATTACCGTCTGAACACGCTCGCGGCCGAGGTGCGCCGCGTCGCGCAGGCGGAAACGCTGGCCGCGGCGACCGGGACCGAAGTCGCCTACCTCGCGCCGGACGCGGTGGACTTCATGTACCGCAACGCGCGGAATCTTCAGTACGCCGCGCGCGATCGCGACGCGACGCCGATGTAACGCGGTCACCAATCAGATGGGGGGCCCCGAAATGGCCCCCCAACCCCCATCGCTCGGGCGCGCCCCGGGGAACCCGGGGCGCGCCTCGGTTTTCAATTCGCGACGGTCACCACCCGTACCGCCGAGCCCGTGCCGCCGGCGGAATCGCGCACGCTGATCGTCACCGAGTGGCTGCCGTTCGGCGTGCCGTTCGTCGTCCACGGCATCGAGATCGGCCCGTTCGACGTCGCGTTCGTCGTCCCGACCGCCGTGCCGTCGACGCTCATCGTGAATGTCTTCGTGCCCGCGGCCGCGTTCTCGATCCAGATCGTGAACCACGCCGTCCCGCGCACCGTCGCCCCGTCGGCGCCCGGCTGCGTAATGAAGACCTTGATCGTGGACGGCGGCGGCTGCTTCACGGTGATGTTGCGCACCGCCGATGCCGGCGCCCCCGTGCTGTCCTGCACCGAGACGTTCAGCGTGTGCGGGCCATCGGCCACGGTGGTGGTGTTCCACGCGAACGAGATGCTCGTCGGCGATCCCGTCGACGTGAAGATCGGCGTCGTGTTGTCGACCTTCACCGTCCAGGTGAACGGCCCGGTCCCGCCACCGCTGAGCGAGGCGGCCACTGTGATCGTGCCGCCCACGGTCGCGCCTTCCGCCGGGCTCGTGAACTGCACGCCGATCGGCGGCGGGATCGCGACCGTCACGTGACGCGTGGCCGTCGCCGTGCGCCCCGCACCGTCCTGGACCGTGAGGTTCAGCGTGTGCGGCCCATCGGGCACGCTGTTGGAGTTCCAGTTGAACGACGCCGTCGTGGCCGTGCCCGAGATCGTGAAGACCTGGCTGCCATCCACCGTCAGCGTGAACACGATCGGCGTGCCGGTAGC
>QHSO01000040.1 GCA_003220475.1 Candidatus Rokuibacteriota bacterium | reverse complement strand
GAATCCCGAGCAGGCAGGCGAAGAACACCGCGAGTCTCGCCCGCGTGATGGCGCGCTCCTCAATGACCGATCGACATCAGCGCCACGATGACGGGGCCCCACGCCGTCAGCAGAATGTTGCCGATGGCGTACGGCACCGTGTAGCCGAGCGCGGGCACCTTGCTCTGGGCCTCGTCCTGGATGGCGCGCAGCGCGGCCGTGATCGTGCCGGCGCCCGCGCACGCGCCCAGCAGGACGAGCGGCTCCATTCTCAGGGCGTAGCGCCCGAACAGGATCGCCACGGTGTGCGGGATCAATGCGCAGGCGAATCCCACGAGGACGAGGCTGATCCCCGTCTTCTGAAGCCCGGTCACGAAGCCGGGGCCCGCGCTGAGGCCCACGACGCCGATGAACACGCACAGGCCGACCGTGTCGAAGATCCAGATCGCGGCTTCGGGGATCCGGCCGAAGGACGGCCGCACCGAGCGGAGCCAGCCGAACACCAGTCCCATCACGAGGGCGCCGCCGCTGGCGGTGAGGGTGAGCGGCAGCCCGCCGATCGTCAGCGACAGCAGGCCCACGAATCCGCCGAGGACGATGCCGGTGCCGACGAAGATCATGTCGGTGGCGTGCGTGGGCCAATCCGGATATCCGAGCATGTCGGCGGCGCGCTCGACGTCGGTTTTCGTGCCGATCAGCGTCAGGACGTCGCCGCGGTCGAGGCGCATCTCGGGGATGATGGGCATCTCTTCACCGGCCCGCACGAGCTTCTTGAGGAACACACCGCGGGCGATGTCGAGACGTCCGATCTCCGCCAGCGGCCGTCCCGTCAGCGTCCGGCTGGTCACCACCACGTCGAGCGTCTCGATCGGGATGTCGAGCAATGCGTGATCGTCTACCTCGGGCCCGAGCTTGGCGCCATGCGTGACGAGCACCTCGTGGCGCGTCGCCACCGCGATGACGTCGTCCCAGCGAATCACCGTGCTCGGCCGCGGCTCGATGATCTCGCCCTCGCGCCGGATTCGGAGAATGAACACGCGAACGTCCCGCGGCTGCGCCTCGAGCTCGGCGACGGTTCGGTTGGCCAGCTGCTCGTTGGCCACCCGATACGCGCGAACGTCGAAGCGGTGGGCCGCCGACGTGATCCACGGCTCGCTCGCGGCGGCGCCGGCTGTCGTTCCCAGCGCTCTCTTGCCCTCCGCCTTGAGATTCACCCGCATGAGCTTCGGACCGATCACGGGAAGGAACCACACCAGGCCGGCGGTGCCGATGAGGTACGTCACGGCATAGGCGATCGGGATGTTGTTGACCAGCCGTGTCTTCTCGTCGGGAGGAAGCGCCAGGCGCTGGATCGCCTCGCCGGCGGTCCCGATCACCGTCGACTCCGAAAATGCGCCGGCCAAGAGCCCGGCGGCCGTCCCCATGTCGTATGCGAGGAGCTTCGCGGCCGCGAAAGCAGCGACGAGACACGTGACACAGAGGACGACGGTGAGCGCCACCTGAGACAGCGCGTCCTTCTTCAGACCGCGGAAGAACTGGGGGCCGACCTTGTAGCCGGTCGTGAACAGGAACAGGTCGAAGAACACGGTCTTGACGACGGCCGGGACCTGGACGTTGAGCTGTCCGACGAGCACCCCCGCCAGCAGCGTTCCCACGACGGTGCCCAGCGTAAAGCTGCCGATCCTCAGGCGTCCGACGGCGAAGCCCAAGGCGAGGGTGAGAAAGATGGCGAGCTCGGGATTGTTCCGCAGCGCCGCGACGAACCAGTCCACGAGCTCGCCCTCCCTCTCTCAGCGGGCCTTCGTGACCGTGCCGTCTGCCGCCCTTCTCGCGACGTTCACCGTCTTGCCCGTCGCGAGCTGGTAGGCCTGGGCGTAGCCGCGGGCGACCGCGCGCACCGCGCGGCCGATGTCGTCGTAGACGTCGTCGTTCAGGTTGGCGAACGACACGCGCACCGACCAGTCGGGCGCCGCGAACCCGCCGCCGTTGAGCAGCACGATCCCGTGGTCCTCGGCGAGCTTGAACACGATGTCGAGCGGGTGCACGTTGGCCTTGACCCACGAGACGACGTCGTCGCCGACGTACTTGCGCATCCAGAACTCGAGGTCGATCAAACCGTAGTAGTGGTCGAAGTTGGGATTCTCCTGGACCTCGATGCCGAGCCCCTCGATGGTCGAGTGCACGCGCTTCGTGACGATGTCGATGCACGCCTGCTGGTACGACTTCTTCTCGTCCATCATCTCGGCGACGGAGAAGAGCGTCATCATCACCTGCTGGGGCAGGGAGAGCCCGGCGGTGTGGTTGAGGGCAATGTCGCGGCTGTCGGCGACGATGCGATCGATGAACTTGAGCTTGCGGGGCTCGAGGGTCAGCGCGCCGTACCGCTTGCCGAGCTTTTCCTGGATCGGCTCCGGGTGCTTGGCGATCATCTCGTCGAACACGTTGTTGTCGTGGACGGCGATCACGCCCAGGCGCCAGCCGGTGCAGCCGAAGTACTTGCTGTACGAGTAGACGCCGATCGTGTTGCGCGGGTACGCGCCGAGCAGCGAGCGGAAGCCGGGCACGAACGTGCCGTAGACGTCGTCGGTCAGCAAGATGAGGTTCGGCCGCTTCTTGAGGATCCCACCGATCTTCTGGATCGTCTCGTCGTTGAGCGCCATCGCGCTCGGGTTGCCGGGATTGACGACGAAGAACGCCTTGATCGTGGGGTCGAGCAGCTTTTCCAACTCGGCGTCGGTGAACTGGAAGCGGTTCTCTTGTGGCGCGCAGATTTCGACGATCTTGAGGTCGTAGTCCTCCAGATGCGGCATCTCGAGGTAGGGCGTGAAGATCGGCACGCCGAGCGCGATCGTGTCGCCCGGGTTGAGAAGGCGGTTGGCCTTCATCGACTTGAAGATGTAGCACATGGCCGCGGTGCCGCCCTCGACCGCGTACAGCTTGAACGTGCCCTGCGGCCGCGGATTGCCGCACATCGCCCACTGCAGATACTCGTGCACGATCTGCTCGTTGTGCACGAGCATGCGATCGGGCACCGGGTAGTTGTCACCGATGATCGAGTCGACCAGCTCGTGCACGAACTTGTCCGGCTCGAACCCGAACCGCTTCACCGTCCACGGCACCATCTTCTCGAGGAACCGTGCGCCGGGACTGTCGCGGTGGCCGCGCAGCCATCCCTCGAGGCGATCGGCGATTCCCTGCGCTTTCGGCATGCCGCCCACACCGGCGGGCAGGTCGAGCACGCGCTTGCTCTCGGTGATCGCGAACTGGCCGAGCAGGAAGAAGGCCTCGCGCGGCTCGGTGGCGATCCAGTTGGGATTGCCACGGCCCGCGTTCAGATACGTGATCGACGCGGCTTTCGAGGTGTTGAGCGCCGCCTTGATCAAGAAGTCCTTGATCTCGAATGGGCTGAGCGTCTCGTATTCCTTCAGAGTCCGGACATCCATCGATCTATTCCTCCTAGCTCAGCAGAATGATGAGGACCATGCCCCAGATCGTGAGCAGGGTATTGCCGACGGCGTAGGTCACGGTGTAGCCCAGCGCGGGCACCTGGCTCTGGGCGCGGTCGCAGACCAGACCGAGCGAGGCGGTTGTCGTGCGCGCGCCGGACAGGACGCCGAACAGCAGGGCGTCGTGAAAGCGGAAGACGTACTTGCCGGCGTACATCCCGAGGACCAGAGGCACCGTGGTGGCGAGCGCCCCCCAGAGGAACAGGCTGATGCCCTGCGTCTTTAGCCCATTGATGAAGCCCGGGCCGGCGGAGATGCCGACCACGGCGATGAAGATGTTGAGACCGACCGAGTTCATGAACCAGACGGTGGAGGATGGAATGCGCCCGAAGAACGGCCGGGTCGAGCGCAGCCAGCCGAACACGATGCCCGAAATGAGTGCGCCGCCCGCGGTGGACAGCGTCAGCGGCACCCCGGCTACTTTCCAGACCAGCGCGCCGACGAGCGCGCCGACGGTGATGGCGCCGCCGATGAAGGCGACGTCGGCCACGTCGGTGGGCCGGTCGGGGACGCCAAGATCCTTGGCGGCGGCGGCGGTGTCCTGGGTGCGGCCGATCAGGGTGAGGATGTCTCCGCGATTGATCTGCGTGTTCGGCAGAATGGGAATCGAAACCGCCGTTGCGCCGCGCGTGATCTTTCTGAGGAACACGCCGCGCGCGCTGGGGCGCTGGGCCAGCTCCGCGAGCGTCTTTCCGTCGACGGCCTTGTTGGTCACGTAGACGTCGACGCCCTCGACGGGCACGTTCAGCAGCTCCGCGTCGTCGATCTCCTTTGCCCCTGCCCCCGTGAGTCCCACGATGACCTCGCGTGGGCCGGCGAGGGCCACGACGTCGCCCTTGCGCAGCACGGTATCCGCGGTCGCTTCCTGCGTCTTGCCGTCGCGACGCAGGCGCAGGACGAAGACGCGCGCGTCCGGGATCAGCGCCTCGGCCTCGGCCGCCCGGAGGCCGTCGACCTTCGAATTCGGCTGCACGACGAAGGCGCGCACCACCCAGCGGTGCCATGCCGAGCCGGCGCCGCCCATCTCCTTGACGCTGCCGCCCTGTCTCGCCTCATAGTCCTTGCAGGCGGCCACGAGGTTGATGCGAAGAAGCGATGGCCCGACCAGGGCAATGACGATCGCCGAGCCGACAGTGCCGAACATGTAGGTCACCGCGTAGGCGACCGGCATTCCGTCGAGCATCGCCTTCGCCTGGTCAGCAGCCAGGCCGAGCCGATTGATCGCGTCGGTCGATAGTCCCATCGCGGCGGAGATCGTCTGCGATCCGGAGTACAACCCGGCGGCGTAGCCCAGGTCGTAGCCGGCCGCCCTGGCGATCACGAAGGGGACCAGCAGGCTGAACGCACACTGGACCACGGAAAAGGCGGCCTGAGGCATCCCGTCCTTGGCGACGCCGCGGACGAACTGCGGGCCAACGCCGTAGCCGACGGCGAACAGGAACATGAGGAAGACCGTCGCCTTCAGAGGCGGCGAGATCGTGATCCCGAGCTGACCGATCACGACGCCGGCCAGCAACGTCGCGGTGACCGAGCCGAGCCCGAGGCCGCGGAACGTGAACTTTCCGACGTAGTAGCCGATGCCGAGCGACAGAAAGATGGCGATCTCCGGGTACGAGCGGAGCGTCGCGGCGAACCAATCAAGCATGGCGTTCTCCCTTCGCGCCGCCCGTCGCGCCTCGCGCGCCTGGTGCGGGCGTGGTCTTTTCGCGACCGACGAGCGCGGACGGCTTGATGAGCTTGAGGCCGCGGCTCGCGTTGAAGCCGTGGATCTCTTTCACGTCGAGCTTGCGCATGAAGCCGATCGTGCCGGCGTCGAGCACCTGGCCCGGCACCATGATCGGAAATCCCGGCGGATAGGGGATCACGAAGCTTGCCGAGACGAGGTCCGGTCCGCTCATGAGCCGCTTGTCGATCTCCTCGCTCCCGAGCGGGATGTGCTCGCAGCCGTCCTCGTGGTAGGCCGCGTAGAACCCGGCCCGCATGTCGCCCTCGATCGTCGCGCCCTTCTCGCGGAAGCTGTCGTGGAACCGCGTGAAGTTCGGCAGGTCGGGCACGTCCTCCATGAGCGATTTCACGCGCGCCTTGAACGCCGCGCGCTCGCCGTCGGTGCCCTGCTTGAGCTGTTCATCGATCCCGCCCGCGATCTCCGCGAGCACCTTCACGAGGTGCGCGACGTCGCTGAGCGTGTTGTTGATGTTCGTCTGCAACAGCACGCTGTTGCGTGAGGTCTTGTTGAGCTGGATCTCGTACTTCGACGCGAGCAGGCCCTTGAACTGCGTGCCGTCGAAGCCGGCGGTGCCGCAGACGAGCGTCAGGCGCGTCGGGTCCAGGAAGAACTCGTCTTCACGCATGGCCTTGACGGCATCGCCCCACGTGAGACCGGCGCGCAGGAAGCTCGTGAATCCCGAGGCCCGGTACTCCGCGGGGATCATCTCGGCGGCGTCGAGCATGCGGAAGTACTTCGAGATCAGCGGGTGGCCGTTGACCGCGCGGCGAATGTCGAGCGCGAGCTGGATGGCGCGCGTGACGAGCTCGTAGCCCTCGAGCTCCATCTGTCGGCGCGCGAGGTCGAGCGTGGCGATGATCTGCAGATTCGGCGACGTCGAGGCGTGCGTGAAGACCGCCTCCTTGAACTGCGCCTCCACGCGGTGGAAGTCGACGTCGCGTACCAGGACCATCGAGCCCTGGCGCAGGCTCGACATCGACTTGTGCGTCGAGTTGGTCTGGTAGACGCGCAGGCGGACGTTCGCGGGATCGGGCACCAGTCGCGCGTCCAGCACGCGCGCGTCCGACGGCGTCCCAGAGGAAGATCAGGTCCGGCTTGATCGCGAGCAGCTCCTCCATCACGCGGCGCGTGTTGTAGACGTGGCCGTCGAACGTGCAGTTGGTCAGCGTGACGAGACGCACACGGTCGAGACGGCCCGCGGCCTTGAGACCGAGCAGCGCTTTCTTCAGCGAGCGCAGCGGCACGCCGCCGTACATGGAGTAGGCGGTCATCGGATACGCCTCGACGTAGTACGGCTGGGCGCCCGCCATCACCATGCCGTAGTGATGCGACTTGTGGCAGTTGCGGTCGACGATGGCGATATCGCCCGGCGCCAGCAGCGCCTGCTCGACCATCTTGTTCGACGTCGACGTGCCGTTGGTGACGAAGAACACGCGGTCGCAGCCGAACGCACGCGCCGCCATGTCCTGCGCGCGCTTGATCGTCCCGGTGGGCTCCAGCAGCGAGTCGAGACCGCCCGTCGTCGCCGACGACTCCGCCAGGAACAGCGTCGGTCCGTAGAACTGGCCCATGTCGCGGATCCAGTTCGACTTGAAGATCGACTTGCCGCGGGCGATGGGCAGGGCGTGGAAGGTGCCGATCGGGCGCTGCGCGTAGCGCTTGAGGTTGTCGAAGTAGGGCGTCTCGAACCGCTCGGCCACGCCCTCGATGACGCTCAGGTGGATCTCCAGCGGCTCCTCGATGCCGTAGAAGACGCGGCGGACGTGGCGCGCCACCTCGGCGTCGCCGGCGACCTCACCCACGTTGCGCCGGGACAAGAGATACACGTCCAGCTCGGGACGGATGCGCTTCAGCGTGCGCGCCAGCTGCGCGCCCTGCTCCTCGACGGTCGCGCCGTTCGCCTGCGATCCGAATTGGCTCGCGAGCAACTCGTGCAGGATCGGCGCGTCGTGCTGCGACGCGAACGGAAAGCCGTCATAGATCACGACGGCCTCGATACTCCCGTTGAACAACGCGGCCAGCAGCGCGTCCTCGAAGCTGCCGACGACGACGCTCTCGTACACGAACTGATCCTCGGGCCGGCGCAGGCGACGCAGATCCAGCGCGATCGCGGGCCAGCGCGAGGGAGGCGCCGCCGAGACGATCAGCGTCTCGAAGTACGGCCGCCGCGTGTCGGCGGAGTCGAGCCGCGGCGGCAGGCGCACCATGCCGTCGCTGTCCGCGCCGTCGTCGCTCGTCTCCCAGTCCGCGGCATCGGCGCGGTAGCCGCTCGACAACAGCGCGTTGTAGATGCGTCGCACCAGCCGCGCGACATCGCCAGCGTCGCCCTGAGCGATCTCGTCCTCGACCGCGCGCAGCAGGCGCGGGCCCGGGTACGCGAAGAAGCTTTCGGCCGGACGCAGCTCCGCGAGCGCGACCTCGACGGCGGCACGGGCCGCCCTGTCCGGCTTGACGGCCCACGCCTGCGCCACCGAGACGAGCGCGTACCAGCGCTCCAGGCGCGCCTCGGCGGTGGAGAACAGGCGATCGATGCGCTCGGAATGTGGCGCCGCGGACTTCATCGTGATGTCTCCTCGCTCACAGCAGCGGGATTTCGTAATTGAGGATGAGCCGGAACGCCTTCACGACGTCCTTGCCGCCGTCCTCGACGTAGGCGTTGCGGAACCGGAACTGGAGGCCTTTGACCCAGGGAATGTTCCAGGTGATGTCGAGGTCGCCCTCGTGAACGCGCGGCAGCGCGCCGTGGGTCGGCCCGGGATTCTTGGCGTCGGTGCCGGTGGCGTATCGGAGCAACACCGTGAGTCCGGGGATTCGGAACGGCAACAGCGATCCGTCGCCGAAATCGTATTTCGCGCCGACGCCCCACGCCTTCTCGCCGGCGCGATCGAAGTCTTTTTCCTGGAACGACAGATAGCCGGGCCACGAGCCGTACGGCGTCTTCAACGCCGCTCCGTCGCCGGTGATGTAGAGCGCCGCGCCCGTCGTGAGGCCGCGCCAGATCACGCCGCCTCGCGCGCCGAAGCTCAGCGTGCTGAAGTTGCCGATGAGGTCGTCACCGGCGCTGCGCTGATCGGTGAACTGGATGCCGATCTGACCCACCAGATCCTTGACGATCTCGCGCTTGAACTCCACGTTGGCCCCGCCATGTCGTGAAAGGCGTGCCGGTCCCGCGCCTTCATCGCCGTGAGGTACCCGACGTTGTAGCCGACGGGCCCGAGCTCGCCCTTGATCGTGACGCCCTCGAACGTGTTCGGGATCATCCGGTTGTCGGCCGGGTTCACGTAGCCTTCGTCGACGAGCTGGCGGTACGCTGTGAGCAGCGCGTACTCCTTGTAGCGGAACTGGGCGTACGCCTGTCCGAGCGTGAGGATCGATTCCTGAAACGGGTCGTGCAGCAGCAACGTGCCGGGCGTCTCGTCCGGCGCATAGAGTGGCTGCGAGGTGTACCCGGTCGCCCCGAGCTTGAAGATGTCGAACAGCCAGCCCGTCTGGACGTCGAGCCAGCCGCCGAAGGCCCACGCCTCGTTCTGGGTGTCGTTGCTGTTGAGACGATTGAAGTAGAACGAGCGCGGGTGGAGCTTGATCGACGTATCGCGGATGAATGCCGGCTGATCCTTCAGCCAGTCCGCCAACCCGGGGACGAATCGCTTCAACAGCGGAATGTCGCCGGAGGGCGTCGGCGGGCTCGGGGTGAGCAGCTGCTGTTCGGGCTCCGGCCGCGGCTCCCTGAGCGGCGATTGCGACGAGACCGAGGTTCCGGTCGCAGGCTCGTTCGTGGTCTGGGCGTGCGCCGGGCCCGAAAGGCCGATGACGATCCCGACAACGCCTCCGAACACGCGGCATCGCTGCCACCGGCTTCGCCTGTGCATGCTCCCTCCGCCCCATGGAGTTCGACCGCGGGGAAGGGAGTAACAGCAATCGATCCCCCGGTCCTATCGGACCAAGGGTCCGGGGTGTCGGACGAAAGTCCGATATGCACGTCTTGCAAAAGGGTTACGCTCTCTCGCGCGCCGCGGATTCGTCGCCGCCGGCGCGCGAGCGGTCTATGTAGAACTAAAGGTGATCGAGGGAGGCCTCATGATCCGATGTCGACGTCCGGTCGTTTTCCTCCTGGCTGCCGCCCTTCTCAGTGTCGTGAGCGGGTGTGCGAAACGTCCGTCCGTCACCGTCGCGGCGGCGCCCGCGCCGCCTGCCCCGGCGCCGGCCGCTCCGCCCACGCCGGCGCCACCGCCTCCGGCCGTCACGCCGCCGCCCGCCCCGGCTCCCGCTCCGCCGCCCGTCGCCGCGGCTCCACCACCGGTGGAGACGGCGCGTCCGGCGCCGCCTGCCGAGTTCTCCGCGAACGACGCGTTGAAGCCCATCCACTTCGACTTCGCCAAGTCCGATATCCGCAAGAGCGACGCGGAAATCCTGCAAGCAAGCGCCCGGTGGCTCAGCGAGCACCCGCGGGACCTCGTGCTCATCGAGGGGCATGCCGACGAGCGGGGCACGACGGAATACAACCTCGCGCTCGGCGAGCGCCGGGCGCGCGCGGCCATGAACTTCCTCGTCGCGCAGGGCATCGCAGTCAACCGATTCTCGATCGTCTCGTACGGCGAAGACCGCCCGCTCTGCACCGAGGCGAACGAGAAGTGCTGGGCGCGCAATCGGCGCGACATGTTCCTGACGAAGCCGCAATAGAGGAGCCGCAATAGGAGAAGACTTGTATGACCGAAGAGGGACGCCGTCTCGAGGAAGCCCGTCAGGCCGGGGTACCTTGGCGCAAGTGGGGGCCGTACCTGGCCGAGCGGCAGTGGGGCACGGTGCGCGAGGACTACAGCGACAGCGGCAATGCCTGGGACTATTTCAGCCACGACCAGGCGCGCTCGCGCGCGTACCGCTGGGGTGAGGACGGCCTCGGCGGGATCTCGGATGACCACCAACGGCTGTGCTTCGCGCTCGCGCTCTGGAACGGCGTGGATCCCATCGTCAAGGAGCGCCTCTTCGGTCTCACGAACAGCGAGGGGAATCACGGCGAGGACGTCAAGGAGTACTACTTCTATCTCGACAGCACGCCGACGCACTCCTACATGAAGTATCTCTACAAATATCCTCAGAGTCCGTACCCGTATAGCAACATCGTCGACACCAATCGTGGGCGCGGTCGGCACCAGGCGGAGTACGAGCTGCTCGACACCGGTGTCTTCGACGGCAATCGCTACTTCGACGTGTTCGTGGAGTACGCCAAGGCCGCCCCGGAGGACATCCTCGTCGTCCTCACCATCGTCAATCGCGGCCCCGAGCGCGCCTCGCTGCACGTGCTGCCGACGCTCTGGTTCCGCAACACCTGGTCATGGGGCGGCGAGGTCACGAAGCTGGGACTGCGACGCCTGGAAGGACCCGCCGGAATGAGTGTGGTGGCGGCGTCCCATGCCGAGCTCGGAGAACGCTACCTCTACTGTGACCGGAGCCCGGCGCTGCTGTTCACCGAGAACGAGACCAACGCCGAACGACTCTTCGGCGCGCCCAATTGCAGCCCGTGGGTGAAGGACGCGATCAACGACTATCTCGTGCAGGGCCGTGTCGATGCGGTGAATCCTGCCCAGCGAGGCACGAAGGTCGCCGCGCACTATCAGGTCACCGTGGAGGCGGGCAAGAGCGCGGTGATTCGGCTGCGCCTCTCGCCCGGCGACGTCGCGGCACTTCCGCGCGGGCCCTTCGGCGACTTCGACGCGGTCGTCGACGCGCGCCGGCGAGAGGCCGACGAGTTCTACGCATCCATCACGCCATCGAGCGTCACACCGGACGCCGCTCGCGTGATGCGCCAGGCGCTCGCGGGGATGCTCTGGAGCAAGCAGGTTTTCTACTACGACGTCGGGCGCTGGCTCGACGAGCACGGCGTCGATCCGTACGAATCGCGTGGCGCCACGGTCCGTAATGCGCAGTGGGCGCACATGGTGAACAGCGACGTCGTCTCGATGCCCGACAAGTGGGAATACCCGTGGTACGCGGCCTGGGATCTGGCCTTTCACGTGACCGCGCTCGACATCGTCGATCCCGATTTCGCCAAGGAGCAGCTGCAGCTGGTGCTCGGACAGCAATACATGCATCCGAACGGACAGATTCCCGCCTACGAGTGGAACTTCGGGGACGTCAACCCCCCCGTGCACGCGTGGGCCTCGTGGTTCGTGTATCAGTACGAGAAGTCGTTGCGCGGCGAGGGTGACCTGGCTTTTCTGAAAGAAAGCTTCCAAAAGCTTCTGATGAACTTCACGTGGTGGGTCAATCGCAAGGACCGTCACGGCCAGAACGTCTTCGAGGGGGGGTTCCTCGGGCTCGACAACATCGGCGTCTTCGACCGCAGCGCCCCGCTGCCCACAGGCGGCCACCTCGAGCAGGCCGACGGCACGGCGTGGATGGCGTTCTACTGTCAGTGCATGCTGCAGATCGCGCTGGAGCTCGCGCTGCACGACCCGGTCTACGAGGAGCTCGCCGCCAAATTCTACGAGCACTTCCTCTGGATCGCCGGAGCCATGGATCGTATCGGCGTGCACCGGGACGAGCTCTGGGACGAGGAGGACGGCTTCTTCTACGACGTGCTGCGCCTGCCGAACGGCGACGCCGAGCGCCTCAAAGTGCGATCGATGGTGGGCCTCTTGTCGCTCTGCGCCTCCACCGTGATCCAGGCCGACGTCGCCGAGCGCCTGCCGCGATTCACACGGCGCGCACGCGATTTCGCGAGCCGCCATCCTGAGCTGCTGGCCAACATCCAATACGGCCGTGCGGGTCACGGCGGCCGTCGCCTGCTCGCGCTGCTGACGGACGACAAGTTGCGCCGCGTGCTCGGCTACCTGCTGGACGAAAACGAATTCCTGAGCCCGTTCGGAATCCGCTCGCTGTCCCGGTTCCACCGCGATCATCCGTATATCTTTGGCGTCAACGGCACGGTGCATCGCGTCGACTACGAGCCCGCGGAATCCACGAGCGGGCTTTTCGGCGGCAACTCGAACTGGCGGGGACCGATCTGGCTGCCCGTCAACGTGCTCCTCATCCGGGCGCTGTTGAACTTGTACTCGTTCTACGGTCCCGCTTTTACCGTCGAGTGCCCGACCGGCTCGGGCGTCCACATGAACCTGTTCGAGGTCGCCCGCGAGATCTCGCAGCGCCTCACGCGCATCTTCGTCCGCGACGAGCACGGCGCGCGGCCTGTGTATGGCAGCGCGGCGACGTTCCAGTCCGACCCGCACTGGCGCGACCTGATCCTGTTCTACGAATACTTCCATGGCGACAACGGGGCGGGACTCGGGGCGAGCCACCAGACGGGCTGGACGGGCCTGGTCGCGACGCTGATCAGGGTCTTCGGTATTGTGGATGCCGAGACATTTCTCGAGCGCTGGGGCCGCGAGCCCGTTTCGGAGCGAGGAGTTCCGGCGTCGAGCAAGGAGCGCTGATGGCGTATCACCCGTCGCTCTACCAGATCAACACGCGTGTCTGGCTCCACGAGCTCGGGCGCGCGCGCGGCCGGCCGGCCGCGCTCGCCGACGTGGACGACGCGGTCCTCGACCGCATCGCGGCCGACGGGTTCGACTGGGTCTGGCTGCTCGGCGTTTGGCAGACGGGGGAGGCCGGGCGACGGGTCTCGTTGAGCCAGCCCGAGTGGCAGCACGAATATCGCGAGGTTCTCCCCGACTTCACGCCGGACGACGTCTCGGGCTCGCCATTCGCCATCCGCGAGTACGTCGTGAACCGTGACTTCGGCGGCCCCCGCGCGCTCCAGCTCTTTCGCAAGCGGCTCGCCGAACGCAACCTGCGCCTGATGCTGGACTTCGTCCCCAACCATACGGCGCTCGATCATCCGTGGGTTCGCGAGCGGCCGGAGCTCTACGTGCATGGCAGCGACGACGACCTGGCGCGTGAGCCCGACAACTACTGGCGGCTGCGCACGCGAACCGGCGCACGCGTGCTCGCCCACGGGCGCGACCCGTACTTCTCCGGCTGGTCCGACACGGCGCAGCTCAACTATCGCCACCCCTGGCTGCGAAAGGCGATGCGCGAGGTGCTCGAGACGATCGGGGACCAGTGTGACGGCGTTCGCTGCGACATGGCCATGCTCGTCCTGCCCGACGTCTTCGCGCGCACGTGGGGCGATCGCGCGCGTCCCGCCGACGGCACGCCGCCATCCGATGATCCGTTCTGGCCGGCGGCGATCGCCGGCGTCCGCGCGCGTCACCCCGACTTCGTGTTCATGGCCGAGGCGTACTGGGATCTCGAGTGGACGCTGCAGCAGCAGGGCTTCGACTACACATACGACAAGCGGCTCTACGATCGACTGCGCGGGCAGGACGCCGGCGCCGTGCGCGGTCATCTGCTCGCCGACGCCGAGTACCAGCGACGCTCGGCCCGCTTTCTCGAGAACCACGACGAGCCGCGCGCGGCCGCGACGTTTCCGACGCAGGTTCACCAGGCCGCGGCGGTCATCACGCTCCTCGTACCCGGATTGCGCTTCGTCCACGAGGGACAGCCGGCGGGCCGCAAAGTACGCACGTCGAACCATCTGCGCCGTCGCGTGCTCGAGCCGGTGGACCGCGAGCTCGAGTCGTTTTACGCGCGGCTGTTCGCGTGCGTGCGGCGCACCGAAACGCGCGAAGGCGACTGGCGCCTGCTGCCATGCGAGGCGGCGTGGGACGGGAACCCGACGTGGGACCGCTTCATCGCGTTTTCATGGGAGGCGCCGGCGCGCCGGCTGCTCGTCGCCGTCAACTACGGCGCGACGCACGCGCAATGCTACGTCCGCCTGCCGTGGTCCGACGTCGACGGGCGCGCCGTCGTGTTCCACGACCTCATGAGCCCATCCGTCGAGTACGAGCGTGACGGCGCCGACGTCCGCCGCCGCGGCCTCTACCTCGACCTGCCCCCATGGGGCTATCACATCTTCGAGGTGAGCTAGGACCGCACCCGGATTTCCCGCTGTGGGAATGGAATGTCGATGTTGGCGTCCCGCAGCGCCTCGTGGACGGCGATCGTGAGGTCGCTCTGCGTTCGCAGCCACGTATCGAAGTGATCGGTCCACACCCGGACCTCGAACTGGAGCGCGCTGTCACCGAACGCGCGTAACAGCACGATCGGCTCCGGCTCGAGCAGCACCTCCTTGTGCGCGCGCGCCACGCCGAGCAGGATCGCGGTCACTTTCTCCGGCGGGGTGCCGTAGGCGACGCCGACGGCGACATCGATGCGGCGCAGGCGATCGGACAGCGTCCAGTTGATGACCTTCTCCGCCGTGAGGCTCGCGTTCGGCACGATCACCTCGGCGCCTTCCCACGTTCGTACGACGCAGGCGCGCACCCCCATGTGCTGCACGCGGCCGGCGACCTCGCCGATCTGGACGGCATCGCCGAGGTCGATACGCCGCTCGAACAACAATATGAGGCCCGAGACGACGTTGTTGACGATGTTCTGAAGGCCGAAGCCGATGCCCACGCCGAACGCGCCGGCGAGAATCGTGATCTTCGTCAGATCGATGCCGAGGGTGGCCAGTCCCACGAGGAAGCCGGCGAAGATCAGGACGTAGTGCAGCAGGCCCGACATGGCGTACGTGAAGCCGCGGCCGCCACCGATGCGCGGGTACACTTCTTCCTGGAGCACGAACCGTATCAGCCGCGCGAGCACGAAGGTGCCGCCCACCGTCGCCGCGAACACCAGGAGATCGCCGACCGAGATGCTCAGGGTGCCCCGCCGGAACTCCGCGCTCACGATCGAGCGGGCCAGATCCATCGCGGGACCACGCAGGCCGAAGTATCGCAGCGTGAGCATCATCCAGGTGCCAAAAGCGATCAGGTGGAGCACGCCGCGGACCCGTCGCTCGACGAGGCTTCGATGGCGTCGCGCCACGACGAGGTTGGACAGCGGACGCCGCTGCAGTCCGACGGTGACCAGGCCCGCGGCCACCCGAACGCTGACGTAGACGATCAGCGCGAGATAGCCGCTGCCGAGGACGCCCGCACCGAGGAGCAGGCCTGCGCTCGTATATCCCGTGGCGGCCGCGGCCAGCGACGTCGTGAACACGATCAGCAAGGCGCGTGCGGCGAGGCCGACGTTGCCCGACGGCCGGCGTGTGAGGATCCACCAGGCCAGGACGCCGACGGCCGCCAGCATCTCGACGAGGAAGATCAGCTGCTCCAGCAGCGGCACGACGGAGCCGAGACGCCGGAGCATGTCGATCGGGAACAACGCCCCGAGCATGTACAGCGCCGGCCCATACTCCGCGGGCAGGAACACGCGCATGAGCCGCAACGCGGGCACGAGCGCCAGGATTTGAAACACGCCGACGGCCACACGCGGCGCCGCCGGCGGCGAGAACAACGCGGACGTCCCGATGGTCAGCATCAGCGCGGCGGACACGGGACGCTCGAACACGGCAGCGGCCGCGGACGGAATGCTACCGTTCGTCGACTCGCGCGTGCGCCGCCGCGCTCCGTACATGACGAGCGTCAGCACGAGGAACAGCGCGAACGATGCGGTCGCTCGAAAGCCGCGCGCCTCGGTGAAGTACCCGAAGCGCACGGCCTCGTCGGTGGCCGCCTCGGCCACGCGCCGAGGAAGGTCCGCCAAGCCGGTGCCGAGCGGTCCGCTTCTCCAGAACGGCACGCCGGTGCGCTCCAGCAGCTGGCCGGCGGTGGCGCGGCGGAACGTGGCGATCTTGTCGATCATTACCTCGCACGCCGCGAGCTCACGCGCGACCCCATCCTGTAGTACCAGCGTCGACGCGCGCTGGGTCTGCATCTCCGTGGCCGCGGTCCCGATGGACATCAGCACGCTGTCGATGCGCGCGATGACTTGTGCGGGCGCGCGCGAGTCGCGGGCGTCCCCGCGCGCCCGCGTCCAGACCTCACGGAGCTTCGTCAGCCGCTGCTGCGCCTCCTCGATGCCGGTAGCACGCTGGGCGAGCACGTTGACGTGCCCCGACAGGACGGCGCGGGTCATCTGCCACTGCTCCGTGAGTCCGTCGAGCGTCGCCGCCGACGGCTCGCCGTCCAGCTGAGTGATGCTGTCGTCGGTCAGGACTTTGATGCGGGCGGCGCTGTCCGGAAGTTGCTTCTTGATCGCGTCGATGATCGGCCCGGGCACCAGCAAGGCGTCGAGCTCGCGGATCAGCTTGGCGACCTCGTCGGCTCGACGCGCCACCTCGGGCACGGGAATCGTCGCGGGAGCCGCGTCTTGCGTCGGCGCCGACGCCGGGCCCGACGGCGTCGCGCGACTCGCGGGCGCCGAGCCCGATGGCGCCCCGCGGCCGGGGGGCGGCGGGTCCCCGAGCGCAGCGGCGGGCACGAGCAAGGCCGCCACTATGATGAGGGCCACCGGGAACGAGGGAAAACGCCGGAACGGCATGCCCATGAAGGATCATTCCGGGACGGCGGTCCGGATATTGGACAAAGGTCCTATAGAGGCCGCTTGTTCGTATCGATAGCGTCCCGTCCGTGCTGCGCCTTCTGCCCTTGATCGTCTTGCTCACGATGGCGAGCGCGTGCGCCACGCCGGTCGGCGTGACGCGCGAGGATCCCAAGGTCCTCTATCGCGCGTTCTCGAAGAGCGTGCTGTCGGCGGATAGTGCCAGCGCCTTCACGGAGCAATTGCTTCGGCGTCGAGGACTCGACGAGGCGTTCGAGAAGGATCCGGAGGGCGTGCTCGCGGAGCTCCATCGAATGCGGACGAGCCGCGACAATGAGCGTTTGTTCGCGCTCGCCGAGCTGAGCTTCGTCCATGGTCGTGCGCACAACAAGCGCGAGTACGTGCTCGCATCCGCCATCTACGCGTACGCGTTTCTCGCCAGCGCCGAACGCCGGGCGGAGCTGATGCCCGCGGCCGATCCGCGTGTGCGGTGGGCGGTGGATATCTACAACGTCGCGATGACGTTCGCGCTTCTGGAATCGCCGCCGCCGCCCGCGAATGGCGCGGAGTCGCCGTCGCCCGCGAATGGCGCGCAGCCGCCGCCGTCGACGAATTTCGCGCAGCCGCCGCCCGCGAATGGCGCGCAGCCGCCGCCGACCGAAGTGCTGCTGACGGGCCGCACCCTTGCCCTCCCGTTCGGCCAAGTCGAGCTGGAGAGCCCGCGGGAGCAGTTCTTGTGGGGCGGCTATCGCCTGACACGCTTCATTCCGCTCATCGACTACCAGGTGCGCGGTTTGCGCAACCGATTCCGCCAGCCCGGCATCGGCCTGCCGCTCGCCGCCGAAGTCACGCCGGTTGAGGGGCCAGATGCGGACCGGGCACGCAAGCGCATTCCGCCCAGGGTCAAAGTGCCGGTCACGGCGTTCGTGCGCTTCGAGCGCATCATCGAAAGTCTTTCCGACGGGCGGTTTCGCGGCGTTCTCGAGCTCCACGCGCTGGACGAGGCGACGAGCATCGAGGCCGAAGGTGTGGTGTTGCCGCTGGAGCTCGACCCGAGCGCAGCACTGGCGCTGGGGCTCGAAGGCGCGCCGGTCTGGGACTCCGAGCTCGCGGGTTTCCTGCGCGCCGGGCGCAGCATCTTCGGGGACGGCCTCATCATGATGCACCCGTATCGCCGTGGGCGAATCCCCGTGGTTCTCGTCCACGGCACGGCCTCGAGCCCGGCACGGTGGGCCGACATCGTCAACGAGATCCAGAACGACCCGGCGCTGCGCATGAAGTTCCAGGTGTGGCTCTTCATGTACAACACCAGCAATCCCATCCTCTTCTCCGCCGAGCGTCTGCGCACGGCGCTCCACACGGTGATCACCGATCTGGATCCCGACGGCCATGACCCCGCGCTCAGACGGATGGTGGTCATGGGCCACAGTCAGGGCGGCATGCTGACGCGGTTGATGGTGACGGACAGCGGCAACCGCTTCTGGGCGAACGCCTCGTCCGTGCCGCTCGAGGATCTCAAGATGACCGCGCAGACGCGCGACCTGCTGCAGCGGGCGATGTTCTTCAAGCCGGTGCCGTCGGTCAAACGGGTGGTTTTCCTGGCCACGCCTCACCAAGGCAGTTTTCGGGTCGGTTCCCTCGTCATCAGTGCCGTGCGGCAGCTCGTCTCGCTGCCCCTGTCGCTGGTGAAAGACTTCCGCGACCTCCTGCAGCGCAATCCCGATCTCGCCAGGCACCTCGCGGGGCGGCATCTGCCGACGGCCGTCGACAACATGCAGCCCGGTAACCCGTTCGTTCGCACGCTGTCCGACAGCCCCTTGGCGCCGGACGTGACCGCGCATTCGATCGTCGCGGTCCAGGGCAAGGGCGATCTGCTCGGCTTGAACGATGGCGTCGTCGCCTACCGCAGCGCGCATCTCCAGGGCGTCGAGTCGGAGAAGATCGTGCAGTCGTCGCACTCGCTGCAGAGCAATGCCGCGACGATTCTGGAGGTCCGCCGAATTCTCCGCGAGCACGTCGAGGCCTCGGCGAGCGCCGCACGCTGAAGCGGCGGCTTGACTGACCCTCAGGCCGTCGTCGTCGCCGGGCGGCGGGCGAGGGCGTCGAGCTGATCGCGCGTATCCCAGCCGACACCGGTGAAGCTGACCAGCGCCGTCGTCACGCCGTCTCGCTCGCCGACCGCGATTATCTTGCCGTCCACGTCGGCGCCACCCGTCGCGGCCAGCGCCGGCAGGTGGACATGGACCGTCGAGAAGATCGCGAGCGGCGCCTTCGTCGTCAGCTCCGCGCCGCCGGCGCCGAGGCGATGCACGCGTGCGGCATGGATCTCAGGGCCGAGCTGCTTGCCGACGAAGAGCCGCACGCCCGCGTCGAGGGGACGGGGCAGCGCGACGAAGTCGCGCAAGAGGGATGGCATCGTCAGCGTTGTTTCGCCACGGAGCGAGACGACCTGCCAGAGGCGCATGACGGCGCCGAGACCCTTGCCCTCGACGTCGACCGGACCCTCGGTGACGAGCCGGTCGCCGAGCGCCGCGCGCACCGCATCGGAGACGAGCGCCTGGCCGCCGACGGTGAACGTCTCGATCCGCGCGGCGGCGTTGACGACGTGGCCGACCACGCCGTACTTGATGCGGCGTACTGACCCCATGTTGCCGACGACGGCGAAGCCGGTGTCGATGCCGACTCCCATTTCCAGCGGCGGCCATCCCCGAATGCGGTGCTGCTCGTTGCGCGCCGCACGCGCGCGCTGGATCTCGATCGCGCATACCACCGCATGCTCGACGTGGTTGGCGGCGTGCGCCGGCGCGTTGAAGACGGCAAAGACGGCATCGCCCAGGAAATCGACCACGAACCCGTGGTGCGTGGCAATGATGCGCACCAGCAGCTCGCAGTGATCGTTGAGGATCGCCACGACCTCCTCCGGGCGGAGGCGCTCCGAGAAGGCGGTGAAGCCGCGGAGATCGGAGAAGAGGACGGTAACGTCGCGCCGCTCGCCCGACAGTATCGCCTCGCGGCCCTGCAGCACGATGTCACGAACGATTTCCTCCGGGGCATAGCGCGCGAACGATCGCAGGCTCGCGTTTACGCGACCGACCGCGTCCTCGAGCTGGGCGACCTCGCGAATTACCGAGCGCGTCTCCGGGACCTCAGCGGGGTCGAATCGCGCAGCGGAATCGAGGGCGCTGCTCGCGCGTTGTAGTGACCGCGCGATGCCGTTGGCGAGAACGAATCCGACGACGACGGCGATCCCGACGAATACGAGGAGCATGGCGACCGCGTTCCGACGCGTCGAATAGATGCGCCCCATGAAATCCAGATCGGGCACCGCCGCGGCGACGACCCATTCCAGTTCGGGCCCGGCGGCAACCGACCGCACCACGACACTCCAGGTCTCGCGACCGACCTGCACCGCGACGCGCTCGCTTCCGCCGGCTGCGGCCGGCCGAAGCCGGGCATCCTGAACCGCGCGAGTGGCCGCCTCGCGACCTCGGCTCTGGCGGCCTGCGACGAGCTGGCCGCTGTCGTCGAACAGTGTGACGACGCCACGCCGACCGATCCGGATGCGGCCGAGGAAGTTCTCGAGTCCCGCGAGGCCGAAGTCGACGGTCAGCACTCCCTGGACTCGTCCGTGCGCATCGGTCACGGCCATCGCGGCGGTGATCCCCTTCACGCCTTCGGCGAAGGTGTAGGGAGGCGTCCACACGAGGGACCCCGCACCGGCCGCGCCCCGCCGGTACCAGTCACGGACGCGCGGCTCATACGGTTCCGTGAGTGGCGGCTTTCGGATGAAGACGGCGCCGGTCTCGGCGTGGTACTCACGCGGGACTCCGCCGTTGACGCGCGGATCGGAAAGATTGAGCACGGAATCGTCGCCGTCGAGGCGTCTGGCGCCGATGAATCGCCCCGTGGCCGCCTCGGAATAGCTGATCCAAAGAATGTCGGGATCCGTCTCCAGAGCGCCAGCAAAGGCGCGGGCGATGCTCATCGGGTTGTTCATGCGATAAAAGCCGGTGTCGATCCGGTACCGCTGGACGCGCATGACCTGCGCCGCAATCCGCGGCATGCGCCCGACCTGTCGGACTGAGGCGTCCGCGACCTGATCGAGATACTCGCCCTTCAGCGTCTCGATGGTTTGAGCGCCGCGCGAGAGCCCGTAGCCCAGGAGCACGCCGCAGGTGACGACGAGAAGGCCCACGACGACGGTGACGAGGGCGACGCGAAACGGAATCTGCCGGCGGGTCACGTCAGCGCAGGGCCACCTCGCGGATGCGCTGCGAGAACGCCGGATCCCGGTCAGCGGCATGCGCGCGCTCGTTGACCCACACCCGGCGCTCCAGCTCCGCGAAGGGCAGCGTCCGGTCGAGCTTGCCGAGGTCGTACGCGTACTGGGGCACGTATCCGGAGAGGAGGATCTTCCACGACATCGGAGGCGCCCCGCGGTTTACGTGCGAGTGCGTCGCGATGGTCGTCGTGCAGTTGGTCGTCAGCGTGTTGTAGAAGCGCGGGTACTCGTGCATCTCGTTCATCGCGCGCACGTAGTCCAGGAAGATCCGTCGGATGTTCCGGAGCGGGACGTGCAGCGGATAGACGTAGACGTCTTCCTGGGGCTGCCGGTACGTCGTGCGCACGCGGATGATGTCGCGCTCGTCGGCGGCGATGTAGACGAGCTCGTACTGTTTGAAGAAGCCCGCGATGGTCGAGTAGCTCTGGCCTTGCGCCTTGCGCGTCTCGATCGAGACGGCGAGGTAATCGCGACCGCCGAACCCGAAGCTCAGCATGATGTGCGCGATCGCCTTGCCGGCCCAGTACACCGCGATGAGATCGGCGGAGTCGAGCGCGCGTAGATCATAGGTTCGGTCGTCCCAGCGGGGCGTGAAGTCGGTCTCGGTCCGATAGTCGAAATTGCGCACGCCGTGGATGGTGACGAGGTCTCCGTCGCGGCTCGCCCACGGTGTGACCGCGACCTCCGGCAGCCACTCGCGGTCGTTCGAGGCGGGCAGCCACAGCCACCAGGTGACGACCGCGGCGAAGACCACGAGGAATCCCAGCAGCGTGCGCCGCCGTTGTGGCAGCACGACGAACGCGAGGCCGGTGGTGAGCAGAAACGCGATGGCCACGATCGCGGTCGTGCGCGAGCCGCCCCGCGTCGAGTAGTAGAGCGCCGCGGCGCACCACGCCGTCATACCCGCGATGCCGATGCCGACGGCGACGAGCCCCGCGAGCCGCCCCGCCCCACGCCACAATCTCGGAGCGGTGGACGGCGACGATTCGAGCGTCAGTTCCCCTTCTGCCACGTCTGCGTCCGGTAGAACACGCCGAGGTAGCCGCGCACTCTCAGGGTATCGCCCTCGCGCCACAGCTCCGACTTGTAGACCTTGCCGTCTTCGGGATCGGTGATGGTCCCGCCCTTGTAGCGGTCTCCGTCCGCGCTCAGACCCTTCAAGATGATCAGGCCCACGATCGGCTGGTCCTTGTCGGCGCCCTGGCATTTCGTGCACAGCTTGGGTTTGCCGTTTGCGTCAGTCGGCTCGGTGAGACGCACGATCTTGCCGAACAGCTTGCCGCCCTGGTCGTACACCTGTACCTCTGACACGGTCTTGCCGCTCTTTTCGTCGACGGTTTTCCACGCGCCCAGCGGCGAGTCGGCGGCGACCGCCGTGGCGGCGCCGACGACGAGGGCGGCGATCGTCGCCACGAGTCGCCTCATCATGTCGGGCCTCCATCGTGGGGCTCCTGGCGCAGGAGGTCGAGGTATTTCGCCCGTTGCGCCGGCGTCAGCGCGCGGAAGAGCTCGTGGCGCAGCTCGAGGCGATGTTCCATTCGCCGGGCGACGACCGCGGCGACCTGCTGCGTGACGCGATGCGCCTGACGGCGATCGAACGTCGGTCCGGTGACGATGTGTCGCAGGACCGCGCGGTTCGCGAGGAGCACGTCCTCGACGGCGAGCGTCGCCTGTCGCCGCGCGAAGTGATCGAAGAGCTTGCGGATCTCCCGCACCTGCTCGTCGCTGAGGTCGAGCGCCCGGCACAGCGCGTCGAGGGCGTCGCGCTTCTCGGGCGTCGGGGCGGGCGTCGGAATCAACAGCGGCACCCCGGCCACGAGCCCGATCATTCGGGGAGCCCGTTGATCAAGTACATCGCCGCGATGATCGGACCGGCCGTCGACATGTCGCCGAACCACTTCTCGAAGATCGGCACGATCTCGCGCGAGCGATAGAGCTGGGCGAGTGTCCGGTTCACCGAGAGTCGGAACGCGGCCTCGTCCCGCCGCAGCATGAGGCCGTACGGCTCGTAGGAGAAGAATTCAGCGAGCAGCGAGAGCTTTTCGGGATGTTTCGCCGTGCGGCCGATGCCGGTCAGGATGACGCGATCGGAGGCGTACGCGTCGGCCGCGCCGTCGTCCAGCGCCGCGATGCCGGCGGCGTGGTCCCGGACCGGCACGATCGTGGCCGTGACGTTGCGCTTGCGGAGCGCTCCGGTCAGCTGCGATTGCGTCGTCGTCCCGGGGATCAACGCGACGCGCTTGCCTTCGAGATTCGATACGCCCTGGATGCCGGAGGAGTCCGTCACGAGCAGGCTGGCGCCGTCGATGAACGTCATCAGGCTGAAATCCACCTGCTCGTACCGCGACAGCGACGTCGTGGTCGTGCCGCACTCCAGATCGACCGTGCCCTTGGCGACGGCCTGAATGCGGCTTTCGACCGAGACCTTGACCCATTTCAGCTGCAGATCGGTCAGGCCGAGCTGCTGACCCACCCCGGCGGCGACGAGCGTGCAGAGATCGACGGAGTAGCCCATCGGCTTGCCTTCGGCACTGGCGAAGGAGAAGGGGCGGGCCGACTCGTGGTAGCCGAGCGTGATCGTCTTGCTCCGCTTGATCTTCTTGAGCGTGGCATCGAGGTCGGCGGCGAGCGCCTGGCTCGTCGCGACGGCGACGAGCAGGACGACCAGCAGTGGAAGCCGTCTCATCACTGAAACCCTCCCTGATGGACAGAGCTTTCGATGTGTTCCGTCTGCTCTGCGAATGCGCGGGGATGCTCGCAGCGTCGTGGCTCGCCGACCATCGGACCTTGGTCCCACGCCCGCCGGGTCGTGTACGACGAAAGTCCGATTTCCACGCCGCGTCGCGCGCCGCACGATGCGTCGGCTATATGAGAACGCGCTCGACGCTGCTCCTGGCGCTCGTCCTGCTCGCGGGTTGTGGCTCGTCCGGTGGGACGTGGACCAAAGCCGGCGTGACGGAGCCGGAGCAAAAACGCGACACCCTCGACTGTCTGGGGCAGGCGCGAACCATGGTCGCCGGCCGTGACGGTCCGCGCCCCGTCGTCGACCAGGACCGGTACCGCGGCTGCATGGCGAACCGGGGCTACACGATGGGGCCGGGCACGCAATAGCGGCGGCGCCGTCGGCTCGAGACTCCTGACGCGTTCGAAGGAGAAAGGAGGAGCGGCGTGCGAGCACGTTTCTGCGCATTACTCGCCGTAGCCGTGGTGGCGGTTTCGGGCTGCGCGACAGCACCGACGGCGCCGCCGTCCGTCAATGTCTCCGGAAACTGGGTCGGGACCTGGCAGTACGACAACGTCCAGATGGGCTCCGGCGACCTCAGGGGCTCATTCCAGCAGAACGGCGCACAACTTTCGGGCAACTTCAACGTCACCGGTCCCGTCATCAACCGCGTCGCCATTGTGAGCGGCGCCGTCTCGGGCAACGACATTCTGCTGTCGGAGCCGTCGTCGGGGCGGCTGACCGTAAACGGCGACGTGATGACGGGCACCATCAACGGTCTCAACGTGGCGAAGGTGACGCTGCGCAAGCAGTAGTCACTCGCCCAGCCAACACGCTAGGAGGCGAAGGCATGGACAAGCGCAAGCTCGTGATCGGCGCGTGCTTCGTGGTGTTCGCGGCCTGCTCCACCACGGAGCAGGCGAAGGTGGCCGACGTGAAGTGCGGATTCCTCGGGTCGACGTGCTCACAGCTGAAGGAGGGCGGCGAGGGGCAGGCCGCGCTGCGCTACGTGAGC
The DNA here is from genome assembly GCA_003220475.1 of Candidatus Rokuibacteriota bacterium. GTDB lineage: Bacteria > Methylomirabilota > Methylomirabilia > Rokubacteriales > CSP1-6 > AR12. The sequence continues at coordinate 5,878 of QHSO01000040.1, read as the reverse complement.
CCGGCGGCGAAGTGGACGCAGTACAGGAAGATCATGATTCAGCCGGTGACGTTCTGGAGCGACGAGCAATCCAAGGTCGCGGTCGCGGATCAGCAGCGGATGGTGAACTTCCTCTACGGCGCGCTCAACGAGCAGTTGTCCAAGCAGTTCCAGATCGTCGACCAGGACGGTCCGGACGTCATGAAGCTCCAGGTCGCGCTGACCGACGTCGCCGCGGCCACGCCCGGCCTGCGCACGATCACGATGGCCGTGCCACAGGCGCGGCTGCTCAGCACGGTCAAGCGTGGCGCGACCGGGTCCTACCCGTTCGTCGGCGGCGCGCAGGCCGAGTTCAAGCTCACCGACTCCACGACCGGCGAGATCCTGGCGGCGGCCGTCGACCGTCGGATCGGCGGCGGCTCGATGTCGAACGCCGCGCAATGGGAGTGGGGCGACGCCGAGAACGTGATGAACGACTGGGCGAAGATGGCGGCCGAGCGCCTGTCCGCGTGGACCAAGAGCACCGCAAAGCCGGCGGCCTGATCGCGACGCCATGAGAACGTCGATCATCGCCCTCGCGCTGCTGATCTGCGCTGCGGTTGCCGTCGCTGCCGACTACGAGGTGCCTCAGAATCGACAGGCGAAGGACGTTCTGCCGTCCACGACCCTGAAGGGTCCGGACTACCGGATCGCCGACGTGGTCGTGCTCGACGGCTACTCGCAGCGCTGGACGGTCACGTCTGACTACGCCGCCTTCGACGTCGAGGGCGATTCGGCGCTCCGCAAGCTCCTCAAGGAGATCCGGGCGATCGGCGAGCTCAAGAAGGTGAGGAACAGCAAAGCATTCGCCAAGGGCGTCGGCGGCGCCATGAAGGCGCCGGTCAGCTTCACCACGAGCCTGATCACCCATCCCGTGGACACGGTCACCGGCGTCCCGAAGGGCGCCTATCAAGCTCGACGTCGACGTCTACTCGAGCAACAAGGTGCTTCAGAAAGAGATGAACAGCGTCGCGTGGGCGGCCACCGCGGGCGACTGGGCGTTTTCCGTCGCCATGCTGCCCGCCGGCGCGGGCGGAGCGATCGTCTCCAACGTTCGGCTCACCAACTCCATCAAGAACGTCCTCCAGCAAGAGCCGCCGGCGCGCCTGCGCGCGATCAACGACGACAAGTTGAAGGCGATCGGGATCCCGGACGATCTGCGCAAACGCTACCTCGACCATCGGTCCTACTCGCCGCGGCACGACACGATCATCGCGCAGAATCTCGAGGGCCTGAACGGCGTGGCCGGCCGCGACGCCTTCCTCACGCTGGCGCTCAACGCAGAGGACGAGGCGGAGGCCCAGTTCTACACGCAGATGATCCAGGTCCTCCGCGGGTACCACGAGAACGTGGCGAGGCTCTCCGCGATCCGCGTCGTCAACCGCTTCACGGTGGCCCAGTCGAGCGCGGGACCGGCCGTCATCGCCCTTCCCGCCGACCGGTTGATCTGGACGCAGCGGGTCGATGACGCGAGCCAACAGCTCGCGACCAGCTACCAGGCGCCCGGCTTCAACGGCAAGTTCGACGTGTGGCTCACGGGCACGCTGTCGCCCGGCGCGCGACAAGGGCTGGAGGCGCGGGGCTTCACCGTCACCGAGCGCGTGAACGCGCGCGTCGAAGTGCTCGACTGAGCGCGCCCGCGCGCGTCACGCCGGCGACAAACCGAGCTTCTCCGTCATCCTGACCAGCTCGGCGACCGAGCCGGCGGCCATCTTCTGCATCATCCGACCGCGATGGATCTTGATCGTCTTCTCGGCCGCCCCCAGCTCCCCCGCGATCTGCTTGTTGAGCAGACCGCGCACCACCAGCAGCATGACCTGACGCTCGCGCGGGGTCAGCGTCTGGATGTGACGTTCGATGACCGCGCGCTCCGCCGCCTCCACACGCGCCTGCCGATCCTTCGCGAGCGCGCGCTGCACCGCATCCAGCAGGTCCTGGTCGTTGAACGGCTTCGACAGGAAGTCGATCGCGCCGCCTTTCATCGCGCGAGCGGTGATCGGCACGTCGCCGTGGCCGCTGATGAAGACGATCGGGATCGGCCGTGTGCGCTTCAGCAGCGCCAGCTGCAGATCGAGACCGCTCGGCCCGGGCAGGCGAAGGTCGAGAACGAGACAGCACGGTCGGTCCGGCAGGGGATGGTCGAGGAAGGCCTGGGCCGAGGCGAACACCTCGGATTCGAGCCCGACCGAGCGGATGAGCACGCCCAGCGAGCGACGCACGGAGACGTCGTCGTCCACCACGAACACGAGGCCGTCGCGGCTCACAGCTGCTCCTCGCACGGTACCTCGACCTGGACGGTCAGCCCGCGGTCGGAATTGTGGGTGGCCCAGATGCGCCCGCCGTGCGCCTGCACGATCGAGCGGCTGATCGACAGCCCCATGCCGAGGCCGTCGATCTTCGTGCTGACGAAGGGCTCGAAGATCTTTTCGAGCTGCGCGGCGTCGACGCCGATCCCCGTGTCGCACACGCTGAGGCGCAGCAGGCCCGGCTCGACCTGCGTCGTGGTCACCACCACCTCGCGAGGCTCGTCGCCGAGCGCGGTGGCTTCCACGGCGTTCATGATGAGGTTCAGGACAACCTGCTGGAGCTGGACGGCATCGCCGGAGACGACCGGCAGCCCCTCCGCCAGCTCGAACCGCATCGACACGCGCCGGCGCACGCCATCGCCGCGGACGAGCGCGACGACGTCCATGATGAGCTCGTTGATGTCGATCGGCTTGCGTTCGGCGTGTTCTTTACGGAAAAGCGCCCGCAGTCGTCGGATCACCTGCGCGGCGCGCTTGCTATCCTCGATGATGTACTCGACGGCGGCGCGGATGATCTCGCTCCGCTCGGGATCGGGCGTGTCCATCACGCGGCGGGCGGCCTGCGCGCTCGTCAGGATCGCGGTCAGCGGCTGGTTCATTTCGTGCGAGAGCGAGGCGGCCAGCTCGCCCATCGTCGTCAGCCGCAGGGCGCGCGCGAGCTCGTCGCGCTGCAGACGGGCCTCTTCTTCGACGCGGCGGCGCTCGGTGATCTCCACGTGTGCGATGAGCACGCCGCCGGCAGGCCGCTTGAGCGGCTCGACGATCATTTCGAACCAGCGCGCATCGTCGACACCGGGACAGACGTATTCCACCCTGGCGCTGGCGAGACGGCCCGCCAGGACGTCCTCGATGGCGGCGAGCGCGCGGTGTCCATCCGGATTGCCGGCCGCCGATCGGCACACGTCGAGATAGTTGTCGCCAACCGTCGTGCGGGCGAGCCCGCTGATGCCGTCCGCGGCGTCGATCCAGGCGTGATTGACGGCGACGATGACGCCGCGGGCGTCGAGGGCGGCGACGCGGCCGTGCAGGGACTCGAGCATCGCCGCGCTCAGCGCCGAGCTGTCGAGCACCGCTCGATGCGCCGCCCTCACCTCCGTCACGTCCACGCACGAGCCGACGTACCCGCCGAACACGTCGTCGGCGGTTCGGCGGGCCACGCCCGTGTCCAGGATCGAGCGGTATTCACCGTCGTGCCGCCTGAGTCGATACTCCACGCGGAAGGGTCGGCGCTCGTTGAACGCGTCGACGTAACCCTCGAGGCATTGGTCGACGTCGTCGGGGTGGACGCCCGCGAGCCAGCCGATGCCGAGCTCGTCCTCGAGCGGGCGGCCGGTGAACTCGAGCCATCGCGTGTTGAAGAAGTCGTGGTGCGAATCCGTGCCCGCCATCCAGATCATGACGGGGGCCGCATCGGCCATCATTCGGAAGCGGTTTTCCTGCTCGCGATGATCGGCCTCCGCGCGATGGGCGGCGAACGCATTTCCGAAGATCTCCGAGAGCAGCTCAAGCTGCTGCACGAATTCGGCTGACCAGGCGCGCTCCGACCGCGTGCTGGCGACGCGCAGCGCGCCGACGACGGTTCCGGCGACGCGCAGCGGCACACTGGCGAACGACCGCGTGCCGACGCGACGGAACATCTGTCGATCGGTCTCGGCATCCGCGGGCAGGTCATCTACTCGCGCGAACATCACGGACTCGCCCTGACGCATGCGGGCGACCGTCCACGGGTATTCGTTCAGGGCGATGCTCGGTGATATCGGGGTGAGTCCCGGACGCCGCTGGCTATGGGTGAAGCGGATGGAACCGTCCGGCGCGAACTCGGCGACGCCGGCACGGTCGATGTCCAGGACGTCGACGACCCTCGCCAGCGCGGCGTCGATGGTGGCCTCGACGTCGGCCGGCCTCAAACTGGCAAACGCCGCGGTGAGATTGGCCAGGAGATGCTCGAACCGCAGACGCGCCGCGAGCGCGCGTTGGGCCGCGTGCCGCCGCCGTCGCTCGATGAGCAGGCCGCCGATCAGCGCCGTTTCGACGGCGACGACCCAGAGGCCGGCGACCAGCGGCCACCCATAGAGCTTCCAGAGCGACGGCTCGCGGAAGCGGACGACGCTGCCCGGCGGCAACGCCGTCTCCGAGATGCCGAGGCGGGTGAGCTGACGAGCGTCGAACATGTACGCGCTGCCCACGTTGTCCGCGCTGTCGCCAGGCCCGAGCGACTCGCCGCTCAGGATCCGCAGCGCGAGCTCGGCCGCCTTCACGCCGTGTGCGGACGGAGTGAGCAGCCGGCCTCCCACGATGCCGTGTCCGAGGAGCGGTTCGAACAGACCGTAGATCGGCCGCGCCGATACCGAGGCCATCCGTTCGACCGCGGAGATCGCCCCGACGGTTCGACCGATGCCGTCGCTGATGACCGAGCCAACGAGGATGACCGTTCCCGCCGGCAGGCCGCTCACTTCGGCCAGCAGGGTGTCCAGCGGCAGCCCCGCCAGATGTCGCACCTCGATACGCGGCTCGTACACGGCGAGATTGCGACGCGCTTGCGCTTCCCAGGCACGATCCAGCGGACCAGCGCCGTGCACGACGACGACCCGGCGGGTATCGGGATGCAGGCGGAGCGCAAGCTCGAGCGTCGCGGCCCAATCGGGGGTCGCGGACACCGCAACCGCGCCGGGGCCGAGCGCCGACTTCGCCGTGCGTTCGACGCCGAACAGCACCACGGGCACATTGGGAAAGATCGAGGCGCGCCGCTCGAGCACGAAGTGGGCCGCGCCGCGCCCCGCGATGATCACGTCGGGCTTCGCCCGTGCATATTTTTTGGTCAACAGTCGCGCGAGCTCTGGCTCCAACGACGGCCCCGCGGCGCTGCTCAGCGATTCGAGGTACTCCGTATGGAAATGGATCGGCGTCGGCGAGCGTGCCGTCAATGTCGAGCGCAGCGACTCATCGGCGACGACGATCGACGGCAGGAGCCGCGATTCCCCATACAGCAGCAGGACCGTCTTCGAGGCACCGTTGTCGGCGGCCGCCGGTGTGCCGATCGCGAGACCGATCAACACCCAGACCACTACCGTCGGGGTGAGTCCAAACGCCCGATCGATCATCGTCCGATGTGCGCGCATCATCGACGTGGGGCAGGGATCATATATCGCGAAATGCTGGAATGGGCTAGGACGAACGTCCTATGTCCGACGCTCCGCCCGTCTCGTACCCTCTCGCGTCGGGAGGGTGACGATTGTGCCAATACGATTATCTATAGGGGTTGGCGAGCGCTGATGGCGCATCCTCGGATCGTTCACTCCGGGCTGCTCATGCTCGCACTGTGCCTGCTTTCGGTCTGCGCCGCGCTCGCCGGCCCGCCGACCGAGCACCTCCGCGACTCCATCGACCGGGTCCTGAAAATTCTGAGCGACCCGGAGCTGAAGAAAGAGACCAAGGCCCGGGAGCGCCGAGAGGCCATTCGCACCGTCGCCGAGGACATCTTCGATTTCAGCGAGATCGCTCGGCGCAGCCTCGGGCCGCACTGGCAGCCGCGCAGCGCCGCCGAGCGCGAAGAG
>QHSO01000222.1 GCA_003220475.1 Candidatus Rokuibacteriota bacterium | reverse complement strand
AGCAGCTGAAGGAGCTGCTGCCGGCGATCCGCGCCTCGGCGCCGCCCGGCATGGAGATCAAGGACCTCTTCGACCAGTCGCTCTTCGTGCGCGCCGCGATCACCGGCGTGCTGGTGGAGGGCGCGATCGCGGCATTCCTGACCGGGCTCATGATCCTGCTCTTCCTCGGGAGCTGGCGCAGCACGCTCGTCGTCATCACGTCGATCCCGCTGTCGATCCTCACCTCGCTCGCGATCCTCAGCGCGATCGGCCAGACGCTCAACGTGATGACCCTCGGCGGTCTCGCGCTGGCCGTCGGCATCCTCGTCGACGACGCCACGGTGGAGATCGAGAACATCCACCGCAACCTCGGGCTCGGCACCCGGCTCGTCCAGGCGATCCTGGACGGCGCGCAGCAGATCGCCACGCCGGCGTTCGTCTCGACGCTCTCGATCTGCATCGTGTTCGTGCCGGTGGTGTTCCTCACCGGCCCCGCGAAGTATCTGTTCACGCCGCTGGCCATGGCCGTCGTGTTCGCGATGCTCGCCTCGTACCTGCTCTCGCGCACGATCGTGCCGACGCTCGTGCGTTATCTTCTGGGGGCCGAGACGCACGGCGAGGGCGCCACGGCGGCCGGGTTCTTCGGCCGCATCCACGACGCGTTCCAGCGGCGGTTCGAGCGCCTGCGCGTCGCGTACGTGCGCGTGCTCGAGCGCGCGCTGGCCCGGCGCGCGCGGGTGCTGGCCGGCTTCGCGGTCGTGGTCGTGAGCGGGCTGGTGCTGCTGCCGTTCGTCGGACGCGACTTCTTCCCCACGGTGGACACGGGCCAGTTCCGCCTGCACGTCCGCGCGCCGGCCGGGACGCGCATCGAAGAAACGGAGCAGGTCTTCGCCGAAGTCGAGGCCGCGATCCGGCGCATCATCCCGAAGAACGAGATCGTGTCGATCATCGACAACATCGGCCAGCCGCAGTCCATCAACCTGGCCTTCACCGACAGCGTGACCCTCGGGCCGTTCGACGGCGAGGTCCTGGTGTCGCTGAATCCGGAGCATCACGCGCCGACCGCGCGCTGGACGAAGACGCTGCGCGAGCGCCTGCCGCGCGAGTTTCCTGGTGTGACCTTCTTCTTCCAGCCGGCGGACATCGTGAGCCAGATCCTGAACTTCGGGCTGCCGGCGCCGATCGACGTGCAGGTGACCGGCTTCAACCAGCAGGCGACGCACGAGATCGCGCTCGACGTGGCCGCCCGCATGAGCCGCATCCCGGGCGCCGTCGACGTGCACCTGCACCAGGTCGTCAACGCCCCGTCGCTGCAGGTCAACGTCGATCGCTCGCGCGCCGCCGAGCTCGGCCTCACGCAGCGCGATGTGGCCAACAGCATGCTGGTCTCGCTCAGCTCGAGCGCGATCGTGAGCCCGAACTACTGGTCCGATCCCCGTAGCGGCATCAACTACGTCGTCGCCGTGCAGACGCCGCAGAACCGCGTGGACTCCGTCAACTCGCTCATGAACACCGCCGTCACGCCGAGCGGCACCGGCCCGTCGCAGCTGCTGAGCAACCTGGCGACGCTCGAGCGGCGCGAGATGGCGGCGGTGATCAGTCACAGCAACGTGCAGCCCGTCTTCGACGTCTACGCCGACGTGCAGGGGCGCGACCTCGGCAGCGTGGCCGCCGAGGTGCAGAAGATCCTGACCGAGTACCGCGGCAAGCTGCCGCCGGGACACTCCATCGCGCTGCGCGGTCAGGTTCAGAGCATGAACTCCGCCTTCCTGCGGCTCGGCTTCGGGCTGATCTTCGCGGTCCTGCTCGTCTACCTGCTGATGGTCGTCAACTTCCAGTCGTGGCTGGACCCGTTCATCATCATCACCGCGCTGCCCGCGGGCTTCGCCGGCATCGTGTGGATGCTCTTCGTCACGCACACCACCTTCAGTGTGCCCGCGCTCATGGGCGCGATCATGAGCGTCGGTGTGGCGACGGCGAACAGCATCCTCATGGTCACGTTTGCGAATGACCAAATGCTGGAGGGCCGCGACTCGCGCGCCGCCGCGCTGGCGGCCGGTGCGACGCGGCTGCGCCCCGTGCTCATGACGGCGCTGGCGATGATCATCGGCATGCTGCCGATGTCGCTCGGGCTCGGCGAGGGCGGCGAGCAGAATGCGCCGCTCGGCCGCGCGGTGATCGGCGGCCTGTCGGTGGCCACGTTTGCCACGCTGTTCCTCGTCCCCATCATCTACAGCGTTCTGCGTCGCCGACCGCCGCGGAAGGACTTTCTCGCAGAGGAGTCGAGTCATGCCTGAGTCGAAGAGTGGGTGGGCTGTCCTCATCGGCGTGGCGGCGCTCGTCACGCTGCTGGTCATCGGCATCGTGCCGCGGCTGCGTGAGCAGTCGGAGCGCGTGGCCGCCGCCACCGCGCCGGACGCCGGCGTGATCTCCGTGAGCGTCGTCGCGCCCCGCCACCCCGAAGGGCCGAGCGATCTACTGCTGCCGAGCAACATCCAGGCGATCGAGGAGACGGCGATGTACGCGCGCACGAGCGGCTACGTCCGCGAGCGCTTCGTCGACATCGGGGATCGCGTCACGGCCGGCAAGGTGCTGGCCCAGATCGACACGCCGGAGCTCGACCAGGAATTGAGCCAGGCGCGCGCGGCGCTCGCCCAGACGCGCGCGGGCCTGGCGCAAGCTCAGGCCAACTTCACGCAGGCGCAGGCCAATCTGCAGCAGGCGCGCGCCAGCCTCGAGCAATCGAAGGCCAACGAGGGCTTCGCCGCCGCCACGTCGGACCGCTTCGGGCGGCTCGAGCAGGCGGAGCTGATCGCGCACCAGGACGCGGACGAAAAGCGCACGGCGCACGCCGCCGCCCGCGCCACGAGCGCCGCCGCGCAGGCCAACGTCGAGGCGATGCAGGCCAACGTCGGCGCGCTCGAGGCGAGCGTGGGCGCCGCGCGGGCCAACGTCGCCGCCAACGAGGCGAACGTTCAGCGGCTGGCGGCCTTGCAGTCGTTCCAGCGGCTCGAGGCGCCGTTCGCCGGGATCATCACGTTTCGCGGCATCGATCGCGGCGCGCTGATCACGGCCGGCAGCAGCAACGGCGCGAGCCCGCTCTTTCGGATCGCACGCATCGACACGCTGCGCATCTTCGTCAACGTCCCGCAGACGTACGTACGCTCGATCGTGCCGGGCCAGAAAGCAACGGTGCTCGTGCCCGAGTTTCCCAAGCGCGTGTTCATCGGAACCATCGCGAGCACCGCCGGTGCCCTCGATCCGGCGTCGCGCACGCTGCTGACCGAAGTACGCCTGCGCAACGACGACCGCGCGCTGATGCCCGGCATGTACGCGCAGGTCAAGTTCGGTGTCGCGCCCGCGGACGACGTCTGGATCGTGCCGGCGACGACGCTCGTGACGCGGGCCGCCGGCCCACAGGTGGTGACCGTGCGCGACGACGGCACCGTGCGCTATCTGCCGGTGCAGCTCGGCAGCGATCTCGGTCAATCCGTGGAAATCGTCTCGGGCCTCAGCGGCAACGAGCGACTGATCACGAGTCCGCCGGATGGACTCAGGGACGGCAGCCGGGTTGCCGTCGATGTCCCGAAAACCCCCAACGCCCCCACGAAGGAGCGACGCTCATGAATCGACTCGAAGGGAAAGTCGGCATCGGCCTCGCCACCGCACAGCGGTTCGCCGACGAGGGCGCCCACGTCTTCATCACCGGCCGGCGCCAGGCCGAGCTCGAGGGCGCGGTGAGGCAGATCGGCAAGCGCGCTACCGGCGTTCGGGGCGACGTCTCCAATCTCGCGGACCTCGATCGCCTGTACGCAGCGGTGAAGCAAGAGAAGGGCCGCATCGATGTCCTCTTCGCCAACGCCGGCGGCGGCTCATTCGCGCCGCTGGGCGCGATCTCCGAGGAGCAGTTCGACACGACGTTCGGCAGCAACGTCAAAGGCCTGCTCTTCACCGTGCAAAAGGCACTGCCGCTCTTCAAGGACGGCGGGTCGATCATCCTTAACGCATCGATCGCCGGCTCCAAGGGTCTCGAAGCGTTCAGCGTCTACAATGCAACCAAGGCGGCGGTGCGGTCGTTCGCGCGCTCCTGGACGGTCGACCTCAAGGCCCGCAAGATCCGCGTCAACGCGATCAGTCCAGGCCCGATCGACACGCCGGGCCTGAGCACCCTCGGATTGAGCGAGCAGCAGACCGAGGACTTCAAGAAGAGCATCGTCGCTTCGGTTCCCCTGGGGCGGATGGGTGATCCCGATGAAATCGCGAAAGCGGCGCTCTTCCTGGCTTCCGATGACAGCAGCTACGTCACTGGCATCGAGTTGTTCGTCGACGGCGGCATGGCCCAGATCTAAACCACCAGACCACCAGGAGCGAGGAGACAGCGCATGAGCACGATCACCACCAGGGACGGCACGCAGATCTACTACAAAGACTGGGGCCGCGGCCAGCCGGTGGTGTTCAGCCACGGCTGGCCTCTGAGCGCGGACGCGTGGGACGACCAGATGCTGTTCCTCGGCGAGCACGGCTATCGGGTCATCGCTCATGATCGTCGCGGTCACGGCCGCTCGAGCCAGCCGTGGACGGGTAACGACCTCGACACCTACGCCGACGATCTCGCGGCGCTCATCGAGGCGCTGGATCTTCGCGAGACGATCCACGTCGGCCACTCCACGGGTGGCGGAGAAGTCGCGCGCTACATCGGCCGCCACGGGACGCGGCGCGTGGCGAAGGCCGTGCTGATCAGCGCGATCCCGCCGCTGATGCTGAAGACGCCGTCCAATCCCGGCGGGTTGCCGATCGAGGCGTTCGATGCCATCCGCGCCGCCGTGCTCGCCGATCGCGCGCAGTTCTTCAAGGATCTGACGGGGCCGTTCTACGGCGCCAACCGGCCGGGCTCGAAAGTCTCGCAGGGGCTGCGCGACTCGTTCTGGCGGCAAGGGATGCAGGCGGGAATCAAAGCCGTCTACGACTGCGTCAAGGCGTTCTCCGAGACGGACCAGACCGACGACTTGCGCATGCTGACGGTGCCGACGCTGCTCATCCACGGTGACGACGACCAGATCGTCCCCATCGGCGCCTCGGCCCACGCCGCGGTCAAGATCGCGCCGAAGGCGCAGCTGAACGCCGATCTGCTCGAGTTCATCAAGAGCTGACGCATCACGCCTCGGGGCGGTACTGAGAGGTGCCGAAGCTGCCGACGAACGTCGGCAGCTTCGTGTGCCCGAGCAGCTGACGGACCGCCTGCGACTCGCCGAGGTGGAACCAGTAATGATAGGTCGTGCGGTGCAGTCGCGTGCCGGGCGTCTCGCCCGAGGTGTCGCGCTTCCAGCAGCGCGTGAGCTCTTTGCCGGTGATCGTGTCGAGGTACCGGTCGGCGACGGCGGTGACGCCGCGCCACCAGCGCCACGCATCGTCGAGCGGCGGCACCGCCAGCGGCTTGCCGAACGCGAACTCCTTCACCTCGGGAACGGCCACCGTGTCCTGCGCGAATTCGACGAAGTAACGCTGCTCCTGCCACGCGAGATGGGCGATCATCCACGCGATCGGGTTGATCGGCCCGAAGCGCCGCGTCGCTTCCTCGGCCGTCACCGGCTTGAGTCCGCGGATCCATTCGCGGCGCGTGAAGCGCAGCTGCGTGACCAGCGGGTGCGGCGTCATCGCTCGAGCGTTTTCTTCATCGTGCCCAGGCCCTGCTCGATCAGGCCGGCGATGTAGCCCGCGATCTCGTTCGGCAGCAGGTCGGCGATCCACACGACGCGGCTACGCCGTTCGCCGTCGGCGAACACCTGCATCGACGCATTGTGATGCGTCAGTCGCGGCGACCCCACGACGGCCCAGACCAGCTTTCGGGCGGCGTCGTCGACGTCGACGATCAGCTCGCGCGCCACCAGGCCGCTCGCGAACGTCACGATCCTGGCGCCGTCCTCCAGGCGCGTATCCACGACGAACCCCGGCGCCAGTCGCTCGTGCACCGCCCCGACGTCGCGCACCGCGTCCCAGACGGCCTCTGGGCGCGCCTCGATGAGAATCTCTTTCCGGATGGAAGCCATGGATTTCTCCTTTCGACCTGAGACCCCGGACCCGGCGCGTTGTGAAACGGTTGCGTCGGGCCGGGTGGCGCGTTATCGTTCGCACGGCCCACCGAGGGGCCAACGGTCCGCGTAAAGGGCTCAGCCCGCTCTGTCGTTGGCGTCACCCTAACCTGACTTCCTGCCCGAGATCGCGGACATCCGGGCGCACCGTGGGGCTTTGCCCCGCGCAAGGAAGGCAGGTCGCGCTCATGTCACCCGAGCTGCCCGCTCGCCCCAACCTCGAGCACCTCCGTAACGAGGCCAAGCGCCTGCTGCAAACACTGCGGCGCAACGATCCCGACGCCAGGCTCAGCGATGCGCAGCTGCGCGTCGCACGCGCCTACGGCTTCGCGAGCTGGCGACAGCTCAAAGCGCACGTCGACGAGCGCAGCCGCCAACGCGTCTTCGAAGCCGCGCGCGCCGGTGACGTGGAGACCGTCCGCCGGGCGCTCGATGCCGGCTTTCATCCGGGGACGGTCGACGAGACCCGCCGCACGATCCATCAACTGGCGAAGACGCTCGGCCACACCGCGCTCGAGCTGCTGATGCGCGAGCACCAGGAACGCGACGAACGGCCACAGGACGTCAAGCGTGCCGTCGCGGAAATCCAGGCGACGGCTGGCGGCGGCCGCGCGGACGAGCTCCGTCGCCTGCTCGAGGCGCATCCCGATCTTCTCGATGCGCGCGGCGTTGACCGCGCGGGACAGACGGCGCTCCACCGCGCGGCGTGGAACGACCGGATCGAGTGCGTCCGCGTGCTGCTCGACGCCGGTGCCGACGTGAGCATCCGCGACTACGCCGACAACGCCTCTGCGCTGCACGGCGCCGCCCGATACGCCGACGTGGCCGTCGTGCGCATACTCGTCGAGGCCGGCGCCGACGTTATCGGCGCGGGGGACGATCACCAGCTCGGCGTGCTCGGCTGGGCTACGTGTCTGGGCATCGTGCGCGAAGACGTCGCGACGTATCTCCTCCAGGCCGGCGCGAGGCTCGACATCTGGTCCGCGATCGCGCTCGGCCGCGCGGCGGACGTGCGCGGCTTCGTCGAGCGCGACCGCGGCCTGCTCGGCGCGCGCATGAGCCGCAGCGAGCACCGGCGCACGCCGCTCCACCACGCGGCGACGCTCGATCGCGCCGACATGGTGCGGCTGCTGATCGATCTCGGCGCCGACGTCGCCGCGACCGACGACACCGGCGCGACACCGCTGACCGCGGCCGCGCTGCGCGCCGGTGCTCCGGCGATCGTCGCCATGCTCGAGCGGGCCGGCGCGAAGCTCGATCTTCTGGGCGCGGTGAGTCTAGGGCGTTACGACGTCGCCGAGCGATTGCTGGCCGAGGAGCCGGGACGGCTCGGACCCGATGGCCGCGACACGATCGCCTTGCACGTCCTCGTCGCGCGGCAGAAGACCGCGGCCGTGCAGTGGCTCATCGCCCACGGCGTGGACGTCAACGCCAGGCGCCGCCTGTGGGACTGCAACTCGACGGCGCTGCACGTCACCGCCGAGCACGGCCTCACGGCGCTCGCACAGATGCTGCTGGACGCCGGCGCGGATCCCGGTATCCGCGACGACAAGTACGACGCGACGGTGCTCGGCTGGGCGGAGTATTGCGATCAGCCGCGTATCGCCGAGCTGTTGCGCTCGCGCGGCGTCAAGACCTGAGCGTGCTCAGTGGAAATGAACGCCGGCGTCGATGTTGAGCACCTGGCCGGTGATGCTGTCGGCGCGACAGAAGGCCACGACCTGCGCCGCGACGTCGTCGATGGCGGTGGAGCGTTGCAGCACGGCCAGGCGCCGCGTGCTCTCGACCACCTCCGCCGGGAGCCGCTTGGCCATACGCGTGCCCTCCATCAGCCCCGGCGCCACGCAGTTCACGGTCACTTCGGGCGCGAGCGCGACGGCCAGGCAGCGCGTGAGATGGATCAGGCCGGCCTTGGCGACGGCGTACGCGATGCTGCTGCCCGCGGGCCGCAGGCCGGCGACCGACGCGACGTTGACGATACGTCCCGCGCCGCGCGAGCGAAGATGACGGGCCGCGGCGCGCGCGAGGAAGAACGGTCCACGCAGGTTCACGTCCTGGATGCGATCCCAGATGTCCACCGTGAGGCCGTCGAGATCGCGG
>QHSO01000221.1 GCA_003220475.1 Candidatus Rokuibacteriota bacterium | reverse complement strand
GCGTCAGCTCGTCGTCTTCTGGCGTGAGGATCTGCTCGATGAGCCGGAATGTCTTGACCGACTCCACGCGGGCCAGCTGCGTGTTCACCCGCTCGATCTCGCCCCAGATGAGGTCCTGCACCTCCTTGGCGCGGCACAGCGAGGTGAAGTTGGTGAACGGCACGTTGCGCTCCTGCGCGAACTGGGCGACCGTCTCGTGGTCGATCATCACGAGGCAGGAGAGGAACTTGCGGCGATCGCCGATGACGACCGCGTCCGCGATGTAGGGCGAGAACTTCAGCTGATTTTCGATCTCCGAGGGCGTGATGTTCTTGCCGCCGGCCGTGATGATGATGTCCTTCATCCGGTCGGTGATCGCCAGGAAGCCGTCCGCGTCGAGCGTGCCGACGTCGCCCGTGTGCAGCCAGCCGTCGACGATGGTCTCGGCCGTCTTGTCGGACTTGCCGTAGTAGCCCATGAAGACGTGCGGGCCCTTCAAGAGGATTTCGCCTTCCGGCGAGATCCGCACCTCGGTGTCCGGCCGCGCGATGCCGACCGTGCCGAGCTTGATCCGATCGGTCGGCATGGCGGTGGCCAGCCCGGTGTTCTCCGTCTGCCCGTACACCTCGCGCAGGTCGATGCCGAGCGCCATGTACCAGCGGATCAGCTCCGGCGCGATCGGCGCCGCCCCGGTGGCCGCGCCGCGCGCCCGGTGCAGGCCGAGCGAGCGCTTGATGTTGTCCAGCGCGACAAAATCCGCGACACGGAAGGCCAGCCGCAGCCCGAGCGAGGGACGGCGGCCGGGGATCCGACGCTCGGCCATCTTCGCGCCGACGCCGATCGCCCAGCCATACGCGACGCGGGCCGGCCACGTCGCCTCGCGCATGCGCAGGGCGATCGCCGAGTAGAACTTCTCCCAGATGCGCGGGACGGCGAAGAAGAGCGCCGGGGCGACCTCGCGGATATCAGAGGGCACCGTATCGAGGCTCTCGGCGAAGTTCACGGTGGCGCCCGTTCTCAGCGGATTGAACACGGTGAAGGTCCGCTCGGCGACGTGGCAGAGCGGCAGGAACGACAGCTGCTGATCGCCCGGGTGCAGATCGACGATGAAGTCGGAGTACCCGAGCTGGAACAGGATGTTGCGATGGCTGAGCATCGCGCCCTTGGGCGGTCCCGTGGTGCCCGACGTGTAGACGAGGATCGCCAGGTCCTCCGGTCGTGCGATGTCGACCATCGGATCCCAGGCGCCGGAATGCTCGCGGTCGTAGCGGGCGCCGAGCTCGAGCAGCGCCTCGAACGGCATGACCTGCGCGTCGGCGAAGCCGTGCAAGCCGTCCATATCGTAGACGAAGATCTTCACGAGCCCGGGGCACCGCGCGCGCACCTCGAGGATCTTGTCGAGCTGCTCTTCGTTGCCGGCGAAGAAGAAGCGCGTGCCGCTGTCGTTGACGATGTACTCGACCTGCCGCGGCGAGTCGGTCGTGTAAATGCCGTTGGGAATGCCGCCCACCGACATGGTGGCGAGGTCCGTGTAGAGCCACTCCGGGCCGTTGTCGGCGATGATCGACACGACGTCGCGCGGCCGCAACCCGAGCGCCACCAGACCCAGGCCGACCTGTCGCGCCTTCGCCCCATACTCGGCCCACGAGACCGAGCGCCAGATGCCGAGGTGCTTTTCGCGCATGGCCACCGCGGACCCGCGCTCGCGCACGACATGGCGGAACAATCGCGGCAGCGTGTCCTGCCCGTGCACCGTGAAGGCGCGCCGGTCGCAGGCGGCGGGCCTTCGAGGCTTGGCCGTCACCGCCACGTCTTCTTCCGTTTCCAGCGTCGCGTGCCGCGCACGCTCGACGACTTCATGCCGAGGTAGAACTCCTTGATGTCCTCCTTGTCCAGGAGGCGGGCACACGTATCTTCCATCACAATGCGGCCGATCTCCAGCACGTAGCCGTAGTCGGCGACGTGGAGCGCCATGTTGGCGTTCTGCTCCACGAGCAGGATGGTGACGCCACGATCGCGGTTGATCCGCACGATGATCTCGAAGATCTCCTTCACGAGCCTGGGCGCCAGCCCGAGCGAGGGCTCGTCCAGGAGCATCATCGTCGGTCTCGCCATCAACGCGCGGGCGATGGTCAGCATCTGCTGCTCGCCGCCCGAGAGTTGGCCGGCTCGCTGATCGGCGCGACTGCGGAGTACGGGGAAGTAGTCGTAGACCATCTCCAGGTCGCGCGCGACGCCGGCGGCGTCCCGGCGTGTGTAGGCGCCCATGCGCAGATTCTCGGCGGCGGACAGGAACGGAAAGACCTCGCGGCCTTCGGGCACGTGGCTGATGCCGAGCCGCGTGACGGCATCGGGATCCAGGCCCTGGATCTCACGCCGCTCGAACGTCACCGTCCCCTTGAGGGGATCCATGACGCCGCAGATCGTTTTGAGGATCGTGGTCTTGCCCGCGCCGTTGGCGCCGAGGATGGTGACGATGGCACCCGCCGGCACGCTGAAGCTCACGCCGCGGATCGCCATGATCGGACCGTAGTACGTCTCGAGGTTGCTGACCGTCAGCAGCGCGTCCGCCATGCGTCAGGCTCCCAGGTAGGCCTTGACGACGTCGGGATGCGCCTGCACCTCGCGCGTCGTGCCCACCGTCAACACGCGGCCATAATCCAGCGCGAGCACGCGATCGGAGACGGCGCTGACGAGGCTCATGTCGTGCTCGACCATCAGGACCGTGATGCCGAGCACCGTGCGGATGTCCTGGATCCAGAACGCCATGTCCTCCGTCTCCTCGACGCTGAGGCCCGAGGACGGCTCGTCCAGGAGCAGGAGCCGGGGCTCGGTGCAGAGCGCGCGCCCCATCTCGACCACCTTACGGACGCCGTAAGGGAGATTGACGACGAGGCTGTCGCGATGCGCCTGCAGATCGAGAAAGTCGATGACCCGCTCGACGGCCTCGCGATGCGCGACCTCCCGCGCGCGGGCGCGCGGCAAGAACAGCAGCTCCTCCACGAACCGGCCGCGTGCGTGCGCGTGGCGCCCGAGGAGGAGGTTCTGTAAGACGCTCGCGTGCTCGAACAGCTCGATGTTCTGGAACGTGCGTGCGATCCCGAGCGCGGCGATGTCGTGCGCGGGCACGCGGAGGAGGTCGCGCCCGCAAAAGGCGAGGCGGCCCCGCGTCGGCTCGTAGATGCGCGAGATCAGATTGAAGATGGTCGTCTTGCCCGCGCCGTTGGGGCCGATGATCGTGAAGACCTCGCCGGAGTTGACCTCGAAGCTCACGCCGTCGAGGGCGCGGATGCCTCCGAAGTTCATGCTCAGCTGCTCGGCCTCGAGCAGCGTCAACGCAGCCGCTCCGAGCGCATGTAGGTCTTCTGGCGGCGGAACGTCGCGCGCTTGTACAGCGGGAACGTCGAAAAATACAGCTGCACCTTGCGCCAGCGGCCGTAGACGCCGAGCGGCTCGAACAGGATGAAGAGCACGAGGATCAATCCGAACAGGCCCGGCTCGAGCCCTGGTTGCTTGACGAACCGGTCGACGCCGAGAAATGCGGCGGCCCCCGCGTCCTTGCCCGCGAGCGCGACGACCTGGCCGGCCCAGGCCGGCACCCGGTCTCGGGCCTCGGATATCAGCACGGGAAGCAGGGCCACGAATGCGGCGCCGAACAGCGCGCCGTGCAGGCTGCCGAGCCCGCCCACCACGACCATCAGGAGGAACTGGATCGAGAGCAGCACGCTGAAGATGTCCGGCGCCAGGAAGCCAACCTTGTGCGCGAAGAGCGCGCCGGCGACGCCCATGAGCGCCGCGGAGTACGCAAAGGCCAGCGTCTTGTACCGGGCGCGGTTCACCCCCATCGACTGCGCCGCGATCTCACTGTCGCGGATGGCGACCCACGCCCGTCCCGTCGGCGCGCGGAGCAGGTTCGCGGTGAGCCAGAGCCCGCCGATCAGCGCGGCGAGACAGAGGAAGTAAAACGCCGCGTCGTGGGCGAGGGAGACGCCGAAGATGACCGGCTTGTCCACCGGGCGTCCCTTCAGGCCGTGCGTCACGCGCTCCCAGCGCGTCAGCACCTCCTGGATGATCAGCGCGAACGCGAGGGTGGCGATGCTCAGATACACGCCGGTCATGCGAAGGGCCGGGAGGCCCACCAGCACGCCGGCCCCCGCCGTGACCGCCGCCGCGAGCGCGACGGAGATCACCCACGGCAGTCCCAGGTCCTGCACGAAGTACACGTGCGCGTACGCGCCGATGCCGAGAAACGCGGCGTGCCCCAGGCTGACGAGGCCGGTGTAGCCGGCCAGCACCATCAGCGACACGCCGCAGAGCCCATAGATGAAGACCAGGCTGATGTCCACGAGGTACGTGGGCACGAGCGCGGGCAGCACGAGCAGCGCCAGGCCGAGGGCGATGTACCAGTTGCGCTGAACCGCATCGCGGAAGAGTCGCAGATCCTGCTCGTAGGAGGTCTTGAGCAGAAAGCGCACGGCTCAGACCTTCTTGCGCGCGATGGTGCCGAACATGCCCTGCGGGCGGATCGCGAGCACCACGAGCAGCACGACGTACGCCGCGACGTCCTTCACGCCCTGGGGCAGGTACGCGCCCGAGAAGAGCTCGATCAGTCCGATCGTGACACCGCCGGCGAGGGCGCCGGGGATCGAGCCGAATCCGCCGAGCACCGCCGCCGCGAAGGCCTTGAGGCCGAGGAATCCGAGATTGATGTCGATCAGCGAGACCGGCGCCAGCAGAATGCCGGCGATGGCCGCCACGCCCGCGGAGATCGCCCAGATGAGCGAGAACATCCGTTTCACCGGGATGCCCATGTAATACGCGGCGAGCTGGTTCTGCGACGCCGCCTGCATCGCGACCCCCACGCGCGTGAACGTGAAGAAGGCGTACAGCGCCGCGCAGAGGATGACGGTGCCCGCAATGATCGAGATGTACTCGTGGCTGATCGTGACGCCGGCGATTCGCGTCGCTCGCGCGCTGAACGGCGTAGGCAGCGTATAGATCTCCGATCCCCAGACGATCGACGCGAAGCTGCGAAAGATGGCGCCCAGCCCGATGGTGAGCATGACGACGGCGAACTGCGGCTGACCGAGGACGCGGCGGAGCACGGCCGAATCGAGCGCGGCGCCGAAGAGCGCCACGGTCACCACCGCCAGCACGAAGGCGAGCCAGTAGCCGGCACCGTACCAGACGACGAACATATAGCAGGTGAAGGCGCCCAGCATCATGAGGTCGCCCTGCGCGAAGTTGACGAGCTCCGTCGCCTTGTAGATGAGGACGAAGCCCAGCGCAACGAGACCGTAAATACAGCCGACGGCGAGACCGTTGAGCAGCAGCTGAAGCACGCTGTCCAGGGCGAGCCTCCTGGCACCGAAGTGCGGCGTTTATAGCGGGCAGAGGGTCCCGCGTCAAGGCACCTGCGGGCGCGGACGGACGGCCGTTCGATTTATCGCTTCGTCCGCATGCGGGCGCGTGATGTCGCCGAGCTGAAGGTGGAGCAGCGCCTGCCGCCGTTCCCCGATCTCGCCAGCCACGAGTCCATCCGCGAGCGCGTGCACGGCATCATGGTGGGCGAGCTACAGGCGATGGAGGGCGCGGGCCGCACCGTCTACGACTTTCCCGACGCGCCGTGGGAGTTCACGATGGACATGGCGCGGCAGGTCTGGGACGAATCGCGCCACGTCGAGACGTATCTGGGCCTTCTGGAGCACCTCGGCGGGCGCGTCGGCGAGTTTCCCGAGTCGACGATCCTGTGGCGCTGCGCGTGCGCAGAGGACGCCGCCGCGCGCGTGGCCGGCGTCAATCGCGGCCTCGAGGGCCTGGCGTGCGACGTGTTCAACCAGCTGATCCACATCGCCCAGAAGATCGGCGACCCGATCATCGAGAAGTCGGTCGACTACGTGCTCGCCGACGAGATCACGCACGTCCGCATGGGCTCGCGCTGGCTCAACGAGCTCACGCGCGGCGACCCCGAGCGGCGTCGCAAGGCCATCGAGTTCCAGGAGACGATCGACGAGCGCTTCAATCTGGGCGGCACGCGGCAAGACGGCCACCATGAGGCCGTGCCCATCTCGATCGCGAAGCAGGCACGCAAGCTCGGCGGCTTCACGGACGAGGAGATCGAGCGCCTGGTGAAGAGCACCCAGCGCTCTCAGGTGTATTGAGCTCCGAGCGGCTCGTCGGTCACCTCTCGGTCGATGATTCCGCGCGCCGCCTCCGCAACTACCGCTATGCCGAGGAGCGCCTCATGCGCGTCCTCGGTGGGTGGATCGCCCTGACGCCGGAGCTGCCCGCCAAGCTGCTGTTCGGCCGCCACGTGTGGGACTGCGCGCAGCACGCCGACGCGTGGGGCCGGCGGCTACCGGAGCTGCGCGCGCCGGCCCAGACCTCCGAGCCGGCCAACGACGCCATGATCGCGTTCATGCAGCTGCTCGAGAGCCCGGAACGACCGCAGCAAACACTCGAGCGGATCGCCGGCGCCTACGGCGTGCTGAAGTCACACCTCGTGACGGTGTACGCGCGCCACCTCGTGTCGACGAATCCCGTCTACGAGCCGCCGACGCGTCGCATCCTGGCCCGTTGTCTCGAAGAGGAGCGCCGCCACGCCGCCGCCGGCGCGGTCGTGCTCGACCGTCTCATTCGTGATGACCATGGCCGCGAGCGCGTCGCCACGTGGCAGCGGAGCCTGCTCGCCGCCCTCGAGAAGGCCGGCGGCGTCACCGGCGACTCGGCGGTGCCGCTCGTGGATCCGGCGCTGCTCGGCGTGGCGCCGGAGGTCGTGGTGCCGGACCTCGTGGCGGTGCCGCCCGACTTCGATCCGGCCGCGCTACCCGCCGACCTGGCCGGAGCCGCGGACGCGCACCGACGCGCGCTCGAGAGGGGCGATGCCGCGGGTGCCGCCGGCTGGACGGAAACCACCGCGCGCGATGCGGTCGCCGCCGCCGTCGCCTCGCTCGGCGGCCGCATCACCGGCACGCGGATCGTCGGTCTCGCCGCGATTGGACGCCAGCAGATGGTCAAGCTTCGGCTCGAGAGCCCGCGCGCGGTCGCATTCGTGCAGCTGCGCTGGACGCCGACGCCGTCGGGCTGGCGCATCGCCGCCGGCGATCTCGTTTCCACCGAGCCCATCTCCGCCGTCCCCTGAGCGTGTTTCGCACCGTCCTCGTCGCCAACCGCGGGGAGATCGCACGTCGCATTGTCCGCGGCTGCCGCACGCTCGGGCTCGCGACCGTCGCCGTGTATTCGGAGGCCGACCGCGACGCGCCCCACGTCAAGGACGCCGACCGCGCGGTGCTGCTCGGCCCCGCACCGGCGCGCGAGTCGTACCTGGACGCCGAGCGCCTTCTGCGCGCGGCGCGCGAGTCCGGCGCCGACGCGGTGCATCCCGGCTACGGCTTCCTGTCCGAGAACTGGCGTTTCGCCGCCGCCTGCGCGGAGGCGCGTCTGACGTTCATCGGACCCTCGCCGGAGGCCATCCGGGCGATGGGCGACAAGCCCCAAGCGCGTCGTCGCATGGGGGCGGCCGGCGTGCCGATCGTGCCGGGCAGCGCCGAGCCCGTCGACGACGCAGAGGCGGCGGCCCGCATCGCGGCCGAGATCGGCTATCCGGTGATCCTGAAGGCGGCCGCGGGCGGCGGTGGCATCGGCATGGCGAAAGTCGCCGACGAGACGGCGCTCGCAGCCGCGCTCGCGACCGCGACGCGACGCGCGCAGAGCGCGTTCGGCAATGGTCAGGTGTACGTGGAGCGCTATCTCGAAGCGCCCCGCCACGTCGAGGTGCAGGTCTTCGGCGACAGCAAAGGCACGATCGTGCATCTGCACGAGCGCGAGTGCTCGATCCAGCGCCGCCATCAGAAGCTCGTCGAGGAGTCGCCGGCGCCGAATCTCGATGCGCGGACCAAGCGCGGGCTCACCGAGGCCGCGCTCGCCGGCGCGCGCGCGATCGGCTACGTCAACGCCGGCACGCTCGAGTTCCTGGTGGACGCCCAGGGCGGCTTCTATTTCCTCGAGATGAATACGCGGCTGCAGGTCGAGCACCCGGTCACCGAGGAGGTGACGGGCTTCGACCTCGTCGCCGCTCAGCTGCGTGTCGCCGCCGGCGAGCCGTTGCCCTTCACCCAGGATCGGATCGAGCCGCGCGGGGCGGCGATCGAGGTGCGTGTCTACGCGGAGGATCCCAAAAGCTTTCTGCCGTCGCCGGGGGCGATCACGCGGCTCACGCTGCCCTCGGGCGCGGGGATTCGCGTCGAGTCCGGCGTGGTCGAGGGCAGCGTGGTGTCCGTGCACTACGACCCGCTGCTGTTCAAGCTCATCGCGCACGGCAGCGACCGCGGGCAGGCGCTGGAGCGGCTGACGCGGGCGCTCGATGCGTGCGTGGTGGAGGGGGTGAAGACCACGCTGCCGCTGCTGCGCACGATCGCGGCCCATCCGGAATTCCGTCGCGGTCGGGTGCACACTCAGATGGTCGAACAAGGAGCGTTCCATGGCTGAGGAGATCAAGGCACACATCACGGGCGTCGTCTTCCAGGTGACGGCCAAGGTCGGCGACAAGGTCGCCGCCGGAGATCCCGTGATCGTGCTGGAGAGTATGAAGATGGAGATCCCCGTGGAGGCGCCGCGCGCCGGGGCGGTGAAGGAGATTCGGGTGCGCGAAGGGCAGACGGTGCAGGAGGGCGAGACCGTCGCCCTGCTGGAGTAGGCGGTGGGCCTCGACACGCTGCGCACGCTGTATGCGCATCACTGGTGGGCGAATCGCACGCTGCTCGAGGTGGCGGCCACGCTCGGCGACGACGTCGCCGCGCGCGAGATCGGCAAACAGTTCAGCGAGCCGACCCTGAAGCGGATGTTCCTGCACATCTACGGCGTCGACCTGCTCTGGCTCTCGCGCTGGCGTGGGGTGTCGCCCGTCGGATCCCCGGCCGATCTGGACATTCTCGACGAAGCCAGGGTGGCGCCGACGCTCGCGGCGCTGGGCGAGCGCTGGGTCGCGCTCGAGCGCGACCAGGCGAGCTACCTCGACGAGCTGCGAGCAAGCGACCTCGAGCGCGGGGTCCGGTTCCGGCTGCTTTCCGGCAAGGAGTACACGCAGCCGCTCGGGCTCCTGCTCCATCACGTGACGGACCACGGCACGCACCATCGGAGCGAGATCGCGACCATGCTGACGATGGTGAGCGGCTCGCCACCGGGGACGGGCCTGGCGCGCTTCGTCTTCCTCCGCAGCGGGCAGGATCGCCCATGATATAGAGGAGGGCCGCACGATGAGCGTGGCGATGATCCGGGATCTCTACGACTACCACCGCTGGGCGAACCATATGCTCTTCGACTTCGCGGCGGCATTGGGTGAGTCCATCTGCGCCCGCGAGGTGGGTCCGCAGTTCAGCCATCCAACGGTCACGCGGATGTTCGGACATCTCTACGGCGCCGAGTGGGTCTGGCTGAGCCGCTGGAAGGGGACCTCGCCGACGACGCAACCGGGCGACGAGTTCACCACCATGGCCGCGGTGCGGGCCACGTGGGACGGGCTCGAGGCCGAGCAGAAGGCGTTCATCGAGGCGCTGAAGGACGACGCCGACCTCGCGCGCATCGTGGAATACAAGACCACACAGGGCAAAGCCTTCCGCGTCCCGCTGGGGCCACTGCTGCAGCACGTCGCCAATCACGCCACGCATCACCGCAGCGAGATCGCCACCATGGTGACGATGCTCAGCGGTTCGCCGCCCGACACGGGCATGAACTCCTGGATCCTCGCGCGCACGGGGCAGACGCGCTGACGGCCGTGAGAGCTGCACCGCTCTTCCGGATCTCCTGGAGGCTCGCCGGCTGGATCTTCGCGCATCAGCTCGAGAAGTCGCACCCGGCGCACGTCGTGGCCTGGTGGGAGCTGCGGCGCCTGCCCTACAACCTCATCGTCGGCGCGACGAGCCTGCTGACCCTGTCCGTCTTCTACGCGGTCGCCTTCGGGTGCGAGCGCAGCATCGGCGTCCCGCTTGGCATGCCCAGGCCGCCGCTGCTCGTCCTGATTGCGGTCGTCGCGTACTGGATCGTCGTCAACGTCTTCTACACCTGTGGCTGGATCCTCGAGCTCCTCGTCGCCCGGCTCTGGCGCGTGAGCACGCCCATCTTCGGACCCATCGTGTTCACGCTCTTCACCGTCGTGTCGGTCGTCGTGACGCTGGTGCCGGCCGGCCTCGTGATCTTCCTCGCGATCTTCACGTCCTGCCGGGGACTGTGAGGCGCCGTTGCGATCTCGGGCTCAGCAGTAGCGGCAGGGCGGCACGTCGCGGCTGTAGACAGGCTGTTTGAGGAATTCCTCGGGGTTGTATTTCCAGAACTGCGAGACCGCGGGAATCGTGACGATCACGGTGTTCTGCAGCTCGCCCTCGCGGTTGCGCTCGACCTTCCTGAAGTAGACGTTCTGGATCGGGTTGCCGTAGCCGTCGAGCTTCACCGGCCCGCGCGGTGCGTCGGGGATCTCGACTTTTCGCAGGGCCGCGAGCATCTTCTCGCGGTCCTCGACGTTGCCGGCGAGCGAGCGGACGGCCTCGTTGATCCAGCGGCCGCTGGTGTAGTTGGTCTCCGCGAAATACGACGGCATCTTGCCGAATTTCGCCCGGTACTCCCTGGCGAAGCGCCGATTGGCGGGCGTGTCGAGGGCCCCGCTGTAAATCAGCGGGCTGATCACGCCGATCGCCTCGTCGCCCATCGAGGGCAGGAGCGCCTCGTCGACGGCGGGGCCGCCTGCGATGAGCGGGATCTTGCCCTTCAGCCCCGCCTCCTCGTACTGCTTCATGAACTGGATCGTCGATGCGCCCGCGATCATCG
>QHSO01000039.1 GCA_003220475.1 Candidatus Rokuibacteriota bacterium | reverse complement strand
GAAGGGCAAGAAGGCCGTCTGCGCCATGTACCAGGACACGGACTTCGGCAAGGAGGTGGTCGACGGTGTCCAGGCCCAGATCGACAAGCTGAAGCTCAAGCTCGTCGAGACCGTGACCCACAAGCCGACCGACCAGGACTTCACGGCGCCGATCACCAAGCTGAAGTCGGCGGGATGCGATCTGGTGGTGCTCGGGACGATCGTGCGTGACTCCATCGTGCCGTACGCCACCGCGCGGAAGATCGGCTGGACGGACGTGGACTTCCTCGGTTCCGCGGCCACCTATGATCTGTTCGTTGCGGCCGCGCAGGGTGGCGTGACGGAGGGACTCTACGCGATGGGCCTCACCGACATGCCCTACCGCGATACGCTCGGCCCCAGCGCGCAGGCGTGGTTCGATCGCTACAAGGAGCGCTACAAGGTCGATCCGAACATCGGCGCCATCTACGGCCACGTGGCCGCGGATCTCACGGCGGTGGCGCTCGAGAAGGCGGGTCCCGAGCTGACGCTCGACACCTTCGTCCGTGCGATGGAGTCGATCAGGGGCTACCGCGACATCTTCAACGGACCGGAGGTGAACTTCGGGCCCGACAAGCACCAGGGCGCGAACTCCTCCTTCCTGGCGGTCGTCAAGGGCGGCCGCTGGGTGCGACTGACGGACCCGTTGGCGTTCTGATCCGGCGGCGTGTCGCTCACGAGCCGCGCGGCCGCCGCTGCGCGCGGCCCAGGAGCGTGGCCGGCACGATGGTGCCCTCGCCGAAGCGGCCGGTGATGCGGTCGACCGCGCGCGCCAGCCGCTCGCGGCGGACGGCGTCGGCCTCGAGCAATCCGAGCTGACCGGTCGCCTCCGCGGCGAGGGCGGACGCCGAGACGCCGATGAGCCGCACGGGCTGCACCAGCCTCTCGCGCGCCAGCAACATCGCCGCGCGACGGTAGAGCTCGAGCCCGTCCTGCGTCGGATCACCGGTGTGGCTGCGTGTGAGCGTGCGGAAGTCGGCGTAACGCAGCTTCAGCGTCACCCGCGCGGCGGACAGCCGCTCGGCGCGCAGCTCGCGGGCCACGCGCTCGGCGTGACCGCGCAGCGTGGCGTCCAGCTGCGCGCGGTCACTCGTGTCGCGCTCGAACGTCGTCTCCGCGCCCATCGACTTCGGCGGCGTCCACGGCTCGACCGGACGCTCGTCGCGGCCGAACGCGAGCGCGTACAGGCCCGCGCCGTGATCGCCAAGGCGCGCGACGAGGGTCGCGCGCGGCAGCCGCTGCAGCTGGCCGATCGACGCGATTCCAAGCGCGGCGAGGTCCTTCGCGGTCGCCCTGCCCACGCCCCACAACCGCTCGATCGGCAACGGCGCCAGGAATTCGGCCTCGCGGCCGGCTTCCACGACGACGAGCCCATCCGGCTTGCGCAGATCGGAGGCGACCTTCGCGATGAACTTGTTCGCGGCGAGTCCGGCGGACGCCGTCAGCCCCGTCTCAGCGCGGATCCGCCGTTTGATGCCGCGCACCGCCTCGGGCGCCGGACCGAACAGCGAGGCCGTCCCCGTGAGATCGACGAAGGCCTCGTCCACCGAGACCGGCTCCACGAGCGGTGAGAAGTCGCCGAGGATCGCCATGATCTGGCGTGAGGCGGCGACGTACTTGTCCATGTCGACCGGCAGGAACACGGCGTCGGGACAGAGTCGGGCCGCCCTGGAGATCGGCATGGCGGAGCTCACTCCGAAGACGCGCGCTTCGTACGAGCACGCCGAGACGACACCGCGTCCCTTGGGGTCGGCGCCGACGATGACCGGACGGCCGCGCAGCTCGGGGCGGTCGCGCTGCTCGACGGACGCGTAGAACGCGTCCATGTCGATGTGAGCGATGGCGCGAGGCGCGGCCACGGGTCAGGCCCGGGCCAGACCGACCTCGGAAGCGACGGAGGCGAGCGCGTCCACGACGAACGCGATGTGCGTGTCGAGCTCCACGCCGAGCTCGGCGGCGCCGCAATAGACATCGTCGCGATTCACGGTGCGCGCGAAGCCTTTGTCCTTGAGTTTCCTGCGCACGGACGCCGGCTCGAGCCCGTCGATCACCTTGCCGGGCCGTACGAGCGCGCACGCGTGCACGAACCCGGTCAGCTCGTCGCACGCATAGAGGGCCCGGTCCAGCAGGCCGACACGCTGCATGCCCGAATAATCCGCGTGGGCGAGGATCGCGTGGACGATGGCGGGGTCGACACCGCGTGCGATCAGGATCTCGCCGCCCTTCACGGGATGCTGAGGCGCGTGAGGGTGCATCTCGTAGTCGAAGTCGTGGAGCATGCCGGCGATGCCCCAGTTCTCTTCATCCGCGCCGTAGCGACGGGCGTAGGCGCGCATGGAGGCTTCGACGGCGCGGGCGTGCTTGCGGAGGCTCTCGCCTTTCGTGAACTCGGTCAGGATCGACCAGGCGAGATCGCGGCTGACGATGTCACGGCCTCCGGACGGCGGTCAGGCTCGGCGGACTGTTTGCTGGCTCCGCCACTTGTCGATGGACTTCTTGGAGAACACCCACCCGCCGTTGAGCTCCAGGCACGGGATCCGACGCTCTGCGGCCATGACGCTCAGCGTGGACTGGTCCATGGCCAGGTACCGCGAGGCCTCTTCCAGGCTCAGCACGTCCTTCGGGGTCACGCGCGTTCCTCCTTGTCGACCGTCTTGCGCAGCGTCTCGACCTCCGCTTCGAGCGTGCGGATCCGCTCGACGAGCTGTTCGAGCGCCTTCGTCACCGGGTCGGGAAGGTCGGTCTGGTTGAGATCGACGCCGTCGACCCGCTGTCCATCCTTGTATGTTACTCGGCCCGGCACGCCGACGACAACGCAGTTCGGTGGCACCTCGCGCACGACGACCGAGCCCGCGCCGATGCGGCTGCTGTCGCCGATTGTGAAGCCGCCGATGACCTTGGCGCCGGCGCCGACGGTGACATTGTTGCCGAGCGTCGGGTGGCGCTTCTCCTTCTTGAGGCTGGTGCCGGCGAGGCTCACACCCTGGTAGAGCGTCACGTTCTCGCCGACCTCGGAGGTCTCGCCGATCACCACACCCATCCCGTGATCGATGAAGAGCCCGCGGCCGAGTCGTGCGGCAGGATGGATCTCGATGCCCGTGAAAAAGCGGGAGAGGTGCGACACCCAGCGCGCGCTCGTGGTCCAGCCCGCGCGCCACAGGCGGTGCGCGACTCGATGGAAGGCGAGCGCGTGCACGCCCGGGTAGCAGAGAATCACTTCCCACGAAGAGCGCGCCGCCGGGTCACGTTCCATCACGGTCTGGATGTCGTCGCGCAGCCGGTCGAACATCACACGCCTCCCCTTACTCGGCTCGTTCCCCGCGGAGCCGCCCCAACGCGTCCAGCGCGGCCGCGCGCATCGCGCCCGCCGCCACCTCGGCCGCGTGCTTGCGATCGTCCGGAAGTCCGTCGAGCGCGTCCTCGATTTCCTGGGCCTTGAGCAGCGTCAGCTCCTCCACCGTGCGCCCCGCGGCGAGCTCGGTGGCCACACTGGCGGCGGCGATCGTCGGCCCGCAGCCGTACGCCTGAAACCGCGCCTCGGCGAGGCAGCCCCCGTGCACGCGCAGGTAGAAGCGCGTGAGATCGCCGCAGCCGTCGTACTCCTCGCTGCCGGTGCCGTCGGCATTGCGCATCAGGCCGGCGTTCCTCGGGTTGAGGAAGTGCTCGACCAGCGTCGCGCTGTATCTCATGCGGCCGGAACCGGCATCGCCTTGCGCACTTTGGCCACGACCTCCGCCACCGACGCCACCACGTAGTCCACGTCATCGGCGGTCGTCGAGCGGCCGAGCGACGAGCGCACGGCGCCCATCGCCCAGTCGAGCGGCACGCCCATCGCCACCAGCACGTGCGAGGGCTCGACGCTGCCCGCCGTGCACGCGGAGCCCGCCGAGACGGCGATGCCCTTGAGATCCAGGCCGAGCACGATCGATTCCGACTCCACGTTGCGATAGGAGAGGTTGGCGGTGCCCGGCAGCCGCTCGGTCGGATGGCCATTGAGGCGGACGTCGGGCACGCGCGCGCGAATGCCCTCCCACATGCGATCGCGCAGCGCGCTCACGCGCTCGGCCTCGGCCTTCATATCGCGCGCACGGACCTCGACGGCCGCGCCGAGCCCGACGATCCCCGGCACGTTCTCGGTGCCGGCGCGGCGCCGTCGCTCGTGCTCGCCGCCGTGCTGGATGGACACCATCTTCGTGCCGCGGCGGATGTAGAGCCCGGCGATGCCCTTGGGCCCGTAGACCTTGTGGCTCGAGAACGACAGCGCGTCGATGCCCATCGCGTCCACGTCGATGTCGACCTTGCCGAACGTCTGCACGGCGTCGACGTGGAACGGCACGCCGGCCTCCCGCGCGATCGCGCCGATGGCGCGCACCGGCTGCACGGTGCCGACCTCGCTGTTGGCGTGCATGATCGAGATCGCGATCGTGTCGGGGCGCAGCGCGCGCCGCACGGCGTCGGGATCCACCATCCCGTACTGGTCCACGGGCAGATAGGTCACGGCGAACCCCTGCGCCTCGAGCGCCTGGGCCGAGCGCAGCACCGCGTGGTGCTCGATC
This sequence comes from Candidatus Rokuibacteriota bacterium, assembly GCA_003220475.1. Classification (GTDB taxonomy): domain Bacteria; phylum Methylomirabilota; class Methylomirabilia; order Rokubacteriales; family CSP1-6; genus AR12. The sequence continues at coordinate 12,196 of QHSO01000039.1, read as the reverse complement.
GTCGAGGTGATCACGTGGCCACGGCCGCGCGCGAGGGCCAAGCCCTTGAGGCCGAAGTTGTCGGACTCGGTCCCGCCCGAGGTGAACACGAGCTCGTCCGCGCGCACGCGCAGAAAGCCCGCGACGCGCTCGCGCGCGGCGTCGACGGCGCTGCGCGCGTCGCGGCCGAAGCCGTGCACGCTCGAGGGATTGCCGTAGATCTCGCTGAAGTATGGCAGCATCGCCGCCACCACCTCGGGATGGACCGGCGTCGACGCGTTGTGATCGAGGTATACACGACGGGTCATTCCTTGCTCTCCCCCATACGCGATGCTACGCTGCGCCCGCGATGGATTTGTCCGGAAAAAAGTTCGGCATGCTGCTCTCCACCGGCCCCGAGGACGCGACGAATCTCGACGCCGCCGTCGGCCTGTCGCAGGCCGCACTCGCACGCGGCGCCAACCTCTACCTCTATCTGATCGATGACGGCGTGCGCGCGCTCGACGACGCGCGCGTGCGCGCGCTGCCCGAGCGCGGCGCGAAGCTGTTCGTGTGCGCGTACGGCTGTCAGAAGCGCCGCGTCCCCCTCGACCATGCGGACCTGGTGACGTACTGCGGCCTCGTGGTGCTCACCGACTTGATCAACGCCACCGAGCGCTTCATCGCGCTCAACTGAGCGCACGGTCGTGGCCGACGAGCCGGTCGTGGTCCTCATCAGCCAGGATCCGCGCGCGACGGGCCGCGCCTTCGAGGCCATGCGCATCGGCGTCGGTATCGTGGCCGGCGAGAACGACGTCACCTTCGTGCTCTCCGGCCCCGCCGTGCATCTGCTGGACGCGGACACCGACGACCTCGTGGACGGCGACGACGTCGCAAAGTTCCGTGCCAATCTCAAGCGGCTCGGGGTGCCATTCCACGTCGAGGCGGGCACCGTGCCCGAAGACGCGGATTGGAACGCCGACGGGCACGAGATCGTGCGCGTGACGCGGGAAAAAATCGCTGATCTCGTGCGCGCCGCCCGTCGCGTCATCGCGTTCTGATGGCGCGCGCCCTCCACGTGCTCAAGGGCGGCGACAGCACGCTCGCGCTCGCCACCATCGAGCGACAGCTCGGCGCCGGCGACCACGTGACCGTCGCGCTGCTTGCCGGCGCGGCGGCGGCCGCCCTGCCCGGCGGTGTCGCCGTCCATCGCGTCCCCGACGAGTGGTCGTACGAGCGGCTGCTGGAGGCCGTCTTCGATGCCGATCACGTGACGGCCTGGTAGCGTCCTAGCGGTTCCGATATTCATCGAGCCACGCCATCTGGATCGCCTCGAGGAGCTTCTCGTTGCTGCCCTTGGGGTCGTCGCCGAACTCAGGCAGCTCCGTCACATAGCGGTGCAGGTCGGTGAACCGCACGGTCAGCGGGTCCGTCTCGGGGAACTTCTCGCTGAGCGCGATGCCGATGTCTTCCGCGTCGCGCCATGTGATCATTTCGGGATCTCCACCACGACGTCGCCGCGCACGACCGCCTGGCAGCCGAGACGCGAGTGGATCGTGAGGCCTTCAGCGGTATCGAGCCGATCCTCCTCGTCCTCGGCCATCTCGGACAGGTTCTCTTCGCCGTCCTTCACGATGACGTGGCAGGTCGTGCACGCGCAGGAGCCGCCGCAGTTGTGCTCGAGCTCGATGCCGTGTGCGAGCGCGATGTCGAGGAGCGAGCCCGGCTTGCCGTGATCGGCGAGCGGGTACTTCTCGTCGTCGACCTCGACCGTCTTGTTCAGCGGCAGGAAAGTCACCTTGTACGTCCCCATCACCGCTCTCCGAGAATTTCCGTCGCGCGCCGGGAGCCGAGCGCGCCCTTGAGCGCGGCGTCCATGAGCACCTCGGCGAGGTGTTCGGTGGCGCGGTTGACGGCCGTCGTCGCCTCGTGAATCCGGTCGCGGTCGTCACCCGAGCGCGCGGCGCGCAGCGCGGCCACCGCCGTCTCGATCGCCGCGCGCTCGGCGACGTCGACGAGGTGGGCGCCCTGCTTGAGCGCGCGCCCGGCGTGGACGAGCACGGTATCCGCCTCGTTGCGCGCCTCGATCAGCATGCGCGTCTCGACATCGGCCTCGGCGTAAGTGAACGAGTCCTCGATCATCCGCCCGACCTCGGCCTCGTTGAGGCCGTACGTCGGCTTGACCTCGATCGAGGCCGCCTTGTCGCTGCGTTGCTCCTTCGCCTGCACCTGGAGGATGCCGTTGGCGTCGATGAGGAACGTCACCTCGATTTTCGGCATCCCGGCCGGCATCGGGTCGATCCGAAGCTCGAAGCGGCCGAGCGAGCGGCAGTCCTTCGCCAGCTCCCGCTCGCCCTGCAGCACGTGCAGATCGACGAGCGTTTGGCCGTCGGCGGACGTCGTGAACATCTCGCGTGCGCTCGTCGGGATCGTCGTGTTGCGCGGGATCAGCACGTTGACGATGCCGCCGAGCGACTCGATCCCCAGGGACAGCGGCGTCACGTCGAGAAGGAGCATGTTCGTAATGCCGCCGGCGAGGATGTGGGCCTGCACGGCGGCCCCGAGCGCGACGACCTCGTCGGGATTGAGCTGGCTGTGCGGCGTCTTGCCGAACAGCTCCTGTACGCGCCGGCGCACGAGCGGCACGCGTGTGGAGCCGCCGACCAGGACGACCTCGTCGATGTCGGCCGCGCTCAGCCCCGCGTCGGCGAGTGCGCGGCGGCAGGGCCCGAGCGTGCGCCCCACCAAAGGTTCGACGAGCCGCTCGAGGTCGGCGCGCGTCATCTCGCGGCGGTACGTGAAGCCGGCGAACGGCAGCGTCAGCGTCGTGCGCTCCTCGCTCGACAGGCGGATCTTCGCCGCCTCGGCAGCCAGCCGGAGCTCCTGCATCGCCTCCGGATCGCGCGCGAGATCGACGCAGTCGCGGTCGAGCTCGGTGTGATGGCGCGCGGCGATGTCCTCGAGCAGCCACAGCGCAAGCACGCGGTCGAAGTCGTCGCCGCCGAGATGTGTGTCGCCGTTGGTCGCGAGCACCTCGAACACACCGTCCTTGACGCGGAGGATCGACACGTCGAATGTGCCGCCGCCCAGGTCGTAGACCGCGACGACGCCCTCTGAGAGGCGGTGCAGGCCGTAGGCGAGCGAGGCCGCGGTGGGCTCGTTCACGATACGCACGACGTCGAGTCCTGCGATGCGGCCGGCGTCCTTGGTCGCCTGTCGCTGCGCGTCGTTGAAATAGGCGGGCACGGTGACGACCGCCTTTTCGACGCTCTCGCCGAAGTGCCGCTCGGCGCGTTCCTTGAGCGCCTTCAGCACCACCGCCGAGACTTCCGGCGGTGTGACTTCGCGGCCGCCGACGGCGAGCCTGACGAGGCCCTCGCCGGCCAGGATGCGGAACGGCAGATAGCGAGCCTCGTCCTTGACGTCCTCGAAACCGCGGCCCATGAGGCGCTTGACGGAGTAAACGGTGTCGGCCGGTCGGCGGGCGAGCTGGCGCCGGGCGGGCTCGCCCACCACGATGCCGTCGGGCGTGAACGCGACGACGGACGGCAGCAGCGGTCGGCCGTCGGCGTCCGGGATGACGCGCGGCAACCCCGTCGCCTCGTCCACGTAGGCGACCAGGCTGTTCGTCGTCCCCAGGTCAATGCCGATGATGCGCGATGACATTATTGATGGGGGGCCCCGATATGGCCCCCCATACCCCCCCGCGTTCGGGGCGCCTCGGCGGAGCCGTGGCGCCCCTCTATTGCGCGGCCGAACGCCTCTGTGTCGCCGCCGAGCGTTTCGGTGAGGTCAGCGCTCACCGTGCGCAGATATGCGCGGGTGGCGAGCGCCTCCTTGAACGCGGCGAGGATCGCGGGGCGTTCGGCGGGCGCCGCGCTGTCCCAGCGGGCGCTGAGGGGCCCGGCCAGGCGCGTCTCTTCGTCCTTGAGCCGCGCACGGAGGCTCTCCCGCTGTTCCGCGAGAGTTGCCCGCGTCGTCTCGTCGAGCGCTCCCTTGGCGGCCTCGCTGCGCGCCTCGGCCAGCGCCTCCTGGATCTCGAACATCTCCTGCAGAAGCGCGGGCGGCGCCTTCGGCTTGTCGATGTCGCCTTCCTTCGTCTCGCGCCCCTCTTCCAGGCGCACCAGGTACTCCACGCGCGCGATCGGATCGCGCAGCGTGCGATACGCCGCGTTCACCAGCGCAGACGTCGCCTCGATGCGCGCCCGCTCCTCCGCGGGCGCCGCCTGATGGAAGTCCGGGTGATGCTCGCGCGCCAGGGCATAGAACCGCCGCTGCAACTCGGCGCTATCGACCACGAGCTTGCGCGGCAGTCCGAACACTTCGAAGTAATCCGTCTTCAGCTCGCCCCCCTAAAACACCAACGGGCCCGTCGAACGGGCCCGGGGCCTTTCAAACTCCCCCGCATTCCCCTCGGTCAGGCGCTGAACGAGGTGCCGCACCCACAGGACGACTTCGCTTGCGGGTTGACGAAGGTAAAGCCGCCCGTCAGCCCCTGCGTGACGTAGTCGAGAGTCGTGCCGTTCAGATAGATGTAGCTCTTCTTGTCGATCACGACCTTCACGCCGTCGATGTCGAATTCCTTGTCATGCGGCCCCTTCTCGGTGTCGAACTCCAGCAGGTACGACATGCCGGAGCAGCCGCCGCCCTTCACACCCATGCGCAGGAATGCCGTCTCCGGCAGGTTCTGCGCCTGCTTGAGCTCCTTCACCTGCTTCGTCGCCGCTTCTGACAGCGCCACTGCCATGCCGGGTCCCTCCCTCTATTTCGATGCGGCGCCGGTCGTCACCGATGCCTGCTTATCCTTGTAGTCGGCGAGCGCGGCCTTGATCGCGTCCTCGGCCAGCACCGAGCAATGGATCTTCACCGGCGGCAGCTTCAGCTCGTTGACGATGTCGGTGTTCTTGATCTTGGCCGCCTCGTCGATCGTCTTGCCCTTCAGCCACTCGGTGGCCAGGCTCGACGACGCGATGGCGCTGCCGCAGCCGAAGGTCTTGAACTTCGCGTCCTCGATGACGCCGGTCTCGAGGTTGACCCTGATCTGCAGCTTCATCACGTCGCCACACTCCGGCGCGCCGACGAGGCCTGTGCCCACGCCGGGCGTGTCCTTCGTGAAGGACCCGACGTTGCGCGGGTTGTTGTAGTGATCGACGACCTTGTCGCTGTACGCCATCGCGCTCTCCCCCTTACTCGGCCTTCCACTTGATCGTCTTGAGGTCCACGCCTTCCTTGGCCAGCTCATAGAGCGGCGACATCTCCCGTAGCCGCTTGATCACCTCGATCGTCCGCTGCCCGACGTACTCCACCTCCTCGGCCGTGGTGAACCGATGGAGGCTGAAGCGGATCGACGAGTGCGCCAGCTCGGCCGACGCGCCCAGCGCCGCAATCACGTACGAGGGCTCCAGCGTCGAGGAGGTGCACGCCGATCCCGACGAGAGCGCCGTTTCCTTGTTGAGGCCCATCAACACCGACTCGCCCTCGACGTACGCGAACGAGATGTTGAGGTTGTGCGGCAGCCGCCGGTCTGGCCGGCCGTTGAGAAACGCTTCCTCCACGCTCGACAGGATCATGTCCTGGAGCCGATCGCGCAGCTTCCCCAGCCGCTCGCCCTCGGCGGCCATCTCCGCCTTGGCGATCTCCGCGGCGCGGCCGAACCCCACGATCAGCGGCACCGGCAGGGTCCCCGAGCGCATGCCCCGCTCGTGGCCGCCGCCGTCGATCATCGGCGCGATCCGCACGCGCGGTCCCTTGCGCCGCACATAGAGGGCTCCCACGCCTTTCGGCCCGTACATGAGATGCGCCGTGCAGGACAGCAGGTCGATGCCCATGGCCTCGACGTCGACCGGGATCTTGCCGACGGCCTGGGTGGCGTCGGTGTGGAAGATGATCCCCTTCTCTTTGGCGAGGCGTCCGATCGCCGGGATGTCCTGGATCGTTCCAATTTCGTTGTTGGCGAACATCACAGAGATGAGAATGGTCTTGTCTGTGATCGCCTTGCGGATCTCCTCGACATCGACCAGGCCATCGGGCTGCACCGGCACGTACGTGACCGAGAAGCCCTGCCGCTCGAGCCGCTTGAACGAGTCCAGGCTCGCGCGCTGCTCGATGACGGTGCTGACGATGTGCGTGCCCTTCTCGCGATACATCTCGGCCACGCCCTTGAGGGCGAGGTTGATCGCCTCCGTGCCGCCGGAGGTGAAGACCAGCTCCTTGGGATCACGCGCGCCGATCAGCGCGGCGAGCTTGGCGCGCGCGGCGTCGACGGCCCCCTCGGCCTCCCATCCGAATGGATGGTTGCGGCTGGCCGGATGACCGAACTTCTCGGTGAAGTACGGCAACATCGCCTCGACGACCCGCGGGTCGCTCGGCGTCGTCGACTGCGCGTCCATGAAGATCGGAAACTTCAGCCCCATTCGCTCGCTCTCCCTCACGTTCCTAGGCTCGCCTCGGACGGTGGGGCCTCAGCCCCACGAACTCCAGAGGTCCGCACGTCAGCCCCTGATCGACAACAGCTCCGGCACATCGGCGCTCGTCAGCTCCGCGAGGCTCATCGTGTCCAGCACGTGACTGATCGCCGCCTGGATCTTCTGAACCGGCCGCCGCAGGTTGCATTTCTCCATCTGCGGGCAGTCGGCGTCCTCAAGGCACGACACGATGTTGATCGGCCCCTCCAGCGCGCGGATCACCTGGCCGACCGTGATTTCGGCGGGCCGGCGCGCCAGCGCGTAGCCCCCCTTCGGTCCATTGGTGCTCACGATGAGACCCTGCTTGGCGAGCCGCTGGAGGATCTTGGCCATCAGCTCGGGCGGGATCGTGAACTCCTCGGCGATCCGCTTGGCGCTCACCGCGCCGAGGCCGTCGGTGATGGCGATATAATGAATCGCCATCAACCCGTAATCGGCGCGCTTGGTGAAGCGAAGCATCTCGTGTCGTCCTTGCCTTTCGACTTCAGTGTATCGCCGACGGTTTTGATCGGCGACTATTTCAGTCGGATTCTGCCACCTGACCAGCGCGCTGTCAACGGAAAGGGCTCCGCATGAGTGGGAAATCGAACGCGAATTCCGAGTTCGACTCGGAGCTGCACCGCACGGCGATCGCGCAGCTGGACCGGGTCGCCGGCCGGCTCGGACTCGACCCCGACGTCCATGAGCGCCTGCGCTATCCGCGCCGCGCCCTCGTCGTCTCGATCCCCGTTCGGATGGATTCTGGAAAGACCGAAGTATTCATAGGTTATAGGGTGCACCATAATACTGTACTTGGACCAACGAAGGGCGGCCTCCGATACGCCCCCGATGTCGATCTTGGCGAGGTCAGCGCCCTGGCCATGCTCATGTCCTGGAAGTGCGCGCTGATGGGGTTGCCATACGGCGGCGCCAAGGGCGGCGTCCGGTGCGACCCCCGCAAACTGTCGAACACCGAGAAGGAAAATCTCACTCGGCGCTATACCGTGGAGATCATCCTCATGATCGGGCCCGACCTCGATATCCCGGCGCCGGACCTCGGCACCGACGAGCAGACGATGGCCTGGATGATGGACACGTATTCGATGACGCAGGGCAAGAGCGTGCCGGGCGTCGTCACCGGCAAGCCGCTGATCGTGGGGGGCTCGGCCGGTCGCCGCGAGGCCACGGGACGGGGCATCGTGTATGCGCTCTACCAGGCTGCCCGCCACCTCGGCCAGGAGCTACGCGGCCGCAAGGTAGTGGTGCAGGGCTTCGGCAACGTCGGCGGCGTCGCCGCGCGACTGCTCTGGCGAGAGGGCTGCACGATCGTCGGGATCAGCGACGTCAAGGGCGGCATCTGGAAGCCGGACGGCATGGACATCCGGCAGCTCGAGGCGCACGTGGCCGAGACCGGCTCCGTCGTCGGCTTCGCCGGCTCGGAGCCGATCAGCAACGTCGATCTCATCACGCAGCCGTGCGACGTCCTCATCCCCGCCGCCGTCGGTGGCCAGATCCACCAAGGCAACGCCGATCGCGTCAAGGCGGCGATCATCGCCGAGGGTGCCAACGGCCCGACGACCCCGGAAGCCGATGTCGTTCTTCGTGAGCGCGGCGTGACGGTGATTCCCGACATCCTGGCCAACGCGGGCGGCGTCGTCGTCTCGTACTTCGAGTGGGTGCAGGGGCTACAGTATTACTTCTGGCGCGAAAGCGAGATCACCGCGCGGCTGCAAGAGGTCATGACCCGCGCGTTCAACCGCGTGTGGGCACTGGCGACGAAGGAAAGCACCGATCTCAGAACCGCGGCGCTCATGGAAGGCATCCGCCGCGTCGCGGAGGGCTATCGGGTTCGCGGGCTCTATCCCTGAGCCGCGCGAAGCGCAGTGCGCCTCAGCGCTCCTCGAGCGCGCGGCGCAGCTCCGCGGCGACCTGTTCGGGCGGCGTCTCGTTGACGTAGATCCCGCCCACGGGATTGGCGCGCTCGGGATGGACGACAACCTCGATGTGCCAGTGGTAGTCGTCGCGGATGGTCGCCCAGTCGCCCTGCAGGATGCGTGATTTGAGGTTCGGCGCCGTGTGCAAGACCATCTCGTAGCCGGGATCCCCGAAGGCACGGGCGAGCGTCCGGAAATACGCGGAGAGCGTACGCGCCAGATCGCGGCCGGTGTCGGCGGTCAGCGCGTCTTCGAACGAGCAACCGTGCTGGCGCGGCAGAATCCACGTCTCCAGCGGCGTGCGCGAGGCGTATGGCACCAGCGCCGCAAAGGTCGGCGTCAGCTTCGCCACGCGCTCCTCGGCGGCGATCTCCTGTCGCAGCATGTCGCAGTACAGACAGCGGCGCTTGTACTGGTAGTACTCCCGCGCCTGGTAAAGCTCGCGCCGCGTCTCGTCGAACACGATCGGGATCGCGGTCACGCGCGAGTAGGGATGGTGCAGCGGGACGCCGGGCTTCTTGTGGTGGCGATTGATGAGGATGTCGCGGATCTGGCCGTCTCGCTTGAGGTCGAGCAGGCGGTCGCGGTACATCCACAGCACCGCCTCGATCTGGTCGGGATCCATGGTGGCCAGCGTGTCGTCGTGGTTCGGCGACTCGACGATGAGCTCGCTGGCGCCCCGCGGCGTAATCATGTCGAACATCCCCACGCCCTCGCGCACGAGCTCCCATTCGATGCGGAAGTACGCGTCGGCCTCGGGGACTACGCGTACGGTCCAGCCGGGACCATTCGCGAGCGAGCCGTCCTTACGGTAGGCGGAGATCTCGGCGCCGGTCAGGTGCTCAGCGCCGGGGCAGTAACGGCACGGCGCATCGGGCGCCCACGTGCCTTTCGGTCGGATGAGCACCCATTGCCCGCGCGTGGGGTCTTTTCTCAGCTCGGCCACCGACTCGCGATCACTCCTTGATCTGGCCCTTGAGCTTGCGCAGGTGCTGGCGGGCCACGTCCACCCAGTCCTTTTCCGATGGGAGCTGCGAGGCCAGCGCGATGTACTTCTCCCACTGCACGACCGCCTCTTTGGGATCGGTTTTCTCGTAGACGAGTGCGAGGTTGTACAGCGCGCCGGTGTTCTTGTCGTCGAGCTCGATGACCTTGCGATACTCCTCGACCGCCTCCTTGTAGAGGCCCTTGTCCTCGTAGACCTCGCCGAGGCCCATGCGGGCTTCGACCGACTGCGGATCGAGGTCGATCGCCCGCTTGTAGGACTGCACTGACTCGTAATAGAGGCCCTTCTCGGCATAGTAGATCTTGCCGAGGCTCATGTGGACCTTCGGGTTGAGCGCGTTGAAGCTGAGCGCCTTCTGATAGGCGCCGATAGCGCCGTCGATCTCGCCCTTCGCGGCGCGCGCGTCGCCCAGCCCCACGTGGGCGTCGGCGTAGAACGGCCGCAGCTCGATCGCTTTGTTGTAGGCTTCGACGGCCTGGTCGAACAGCCGGCGCGGCGCGGCCAGGAACAGATCGCCGAGCGCCTTGTAGGGCTCGGGGTACGTCGCGTCGAGCTGGGTGGCAGCACGGAACTGCGCGGCGGCCTTCCAGCGATTGCCGAGCGCTTGGTGCACGGCACCGAGCGTGTACTGCGCGACGACGAAGTTGGCGTCGACCTCGATGGCACGCGACAGCAGGTCGACCGCGCTCTCGCTGTTCTCCTGCCCGCCGCGCGCGGCCGCCATCTGCGCGCGCGAGAAGAGCTCCAAGGCGCGCAGCGACTTCGTGGGCGCCGCCGCCTTCTCGATCCGTCGCGCCTCCGCCTCGGTCAGCGGCACTTTCAGCGTGCGGGCATAGGTCGTGGGCAGCGCCGCAAGCCGCGGGATGAGATCGCCGTCGGCGACGGTCACCTGATCCATGGTCACCGGCTCGGCCGCGCCGCCGCGCAGCTCAAGCGCCTTGGGCTGCAGCACCAGCTCGTTGTTGACGCGCGCCACGCGCCCGTACAGCGCGGCGTCGACACGCAGGCTCCGCGCCGCCTGGAGCACGGCGGGCTCGCCCCACGCCTCCGGCTGGCCGAACGCGCGCAGACGCGCGCGGTCCACCTGCACGAACGCCGGCGTCTGCACGAGGCCGAGCGAAATGGCCTGCGCGGCGGCTTCGCCGATCCACTGCTCGTCGCCGCTCAGCCCGCTCGTCTCGAAGGGCACGATGAGGATCGTCCGCGGCTTCACCGCGGCCTGGGCGGTATCCACCGCCACGAGCCCGCAGAACGCCAGGATCGCGAGGACCATCCAGCGTCGCGCCATCAGGTGCCCTCCTCTCCGCGTTGCGGCGCCGGTGTCGCCCGGCGCGTCTTCCGCCGCAGCCAGCCCTTCATCCGCAACAGCCCGCCAGGCCCCACGCGCCGCAGCGCGATGTCCGGGACCATCATGAGCGCCACGAACCCGACCAGCCACGGCCACATGTCGACGGCGATCCGAGAGCGACGCCGCTGCTTCAAGAATGCGTCCTGTGGGTCCTGCAGCGCCGTGCCGCCCGTCAGCTCCGCCAGCTCGCGCAGAACCGTTTCGTCCACGCCGAGATCGCGAAGCTCCTGAGCATACGGTACCACTAGGCCGGCCAGCTGAGAGCCAACCACGCGCTCCTGCTTGCGCTGTGCCATTCCGACCAGGTAGACGCCCTCCTGGGGCGCCGGGAAGCGGCCACGATAGCGCCCGGGACCGATCTGCTCGAGGTCCACGACGGTGCGCTCGCGGTTCGGCGAGACGACGCCGATCTGCGAGTCGAGGAAATTGATGAACTCCCCCTTGCCGTCCACCGCGTCGACGACGACCTCGCCCGTCTGGTCGGTGCGCTGCACGATGGCCGTCGTATCCGATCGTGAGCCGCTGCGCAGCGTCCAGCGCGTCAACTGCGCCCAGAACTTGTTGAAATCGGCCCACCGCAGCCACAGCACGCCCCACTTGGCCTTGGCGTCCGACGTGAAGGCCGCCGCGCGACCCAGGCCGTACCGCCACGTCGCGAGGACCGGGTCCTCTTGGTGGCTCATCAGGACGAGCTCCGCGTTCTGCTTGATGCTCGTCGCGACGTAGCCGCCGAGCGGCGGAACCGCCTTCCAGTTGATGTCCTGCATGGCCTCGTGGTTCGGCGCGGTGAGCTGCGGCTTGAACGGCTGCTCGACCAGCGAGGCCTTGGAGGCGAGCTGCGTCTCCAGCGTGAAGATGCGCGGGATCGTCTGTGAGTCCTCGGTGTAGTAGAAGCGCCCCTTGCCCCACTTGGCGATGTCGACCATCAGCTGGACGTCCGCATCCTTGCCGATGGCCACCGTGGACACCGTGATCTTGTCCTTGGCCATGCGGCGGAGCAGCCCCGCGAAGTCGCCGCGGGTCATCTGACCATCGGAGAGAAAGATCACGTGCTTGAGCAGCGCCGGGCGGTCGAAGAGAACCTGATAGGACTCCTTCAGGGCCGGATAGCCGTCGGTGCCGCCGCCCGCCTTGATCGTGGCGATCGCGTGGTGGATGGCGCCCTTGTCGCGCGCGCCGCGCATCGGCGAATCCCAGATGAACTCCGTGTCCCACGACATCACGCCGACCTCGTTGCGCTCGTCGAGTAGATCCACCACGAGGTGCGCGGCTTCCTTGGCGAGGTCGAGCTTGGTGACTTTCTCGTCGGTCGACATCGCCATCGAGCCGGAGCGGTCGATCGACAGCACCACGGCCAGACTCGGGATCTCGACCTTCTGCTTGACCTCCATCGTCACCGGCAGCGCTTCCTCGATGGGCGTGCGGTAGTAGCCGCCGAGACCGAAGGACTCCTCGCCGCCGATCATCATGAGGCCGCCGCCGTGATCGCGAACGTAGTCGCGGATCT
>QHSO01000038.1 GCA_003220475.1 Candidatus Rokuibacteriota bacterium | reverse complement strand
GGTGGGGCTCGGCGTTGACGTAGTAGATCGGCGTCGTGAGATAGAAGAAGCGGTCGCTCACGCCGGCGGCTGCTCCAGCTCGGGCCGCACGTGGTCGCGGCCCTCCCACGTGAGCTGGCTCAGGGGGACCTCCGCCTCGGTGCCGTCGGGAAAGCCGACGACCACGCTCTGCTTGAGCACGCGCAGCGAGCGGACCTTGCCCGTCATGCAGCCGCCGCCGCCGCATGTCGCCTGACACGGCGTGTTCACGCGCGGCAGATACGAGCGCAGCTCCTGATAGGTCGAGAACTCGTAGAGCAGGCAGCACTTGAGCCGGCCGCAGTTCCCGAGCAAGCGACTATCGGTCAGCGGCATGTCCTGCGCCTTGGCCATCTTCACGGAGATCGGCTCGAACTTGCGCAGGTGCGAGGAGCAGCACAACTGCCGGCCGCACGGCCCGATCCCGTCGAGCACGCGCGTGGTGTCGCGGGCGCCGATCTGGCGCATCTCGATGCGCGCGCGAAACTCGCGCGCGAGATCGCGCACGAGGTCGCGGAAGTCCACCCGCTCCTCGCTGCTGAAGTAGACGGTCACCCGGCGCTGCCCGGTCGGCATCTCGACGTCGACGACTTTCATCGTGAGCGCGCGCGCGTGCGCGAGGCGCTGGCTGGTGACGATGGCCGCCTGCTCGCGCCCCCGCTGCTCGCGATAGTCGCGCGTCTCGTCGTCGGAGGCGAGACCGATCACCCGGCGATAGAGGCGATCGCGACGGAAGTCCGGCACGGGCCGGCGCGGCCGGCGCACCTCGCCGAGCGCGGTTCCGCTCGCGGTCTCGACGCTGACGATGTCGCCGACGTGAAGCACCACGTCGCCGACCAGCTTGTAGTCGTCGGCCGGCATCGGCTCGCGCAGCCGGATGCCGACGAGATATTCATCGTTCATGCAACCCTCCGCGCCACCCGCGCCAGCAGCGTGTCGACGGTCAGCCGCGGGGTGACATTGTTGATGAGTGCCAGCCGCGCCTCGCGACAGGCCTCGATCGCGCGATACAGCGCGGTGTCGTCGCTCCAGCGCGCAGCCTCGGCGGCCAGCGCGTCCGCGCGCGCGGGATCGGTCAGCACGGCGGCCGGCGCGCCGGCGCGGGCCAGCACGAGGTCGCGACACAGCAGCCAGCAGCCATCGATCAGCGCCTCGGCATGCTCGCGATCCACGCGCTCGCTTCGCTTGAACAGCGCGGCCGTGCCCTGGGCCCGCGCGTCCTCGATCCACTGCGCCGCTTCGGCGGTGAGTTCGGCGTCCGCGACGCCCGCCTGACGCGGACGGAAGCGGACGATCTGGCAGCGCGAGATGACGGTGGCCGGCACCGCGCGTACGCCGGTCAGGACGAGGATCACCACCGTCGCCGGCGGCGGCTCCTCGAGAAACTTCAGAAACGCCTGCGGCGCGTCACCGGTCATGCGGTCGGCCTCGTCGAGGATCAGCACGCGCCGCGAGGCCAGCGCGGGGCGCAGCGACGCGCGACGCTCCAGCTCGCGGATGGCGCCGATGCGGATCGCGCGCGCGCCCTTGGGATTGGACTCCGGCGGCGTCGGCGTCACCACGTGCAGATCGGGATGCGGGCGCGACGCGTCGACGCGCAACAGCTCGGAGGCGAAGGCGCACGCGGTGGTGAAGCGTCCGCTGCCCGTCGGTCCCACGAACGCGTACGCGTGGGCGACGCGGTCACCCGCGAGCGCGCGCGAGAGCTGCTCCACCGCGCGCGGCTGATCGGCGATGGCCGCGAGCTTCATTTCAGGAATTCCTGCACGATCGCGCGCACGCGGCGCTCGACCTCGGCCAGCGGCGCCGCCGCGTCCACGCGTCGCACGCGCTTGGGCTCCGCGCGCATGATCTCGAGGTATCCGCGCCGCACGCGGCGGTGGAAGGCCAGCTGCTCGCGCTCGAAGCGATCGAGGCGGCGCGCGGCGATGCGGCGGACGCCGATCACGGGATCGAGGTCGAAGAGCAACGTGAGATCGGGCAACACGCCGCCGGTGGCCTGCACGTTCAGCTCACGGATCAGCTGTGGATCGATCCCGCGTCCGTAGCCCTGGTACGCGACGGTCGCGTCCGTGTAGCGGTCGCAGAGCACGATGCGCCCCGCGCGCAGCCACGGCCGGAGCTTTTCGACGACGTGCTGGTGACGCGCGGCGAGGAACAGAAACATCTCGGCGAGCGGTCGCGGCTCGCGCTCGAAGAGTCGCCGCACGGCGACGCCGAGCTCGGTGCCGTCGGGCTCGGACGTCGTCTCCGACCGATAGCCTTCGTCTCGCAGCCAGCGCTCGAGGCGTCGGATCTGGGTGGACTTGCCCGATCCCTCGACGCCCTCGAACGTAATGAGCACTCCACGCACGCTGGACCTCCGGATCCCCGCCACTGTAGCATGTCCGCATGGCGGCGCTGGGCGCGAAAGCCCTGATCTTCGACGTCTTCGGCACGTGCGTGGACTGGCGCGGCAGCATCCTCGCCGAGGGCCGCGCGCTCGACGCGCGCTGGGGCACCGTCGTCGACTGGCCGGCCCTGGCCGACGCCTGGCGCGGACGCTATCAGCCCGCCCTCGAGGAGGTGCGATCGGGCCGGCGACCGTGGACGATCCTCGACGTCCTGCATCGCGAATCGCTGGACGCGCTCGCGCCCGAGTTCGGTCTCGGCAAGCTGGACGAAACGCAGCGCGAGCATCTCAATCGCGTCTGGCATCGGCTGACGCCGTGGCCCGACACGGTGGCGGGGCTGACGCGGCTCAAGCGGCGGTTCGTCATCGGCCCGCTGTCGAACGGCAACTTCGCGTTGCTCACCAACATGGCCAAGCACGCGGGGCTGCCGTGGGACGTCAATCTCTCGTGCGAGCTCTATCGTGCCTACAAGCCGCAGCCCGAGACGTATCGCGGCGCCGCGGGGCTGCTCGGACTGGCGCCCGCGGAGACGATGCTGGTCGCCGCGCATTATTCCGACCTTCAAGCCGCGCGCGCGTGCGGACTGCGCACCGCGTACGTGCATCGCCCGCGCGAGTTCGGCGACAAGCCGAAGAATGATCTGCCGGCCGATCCCAAGGTCGATCTCGTCGCGAACGACTTCGAGGAGCTGGCGAGCCGGCTCGGCTGTTAGAGGTCGTGGATCGGAAAGATCGTCGTCTGGACGGCGTCGACCTGGCGATCGACGTAGTCGCTTACCGCACGTCGCAGCTCGTCGGGCAGCGCGACCGCCTCGTCCCACAGCGAGCGCGAGGTGAAGCCGTACCGTCGCCTGTCGTCGGCGAACGCGTCCGGCAGCGTGGGCGCGAGCTCGACGCCGTTGAGCACGGCCCACGCCACGGCCCACATCCGCGGAACGTTGCGCAGGTCGTATCCGCCGCCGCCCAGCGCGACCAGCCGCGGCGCCAGCTCCGTGATGCGCTGCACGGCGCGTGCGAAGCCCTGAACGTCGAGGGCCAGGTGCGTCAACGGATCGGTGCGATGCGCGTCGACGCCGAGCTGCGCGACGATCACGTCGGGCTTGAAGCGCGCGATGAGCGGCGGCACGACCGCCTCGAAGGCCGGTAGGTACACCGCGCTGTCGGTGTAGGCCTCCAGCGGCAGGTTGACCGAGAAGCCGACGCCGGCGCCCTCCCCCTGCTCGCGCACGAAGCCGGTGCCGGGGAAGAGCCGCTCGCCGCGCTCGTGCGTCGAAATCGTCAGCACGTCGGGATCGGCATAGAACGCGTGCTGGACGCCGTCGCCGTGGTGCGCGTCGATGTCGATGTAGGCCACGCGCAGCCCGTGCTCGCGCAGTCGCAGGATGGCCAGCACGGCGTCGTTGACGTAGCAGAAGCCGGAGGCGCGATCCGGAAACGCGTGGTGCAGCCCGCCGGCGAAGTGAAACGCGCGCTCGACGGCGCCGCTCGCGACGAGGTCCGCCGCGGTGAGCGAGCCCGCGGCCACGAGCTGCGCGACCTCCCACAATCCCCGGAAGACGGGGTTGTCGCCGAGGCCGAGTCCATACATGGCGCCGTCGGCCGGATGGACCCCGCCGTCCGCGCGCTTGAGGACGTCCATGTACTCGCGCGTGTGATAGCGCGCGATGTCCGTTTCGGCGGCCGCCTCCGGCGACACCACGCGCGTGTTGGGCAGCGTCGTCAGCCCATAGGCGCGCATCAGCCGCCAGGTCAGGCCCAGACGCTCCATGCGCAGCGGATGCTCGCGGCCGTAGTCGAAGCCGTCGGCTTTCTCGGAGTGAACGAGGGCAGTCTTCACGAGTTTATTGTAGCGGGGTCCGCGCGGCCGGCTTGGGCCGTGGGTGGCCTGTTCTAGATGGTGCCCGGCGCCGCTCCGCATCTCTGGTCCACGTCCCGGACTTCCCGCCGGATTTGGCCAGCAGCTGCACGCTCGCGATGGTCACGCCCTTTTCCAGCGCCTTCACCATGTCGTACACGGTCAGCGCGGCGATGGTGACGGCCGTGAGTGCTTCCATCTCCACGCCGGTCTTGTCGGTGGTGCGCACGCGCGCCTCGATCTCGAGCGTGCCGTTGCCGCGCCGATCGTCGAACGTCACGTCGACGTTCGTGAGCCGCAGCGGATGGCACAGCGGAATCAGCTCGGACGTCCGCTTGGCGGCGAGGATGCCGGCGGTGCGGGCGGTGCCGAGCACGTCGCCCTTCGGCGCATTGCCGCGGCGCACGGCGCCGAGCGTGGCGGGCTTCATCTTGACGATCGCGCGCGCGACGGCCTCACGCGCCGTCTCCGGCTTGGCGGACACGTCCACCATGCGCGCGTCACCACGGGGGGACAAATGAGAAAGGCCGCGGAAGCCGTCGTTGCCGACGGCCTTCCGCGGCCGTGTGAGTCGCTGACGCGTCAGGCGCTGACGCCCGGGCGTGCGTGCCGGATGATCGACTCCATCCGGTCCTTCGCCATCAGCTTCAGCTTCTTGAGCTCGCTCATCCGCCACTGCTGGTCCGTCGAGAGCGGCGCCGTTCCGCGCAATGTCTCCAGCTCGCGCTCGTAGCCCTGGTGCTCCGTGCGGAGACGGCGGAACTCGTCGTTCTCGGCCATCAGTCGGTCGATGAGGTTCTCCTGGGTCATGCAGGACCTCCTTCTGCGTCTGGGAGGGCACGGCGGTGGAAAACAAACAAAGCCAGCGGAGGCGTGGCCGCTGGCTCGTTACGCTTCATCGTCGATACCGACCCCCGTCCAAGTGTTCACTCTGGTTCCGGGTGCCTTCCTTATATCCCCGGGCCGCCGGGGAGTCAAGCCGGGTCCCCTCTCACGCGACGATGAGATGCGCGGCGCTGGCCTTGAACACGGCGCGCACGCGCGCGCCCGGCCGCAGCGCGAGCTCCTCGACCGAGCGTGGCGTCACTGCCGCGACTAGCGGAAACCCGACGTCGACGATCACGTGCGTGGCGTACATGGACGCGCTCACCCGGACGACGGTGCCGTCGAGCGTATTACGCGCACTGGAAACGACGCGCGCGCCGTCCGCGGGCGTGAGCGTGACGTCCTCGGGTCGGATGCCGACGCGCACGTGCGCGCCCGGCGCGGCGGCGGCGGCGACCTCGAGCACCCGTCCACCCGCCTCGACGGCGGTGACGCCGTCCGCGCGGCCCACCACGCGCCCCATCACGAGCGTCTCGACACCGACGAAGCGCGCGACGTCCTCGGCGACCGGCGCGTAGAACACGCGGGCCGTCTCGTCGAGCTGACGAACGCGGCCCTCCATGAGCACGGCGACGCGGTCGGCCAGCGCCTGCGCCTCGCCGCGCTCGTGCGTCACGAGCACCGTGGTGACGCGGTCGGCGCGCAAGATACCGCCGAGATCCTCGACGAGCGCGGCGCGCGTGGGCGCGTCGAGTCCGGCGAACGGCTCGTCCAACAACAGCACCTCCGGCTCCAGCACGAGCGCGCGCGCGAGGGCGACACGCCGCGCCTCTCCGCCGGAGAGCGTGCGCGCCATGCGGCCGGCCAGCTTGTCGATGCCGAGGCGCTCGAGCCCACTCCGCACGCGCGGCTCGGCGCGTGCCGCGGACACGCCGCGGAAGCGCAGGCCGAGCGCGACGTTGTGCGTGACGCTCGCGTCGGCCAGCAGGGGCTCCTGGAAGACGGTCGCCACGCGTCGTCGCTCGGCCAGCGCATCGCGCGCGTCGACGGCGCGGCCATCGACGAGCACGCGTCCCTCGTCGGGCCGCTCGAGCAGACCGAGGATGCGGAGGAGCGTCGACTTGCCGGCGCCATTGGGTCCGATGACGCCGAGCACCTCGCCCGCGACGACGTCGAGCGACGTCACGTCGAGCGCGAAGCCGTCCGCGTAGCGCCGCCGCACGCCGCGCAGCGCCAGGACGGCGGTGGTCACGCCGGCAGGACGTGGATCGAGCCGCGGTGGATCGAGAACTGCCAGCGGCGATCGCGGTCGATCTCGAGAATCTCGTAGACCAGGTGCGGCACTTCGACTTCGAGATCGTGATCACCCTGCGCGGGCTCGCCGGCCGCCGTAAGGCGGATGCGCAGGCTCCAGGTCGTCCCGAAATCCTCCTCGCCGACCACGACTCCGTCCATGAGGTTCATGTGGTGCGACGGATCGGCGGGTCCACGGTCTTTGCGGATCAGGCGGACGTACTCGGGACGGATGAAGAACGCGATCGGGCTGTCGGCGGCGGGCAGATACGAGCGGCTCGGCGAGTTCACGGCCTCGAGGAGCTGACCGCGCCAGCGGAACTGGATGCGATCGGGCGTGGCCTTCACGACGGTCCCGCGCAGCACGTTGCGGATGCCCATGATGCGCGCGACGGATTCCGACGCCGGCTGCCACAGCAGCTCCGAGCGCGGCGCGGACTGCACGACGCGCCCGGCATCGTAGACGACGATCCGGTCGCCGAGCCGATACGCCTCCGTGAAATCGTGCGTGACGAGGACGGCGGCAGTGCCGAGATCCGTCAGCAGCGCGCGGAGCTCGTCTCGCAACGCGCGCCGCAGCGGCGCGTCGAGCGCCGAGAGCGGCTCGTCGAGCAGCAGCAGCGCGGGATCGATGGCCAGCGCGCGCCCGAGGGCGACGCGCTGGCGCTGGCCTCCGGACAGCTCGCGCGGGTACCGATGCTCGAGGCCGGCGAGGCCGAGCCGCTCGATGACGGCCGCGGCCCGCTCGGCGCGGCGCGCGCGCGGAAGGTCGCGCAGGCCGAAGCCGACATTCTCGGTCACCGTGAGGTGCGGAAAGAGCGCGTAGCCCTGGAAGACGTAGCCGACACGTCGCGCCTGCGCCGGCACGTTGACGCCGGATGCGCTGTCGAAGAGCACGCGCCCGTCCACGACGATGCGACCCGCGTTCGGTGTGATGAGTCCCGCCAGGCATTGCAGCGTCAGCGTCTTGCCGGCGCCGGACGGGCCGAACAGCACGGCCACGCCCCCGCCGGCCGACCACGAGACGTCCAGATCGAAGCCGGGCACCTGCAGCGAGAGCGCGACCTCGAGCCGATCGCTCACGTGGCCCTCGCGCCCAGCCGATTGGCCGCGACGATCACCACACACGACAGCGCGCTCAGCACGACGACGAGCAGCAGCGCCGCCGCGTCCTCGCCCGTCTGCACCGCCGTGTAGATCGCCAGCGGCACCGTCGCCGTTTTGCCGGGAATGTTGCCGGCGAGCATGAGCGTGGCGCCGAACTCGCCGAGGGCCCGGGCGAAGGCGAGCACGAGACCGGCGAGGATTCCGTTGCGCGCGAGCGGCAGCGTCACCTCGACCGCGGTGCGGAGCTCGGAGCGGCCCAGCGTGAAGGCGGCGCGCTCGAGGTCGCGGTCGACCGATTCGAACGCCGCTTTCGCGGTGCGCACGAGCAACGGCAGCGCCATGATCGTGGCGGCCACCACCGCGGCGTACCACGTGAAGGCGATGCTCCAGCCCGTCATCTGATAGAGGGGGCCGCCGAGCCAGCCGCGCCGGCCGAACAGCACGATCAGGTAATAGCCGGTGACGGTGGGCGGCAAGATCAACGGCATCGTCACGAGGAGGTCCAACAGCGCGCGGCCGGGAAACCGCCGGCGCGCGAGCGCCCAGGCGAGCGGCACGCCGATGAGCGCGTTCAAGACTGTGGCGAGAATCGCCACGCGCAGGGACAACATCAGGGCGTCGCGTATCTCCGGACTCACGCCCGAGATCTTACGCTCAATCCTTCAGCGCACGCCGGCCGGCGGCGGTAGAAAGCCGAAGCGCGCGAGCACCGCTTGCCCGTCGCGGCTCAGCAGCAGATCGACGTACGCCTGGGCGACGGCGGGATGCTTGGCGCCGGCGACGACGGCCACCGGATAGAGAATCGGCCGATACGTGTCCTCCGCCGGGCGAAACGCCTCCTTCACCTGCTTGGCGCGCGTGGCGGCGTCGGTCGTGTAGACGAAGCCCGCGTCGACCTCGCCCCGCGCGACGTAGTCGAGCGCCTGGCGGACGTTTTCCGCGAACACGAGCTTGGCCTGCAGCCGCTCCCAGAGGCCGAGCGCTCGTAAACTCTCCTCCGCATACTGGCCAACGGGCACGGTCTTGGGACTGCCGATGACGATTTTCGTGACGCGCGGATCGAGGAGATCGGACGGCTTGGTGAGGTCGATCCTCGAATCCGCCGGCTTGACCACGGTCAGCACGTTGCGAGCGAACACGCGGCGGGTCGCGGCGAGGACGAGCCCTTTCTTCTCGAGCTCGTCCATCTGCCGCGGCGCGGCCGAGATGAAGAGGTCGATGGGTGCGCCGGCCTCGATCTGCTTTTGCAGCTCACCGGACGAGCCGAGGTTGTAGCGCAGCGTCACGCCCGGCCGCGCCGCCATGAATCGGCGGCCCAGCTCCTCCACGACCTCTTTCATGCTGATCGCGACGGAGAGCGTGACCTCCTGGGCGTGAGCCGGACGCGGGTCCATCGACAGTACGGCCGTCAGGAGCGCGAGCGCGGCAAGAGCACGCATGAGGATCCTCGCGGGCATCGTACCGCGCCGTCACCACACGCGACGCTGCTGGATCGACGTCAGCACCCAGTTGACGACGAACACGAGCACGAGCAGCAGGATCGACAACGCGATCGCGATCTCGAAGTTGCCCTTGCCGGTCTCGAGCACCATCGCCGTCGTCAGCGTCCGCGTCTGGCCCTTGATGTTGCCGCCGACCATCATCGACGCACCGATCTCGGAGATGATGCCGCCGAACCCCGCCATCACCGCGGCCAGCATGGGCAACCGCGCCTCGCGCAGCACCACGCGCACCATCTGCAGGCGCGAGGCGCCGAGCCCCAACAATTGGAGCCGAAACTTCTCGGGAACGTTCTGCACGGCGGCGAGGGTGATGCCCATCACGATCGGCGCCGCGATCACGGCCTGGGCGAGCACGAGCGCCGCTGGCGTGTAGAGGATCTCCCACGCGCCGAGCGGGCCGCTGCGCCACAACAGCAGCGTGACGAAGAGGCCGACGACGACGGGCGGGAGCCCCATACCCGCATTGACCACCGACACGACGAGCGTGCGCCCGGGAAAACGCAACAGCGCGAGCGCGGCGCCGGCGGGTATGCCGACGGCGAGCGAGACGAGCGTCGCGAGACCGGACACCTGCAGCGACAGCAGGAGGATCGCAACGACCTCGCGGTCACCGGTGAGCAGCAGCCGGAGCGCCTCGCGCACTCCGGCCCAGAGCAGGTCCACGGGCTAGAGGTCCTCGTCCTTCTTGCCCGCGATCGGCACGAAGAGCGCTCGCCCGAATTTCTCCACGCCGAAGGCGCGGATCAGCGCCTGCGTCGCCGGAGCCACCATGAAGTCGGCGAACGCCTTGCCCCCTGTCGCACTGACGCGCGGCCCGTTGGCGGGATTGACCTCCATCACGGAGTAGACGTTGAACAGCGCTCGGTCGCCCTCGACGAGCGTGGTGAGCGCGAGGCGCCGGCTGAGCGCGAGATAGGTCGCGCGATCGGTCAGCGTGTAGGCGCGCCGGTCGTCGGCGATGCCCAGCGTGGCGCCCATGCCCTGCCCCGACTCGATGTACCAGGGCGCCGCGGGCGTCACGCCGGTCTCCTTCCACAGCGCCTGCTCGAGGAGATGCGTGCCGGACTTGTCGCCGCGCGAGACGAAGCGCGCGCCCGCCGCCGCGATTTTCGCGAGCGCGGCGGCGGCGCGCGGCTCGCCGCGGATCTTCGCGGGATCACTCGTGGGACCGACTACGACGAAGTCGTTGTACATGACGAGCCGGCGGTTGAGCAGCTTGCCCTCGGCGAGGTATTTCTTCTCGAGCGCCGGCGCATGCACGAGCACCACGTCGGCCTCGCCGCGCGCGGCGAGGGCGAGCGCCTGTCCGGTGCCGACGGACACGGGTTTGAGCGTGAGCCCACTCTGTCGCTCGAAGAGGGGGACCAGCACGTCGAGCAGTCCCGAATCCTGCGTGCTCGTCGTCGTCGACAGCACCACGGTGGATCCCGGCGGCTGGGCGCCCGCCGGGGCCCAGCCGAGAACGAGCAGCAGCAGCCCGAGGCCGAACACGATCACGGGCGCCATTATGCCCGAAAAAGCATATTAGGGCCCATCGCCGACGCGGTACCCTCGCCGGCACGGAGATCGAGCCATGGCCAATCGGATTCTCCACGCGACCGACTTCTCAGCGGCGTCCGGCCCGGCGTTCAGGCAGGCGATCGCGATGGCGCGCCGCGATCGCGCCGAGCTACTCGTGCTCCACGTGCTGAGTCCGCCCGCCCCGATGGTTGCGGACGCCTACATCACGCCGAACGTCTGGAATACGCTGCTGCGCTCGCAGCGCGCATCGGCGCAGCGGCGGCTGGACACGCTGGTGGACAAGGCGCGGCGCGCGCGCGTGCGCGCCCGCGGGCTGTTGGCGGAGGGGGTGCCGGCCGACACCATCGTGCGCGTAGCGCGGGCGCGTGGCGCCCGCCTGATCGTCGTGGGCACGCACGGCCGGCGCGGCGCCGCGCGCTTCTTCCTCGGCTCCGTGGCCGCCCGCGTGGTGGCGGCCGCTCACTCCCCGGTGCTGACAGTGCGCGGCGGGTAGGCCTTCGGAGCCAGCAGCATCTCGACCACGCCCCGCTCGACGCGACGCTCGATCACGTCGGCGTGGCGCGCGAGCAGGCCGAGCATCCGGCGGTTGTCGGCGAGCGTGAAGGCGCGGAAGCGCGTGATCCCGTTCTCGGCCGCCGCGCGAAACAGCTCGGTGAGCAGCCGCGTGCCCACGCCCTTTCCCTGCCAGGCGTCCTCGACGACGAGCGCGATCTCCGCGATGTCGTCGCCGCCGGGCTCGTAGCGCGCGACGCCGATCAGCCGCGTCGTCGGCGCCGTCACATCCTCGGCGACCAGCGCCAGCCGTCGGTCGTAATCGACGTTGGCGAGGAAGTGGGCCCAGTCCGGGGGCAGTCGGCGCATCACCGTGAAGAAGCGCTGATAGCGGGTGTCGCGGCTGCTGCGGTCGTAGAGCTCGGACAGGCGCGGCTCGTCGTCGGGGCGGATCGGCCGGAGGCGCACGCGCTCGCCGCTCGGCAGCGTGAGCATCCGGTCGAACCGCGCCAGGCTCAAGGTGTCCATACGCCTACAGATGCATCGCCGCGGCCTGGCGTCGCGGGCGACATGCGATCGTCACACGACGGCCGCCATGCCCCCGTCGAAGTTGATCGACGTGCCCGTGATGAACGCCGCGCGCGCGGACACCAGGAACGCGACGAGATCGCCGAACTCCTCCGCCTCGCCCATGCGGCCGAGCGGCACGCGCTTGGCCGCCTCACGATAGACCGCTTCGACGTCGCCGCCCTTGGCACGACGCTCCCACTGCTCGCTCTTCACGAGCCCGAGGCAGATCGTGTTCACCCGGATGCCGGCCGATGCGTACTCGTGCGCGAGGCCCTTGGTCAGGTTGATGCCGGCCGCGCGCGTGACCGCCGTGGGCACCGCGCGTGGCGCCGGCGCCTTGCCGCCGACGGTCGTGACGTTGACGATGACGCCGCCGCCGCGCTTTTGCATGATCGGAATCGTCAGCCGGCAGAATCGGATGGCGGCCATCAGCTTCAGCTCGATGTCCGTCTGCCACGTGCGGTCGTCGACCTCCATGAACGGCGCGGCCGACGACGTGCCGGCGTTGTTCAAGAGGATGTCGACACCGCCGAAACGCTCGGTGGTCGCCTTCACCACGGCTTCCACGTCGTCGGCGCGCGTGACGTCGGCGGGAATCGCGAGCACGTCGCCGCCCGCGTGACGGATCTCGCCGGCGGTGCGCTCCAGCACTTCCTTGCGCCGCGCGCAGATGCTCACGCGCGCGCCCTCGCGCGCCAGCCGCATCGCCGCCGCGCGGCCCAGGCCCACGCTGCCGCCCGTCACGATCGCCACCTTTCCCGTCAGTCCGAGATCCAGCATGAATCGTCCTCCGTTGTGGTCGTCCGAGTGTACACGCGGGAACCGCAGGTGGGCCGTCCGAGTCTAAAGGTCCAGGAGGGGCCGATGAACCGAATTCGTGTCACGCTGGCAGCGATCGCGCTCACGCTGACGGCGGCCGCCGGCGCCGCCGCGCAGGACTTCGGCGCTGGTACGCCGGAGTCGCGATACTTCCGTGTGGACTCCGCGGTCGCGGCCGGGCGACACGGTCCGCAAGTCGAAGGTTACGTCTACAACGTGTACGACGCACACGCGGTGCGCGTGCGGCTGCGCGTGGAGGCGGTCGACGCGACGGGCCGGGTGCTGGACACGCGGACGGTCCTGGTGCCGCTCGACGTCCCGGCGCGTGGTCGCGCGTTCTTCACGGCGCCAGCGCCGACAGGCACCGCGTCGGCACGCGTCAGCGTGCTGAGCTTCGACTGGGCGCCCCGTGGCGGAGGCGGCGGAATGTAGTGCGAGCCGCAGCGCGTCGAGCGCGAGGCGAGCCTGCGTGAAGCCGCCGACGTCAGCGGTCGGGCGTGAGAACCCGCCCGGCGCTCGGGCCGACGAGGCGCCCGTTGTCCACCGCGACGTGACCGTTCACGACGACGTACGGAATGCCGCTCGGATAGCGATGCGGGTCTGGATAGGTGGACTCGTCCTTCACGCTGGCCGGATCGAAGACGACCAGATCGGCGACGGCCCCGACGCGCACGACCCCACGATCGCGAAGCCCAAGTCGCGTCGCCGCCATTCCCGTCATCTTGTGCACGGCGGTCTCGAGCGGGAACAGCTTGCGCTCGCGCGCGTACTCGCCGAGCACGCGCGGGAAGGTGCCGTAGGTACGCGGGTGGGGCTTGCCCGGCCGATCACCTTCGCCCTCGAAGAGCGGGATCGAGTCCGAGCCGATCATGAGCGCCGGGTGCGCCATCACCTTGGCGACGTTCTCGAGTGATTGCGAGAACGACACCATCGCGACCGTGCAGCGTTCCTCCAGCAGCAAATCCATCAGCGCCTCGGCGGGCGCCTTCCCCGTCTGCGACGCGAGCTGCGCGAGATTGAGGCCCTCGAGCTCGCGGCGCCGACACGCGGCGACGAAGACCTGGTCGAAGCCGACGCGGCCCTGGGAGACCGTGCCCCAGCGCTCGCCATCGACCAGACATTCGTCGGTGATGCGTTTGCGCGTGGCGCGATCGGCGAGACGCTCGAGCAGCTTCATCACGCCGCCCTCGTGGGCCCACGCCGGCATCAGGTTGTCCATCTTCGTGGCGCCCGCGTTGTACGGATAGACGTCGCCGGCGACGTCGACGCCGCGGCGGCGAGCGTCCTCGATCAGACCGAGCGCGGCGTCCAGCTTGGACCAGTTCTCGCGCCCGGAGGCCTTCACGTGCGCGATCTGCACGGGCACGCCGCCCGCGTCGCCGATGCGAATCGCCTCGGCGATGGAGTCCAGCAGCATGGCGGACTCGCCACGCACATGGGAGAAATAAAAACCGCGGCGCGCGCGCATGGAGTTCGCGAGCGCGATGAGCTCGTCCGTCTGGGCATAGGCGCTGGGCGGATAGACGAGCCCCGTGGAAAATCCCCACGCGCCGGCGTCCATCGCGTCGCCCAGCCCATGCTCCATCGCGCGAAGCTCACCCGCGTCGGCGGGGCGCGCCTCGAATCCCATGGCGGCGATGCGCAGCGCGCCGTGGCCGACGAAGTGGATCACGTTCACCGAGGGCCGGAGGGCGCGCAGCATGTCGAGGTACTGGCCGAACGTCTCCCACTCGACATCGGGCGTGACCCCGATGCCGCCGACCCAACCCTTCACGAGTGCCTGCTGCTCGCGGCGCACGGGTGCCGGGGAGAACGAGCACATGCCGACGACTTCGGTCGTCACCCCCTGGCGGATCTTGGACTCGGCGGACGGGCACGCGAAGTAGAAGAGGTCGGAATGCGAGTGCATGTCGATGAAGCCCGGCGCCACGACGCGGCCGGCGACGTCGAGCGCGCGATCGGCGGCGCCTGCGAGACCGGGCGCCACCGCGACGATGCGCTCGCCCTCGATCGCGACGTCGGCGGCGCGCCCGGGGGCGCCGGTGCCGTCGACGACGGTGCCGCCGCGGAGCAGGAGCGACCAGGGCACCGCTATTCCTCGGTGATCGTGATCGACGTCATCCGATCACCCTGCCGGATGCTGTCGACGTGCTCCATGCCGCTCGTCACCTTGCCGAACACCGTGTAGTTGTTGTCCAGGTGCGGCTGCGCGCCATAGGTGAAGTAGAACTGCGACCCGGCGGAATCCGGGTCCTGGCTCCGCGCCATCGCGAGCGAACCACGGACGTGCTTGTTCTTGTTGAACTCGGCGGGCACGGTGTAGCCGGGACCGCCGGTGCCGTTGCCCTTGGGGCAGCCGCCCTGCACCACGAACCCGGGGACGACGCGGTGGAAGGTGAGCCCGTTGTAGAACCCCTTCTTCGCAAGCGTGACGAAGTTCTCCACCGTCTTCGGCGCGTCTTGCGGGAAGAGCTCCAGGCGGATCTCGTTGCCGTTCTCGAGCGTGATGAGACCGGTCTGCTTCATTTCTCGACCACCTTGATGGCCTTGATTCGGTCACCGACACGGATCTGGTCGGCGATGTCCATGCCCTTCGTGACCTGGCCGAAGGCCGTGTACTTGCCGTTGAGATGCGGGGCGGGTCCCAACATGATGTAGACCTGGCTGCCGCCGGAGTCGGGATCCTGGCTGCGCGCCATGCCGAGCACGCCTCGTTCGAACTTGCGGCTGTTGAACTCCGCTTTGATCTTGTAGCCGGGACCGCCGGTGCCCATGGCCGGATCGTCCATCGGTTTTGTCTTGGACTGCGGATCGCCAAACTGGACGACGAACTTCGGCTCGACCCGGTGCACGCGCTGCCCGTCGTAGAAGCCCTTCTTGGCCAGCGTCAGGAAGTTCTCGACGTGTTTCGGTGCGTCCTGCGGGAAAAACTCCAGCACGATCTCGCCGCCCTTCTCCATCGAGATGACGGCCGTCGGCGTGCGTGCGCTCTTACTCTGTGCGCCGACGGCGACGGCGCCGAGGGCGATGAGGCCGGCGACGACCAGCGCGAAGACGATGGGGCGCGATCCGCGGGGGCGCAACGTGGCGGCCATTATAACAGCGCGCCGGCGGCGCGCTGTTCAGCGCAGCGGCGTGCCGACGCGCGTGACCATCGACAGGATCAGGAAGATCACGAGCAGTCCCGCGACGGCGACGAGCACGACCTCGAGGGGGAACGGCGTCGACCGCCCCGGGCGCCCGACGTCGATCGGCAGCGCGACCGCGTTGATGTACTCGATCAGACGCCGCTGGTCGTCGGCCGCGACGTAGACGAACTGCAGGCTGACGCGACCTTCGTGGGCGGCGCGCACCACGGCCTCGGCGACATCCACCGTCCGTCCGCCGCCGAGCTCGATGATGACCCGCACGTCGGTGCCCGGCGGAAAGCGCGCGCTCGTCCGCACGGCGCAGCCGCTGATCGAGAGGTCCGTCGTCTCGGCCTCGGCGCTCTCCGCACCCGCCGTGAGACGCGCGGGCAGGCGCACCACCACGCGCTCGTAGTCGCGCCGGTCGCCCTTGGAATTGGGGTAGCGGTGGCCCCAGTTGAGCCGGCGAAAGCGGAACGTACAGCGCTGACACCGGAAGGGATAGACGTACAAGACGCTGATCAGCCGCTCGAACGCGCCGACCCGCGAGCTGCGCCGCACGCTCTGACTGCCGCAGCGCGGACACTGCACGCCCACATGGTACAGTGGAGTGATGCAACACCGCGAAAGCATTCGAAACGTGGCGATCATCGCCCACGTCGACCACGGCAAGACGACGCTGGTGGACGCGATGCTCTGGCAGTCCGGCCTCTTCCGCGAGAACGAAGCCGTGCCCGAGCGGATGATGGACTCCATCGACCTCGAGCGCGAGAAGGGCATCACGATCATGGCCAAGAACACGGCCGTGACCTACAAGAGCGTGCACATCAACATCGTCGACACGCCGGGGCACGCCGATTTCGGCTCCGAGGTCGAGCGGACGCTCACGCTGGTCGATGGCGTGTTGCTGCTCGTCGACGCGGCCGAGGGCCCGCTGCCCCAGACGCGGTTCGTGCTCAAGAAGGCCCTCGAGGCGGGGCTGCCGCCGATCGTCGTCGTCAACAAGATCGATCGCAGCGACGCGCGACCGGCAGAGGTCCTCGACGAGATCTACGACCTCTTCATCGATCTCGACGCCGCCGAGGAGCAGCTCGACTTCCCCGTCCTCTATACCAACGCGCGGGTGGGGACGGCCACGAGCGATCTGAAGGTGGCGGGCGAGAGCCTCGAGCCACTCTTCGAGGCGATCCTGACGACGGTGCCGGCGCCGGCCTTCGATCCCGCCGCCGGCCTTCAGCTGCGCGTGGCCATGCTCGACTGGGACGACTATGTCGGCCGGCTGGTCATCGGGCGGATCGTGAACGGTCGCGTGCGCCAGGCTGAGCGGATCGCGGTCGTTCACCGCGACGGCACCATCGAGGCGGGGAAGGTCACCGTGCTCTACGGCTACGAGGGACTGAAGCGGACCGAGATTCAGGAGGCGAGCGCGGGGGACATCGTCGCCATCGCCGGCATCGAGGCGATCGACATCGGCGAGACGGTCGCGGACCTCGAGGCGCCGGTGGCGCTGCCGCTCATCCGCATCGACGAGCCGACGGTCTCCATGCTGTTCTCGTCGAACGTCTCGCCCTTTGCGGGCAAGGAGGGACGCTTCGTCACCTCGCCGCAGCTGCGCGAGCGACTCATGAAGGAGCGCAAGCTCAACCCGGGCATCCGCGTGGAAGAGACGGAGTCGCCCGATACCTTCCGCGTCTCGGGCCGCGGCGAGCTGCAGCTGGCGATCCTCATCGAGATGATGCGCCGCGAGGGCTACGAGCTCGAGGTCGGCAAGCCGGAGATCATCACGCGGCAGCAGGACGGGCGGACGCTGGAGCCGATGGAGCATCTGGTGGTCGACGTGCCCGAAGAATTCATCGGCGCCGTCACGCAGAAGATCGGTCCGCGCCGCGGCGTCATGACGAAGATGGTCAATCACGGCACCGGGCGGGTCCGGCTCGAATATCGGCTGCCGTCGCGCGGCCTCATCGGCTATCGCACCGAGTTCCTCACCGACACGCGCGGCACCGGGCTCCTCAACCACATCTTCGACGGCTGGGACGAATGGCAGGGCGAGATCGCGCACCGTCAGAACGGCGCGCTGGTGGCCGACCGCACCGGCAGGACCACGGGCTATGCGATCGACAATCTGCAGGCGCGCGGCACGATGTTCATCGCCCCCGGTGAGCCGGTCTACGAGGGCCAGGTCGTCGGCGAGAACTCGCGCGACAACGACCTGGACGTCAACATCACAAAAGAAAAGAAACTTACGAATATGCGGGCGTCGACCGCGGATGAGGGCATCAAGCTGACACCTCCACGCACCATGAACCTCGAGCAGTGTCTGGAGTGGATCCGCGAGGACGAGCTGCTCGAGGTCACGCCGAAGTCGCTGCGCCTGCGCAAGCGCGCCATGGCGGGTCGCCGCCGGTTCTAGTGATCCGCCCGAACCTGCTCGCGTGGCAGTGGCGCGACTATGTCGCCAAGCACCGCGACCGCACGAACTTGCTGATCCACATCGTCGCCGTCCCGCTGTTCCAGGTCGCCACACTCCTGCTGGTCGGCGCATTGCTGGGCCGGTCGCTGATCGCAGCGATCGTCGCCGTCATCGCGATGGTCATCGCGCTCGTGCTCCAGGGCCGCGGCCACCGGCGCGAACCCGAAACGCCGATGCCCTTTAACGGCGCCGCGGACTTCGTGAGCCGCTTTGTCGTCGAGCAGTGGATCACGTTCCCGCGCTTCGTGCTCTCGGGCGCGTGGGCGGAGAACCTGCGCCGCGCACGGCGCCCCGCGTAGCGCACGTCACGGTGCGCCTCGCGTCTCCCGCCCCGGCGCCGGCGGGCGTCCGTCAGTCGCGCGCAGGCAGCACGTAGCCGTACCGCAGATTGCTCCGCTCGGCGCCGGCCGCCTCGTACTCCGCCTTGAGCGCGGCGATGCGATCGGTGGCCAGCGCCGCGCGCCGCTCGTACGTGTAGAGCCGCGCGTTCGTCTCACCCAGGATCGCGCTCTTGATGGGACCGTCGGCCGGGCCGAGGGGCGTGAAGCCGTGCTGCTTCTGCATGTCCTCCGGGATCTCGAGCCGGCGGAGCGCCTCGATCTGCCATTGCGGCGACCCGGTCCAGATCGCGTCGGTGCCCCAGACGACGTGGTCGACGCCGAGGCCGCGGATCAGCATGCCCATCATGGCCGCCGACACGCGCGGATCGGCGATCGTCGTCTGCGCGAAGAGCTGGCCGACGTCCGCGTACACGTTGGTGACGCCATACTTCGACGGAACCTCGGCGAGATCGGTCACCCACTCGATGCGTCCCGTCTTCTCGAACTGTGTCCACGCATCCTCGGCGCGGCCGCCGCCGGCGAAGCGGTAGCCGCCGTGATAGATGATGAACGTCATCTTCGGCCAGTCCTTGGCCGCTCGGCCGACGTCGCGCACGTCGGAGTACGCGAGCAGGTGCGGGAACTGCTGCTCGACCGACGGCGGGAACAGTCCCTTGTGCACGCACACCTTGTCGTAGCCGGCCTTGAGCAGCTTCTCGTAGAACGGATAGACGAGCGTGTCGTCGTCCATCCGCCACGGGTGCTTGCTGAGGTTCTTGTTGGTGTTGTCGCCAATCGTATAGCCCTTGAACGAGTCGGGCTTGAGGTCACGGATGGCGTGGTCGACCTGCTCCATCCATCCTGGATAGCCCGGCGTGAAGATGGCGTGGCTCAGCATGCGTCGCGAGCCGGCCTCACGGTTCACGCGCGCCCGCGCCTCGGCCTTCATCTCGTTGGTGAGGAACCAGTCCTGAGGCACCTCCGAGGGCGCCCCGGAGAGCAGCGCCACCTTCGTATCGCTGTCGAGAAACACTTCCTTGTAGTAGTTCGCGAACTTCAGATCGTCGATCGTCTGTTCCTTGCCGGCGAGCGTCTTGTTCCAGCCCGCTTTGCCCACCGCCTGGCGCTGGCGCACGAAGGTCATGATGCGCGTGTCGTCGCGCAGGAAGTGCGTGTGGCAGTCCATGACGAACTGCTTGGCGAGGCCGTCCGCGCGCTCCTTGGCCATCTGCGGCGTCTGCGCCTCGGCCGCGCTCACCTCGTAGAGCGGCCCGTAGACCTCGTTCATCGCGAGGAAGGCGGCCGCCATCCCCGACGCCGTGGCGAGGAATCGCCGTCGCGTCATCCCGTGGCGCCGGGCCAGCGTGGCGCCGAGCTCTTTCACGCGGGCCTCGACACGGCGCTGGGCGGTCGTCTGCGGCACCGGCATGAACTCGTCGCTGGACACGCTCTGCGTCGGGACGGGCCCCGCGAAGGCGTGGGTTTCGGCGGGCAGCAGGCTGGCGAGCTCGCGGTCACTGAGCAGTCCCATGACGTGTCCTCCCCTGGGCAGCGGATGGCGCGGTCCTGTGTAGTCCGGGCGCCAGCCGAACGCAAGCCTCCGGGCACATGGCTTGCTCCTACACGAACCCGCCATGGACCTCGCCGCGCGCGCCAGGGGCTTCCTGATTCTTCACGAGGGCGCGGATTTTTGCGACGACTGCCTGGCCCGGGCGCTCGGCGTCGACGCCGCGCAGGCCCGCGAGACGCTCACAACGCTCGCGAAATCCCCGGCAATCCTACGCGATCGGTGGACCTGCAAATTTTGCCGGAGGTCGACGCTCGTCAGCCGGGCGATCGCGAATCCGACCTTCGCGCTCAATCGACGCTCGCGCACCCGCCTGCGGCGGACCGCCTAGGCGCCACCGCTCGGTTTGAATTCCTTCCCTTGCCTGGGAAGGTTTATCCCACTGGCAATTGCCTTGCACGGCTGCGGCGCGTAATTCCTTGTCGCCGGGTGAGGGGTATGCCAGAAGAGAGCTTCGATGAGCAGGCGTCTCTTCGCGGCATCCACGCCTTCCTCGTGGTCGACGATTCCGAGTCCCGCGAGCTGATCAAGACCGTCCTCGAATACGCCGGCGCGCTCGTCAGCGCCGTCGCCTCGGCGCGCGGCGCGCTCTCCGCGCTGGACGCCATCCGCCCCGACGTGCTCATTGCCGATCTCAGCGGCGAGGGCGACATCGCGGCCGCGCTGATCGAGCGCGTTCGCAAGCTGCCCGGCGCCCCCGACATGCCGGCGATCGTGATCACCGCGCGCGGCGGCCGTGACGAGCACCAGCGTCTGCTCAAGGCGGGCTTCCAGTACCACGTGCTCAAGCCCGTCGATCCGTGGGAGCTGTGTCGTCTGGTCGCGACGCTGGCGGAGCGCGGCAGCTAGAGCCGCGGCCACGCGGCAGGCTCGCGCGCGAGCGTCGCGACCGCACCGCAGAGCTCGGCGGCACGCAGCGGCATCGCAACGTGCAGGTGAAACCCCGCGGCCAGCAGCGCCTCGCCGTCCTCGTGCGAGCCAGTCAGCGCGAGCGCGGGAATCTTCCCGCCCTCCTCGGCCGGCAGCGCACGCACTGCGCCGATGAATCGCGCGCGCTCGGTGGCGGCGCGTAACTCCACGACGAGCACGTTCGCGCGCACACGCTCCATGACCGCGAGTGCGTCGTCCGCGGACACGCACATCGTCACGAGCGCGCTCGCGTACTTCAACGTCTGTGCGAACAGCTCGCATCGCTCCTCGTCATCGCACACGAGAAGCACGTGCACACCACGGAGCGGTGCCGCCGCTGCGCCACGCCGCGCCATACCAACGGTTGGTGCAAGGACGCTGCCGCCTGGATTGCTCGGCCCGCTGGTCCGACCTACGGACGTCCGAGCCGTAATTCGAGCCGCGCCGCGAGTCGCGTCAGCGGAAAACACAGCGCGAAGTAGATCACCGCCGCCGCGCCATAGATCTCGAACGAGCGCAGTGTGCGCTCGATCGTCTCCTGCGCCGCGCGCGTGAGCTCGAACACGCCGATGATCGCGGCGAGCGACGTGTCCTTCACGAGAATCGTGCAGAGACCGACGAACGGCGGCAGCATCCGTCGCATCGCTTGCGGCAGGATCACGAAGCGCAGCGTGCGCAGCCAACCCAATCCGAGCGAACGCGCCGCTTCGTATTGCCCGCGCGGGATCGATTGCACGCCGCCCCGCACGACCTCCGCGGTGTTGGCGGCCATCCACAGACTCATGGCGAGCACCGCGGCGGGAAACGTCGGAATGCGCACCCCGAGCGCGGGCAGCCCGAAGAATACGAAGAACAGCAGGAGCAGCAGTGGCACCGCGCGGACAACCTCGACCGCCCAGCCGACCGCACCGGCGGCGACGCGCCACGGGACGACACGCAGCAGACCGAGGGCGAGCCCGAGCGCGCTACCGACGACGAGCACGGCGAGCGCCAGCACCACCGTGCTCGCGGCGCCGCGCAGCAGGTACGGCAGGCTCGGCCACAGGACGCTCACGAGGCGACCCGCGCCATGCGCATCTCGGCCGCGTGCAGCACGCGCGTGAGCGCGAGCACGAGCATCACGTACAGGACGGCGGTGGTGCCATAGATCTCGAAGGTGCGGAAGTTGTTGAACGAGATGTCGTTGGCCACGAACATCAGCTCGACCATGCCGATGGTGGACACGAGGGAGGAGTTCTTCACCAGCGAGACGAGGTTGTTGCCGAGCGCGGGGAACGCGATGCGGAGCGCCTGCGGCACGATGACGAATCGGAGCGCCTGCGCCGGCGACAGTCCGCACGACTGCGCGGCCTCGTGCTGCCCGCGCGGCACCGCCTCCAGGCCCGCGCGGAAGATCTCGGCGTTGTAGGCGGCGGCGTAGAGCACGAGCGCCGACAATCCCGACAGGAACGGCGACAGTCGCACGCCAAGCTGCGGCAGGCCGAAGTACACGATGAAGATCTGGATCAGCAGCGGCGTGTTGCGGAAGAGCTCGACGTAGGCGTCGACGGCGCTGCGAACGATGCGGCCGCCGGTCTGCGTGGCCACCGCGAGGGCCAGGCCGAGCGCCGCCGCCAGCGCCATGGCCACGGCGGAGATCACGATGGTGAGGCCGGCGCCCTGCAGGAGGTAGGGCAGGCCACGCCAGACCGCCGCCCATTCGAACGTGTACACGGGCGCGGGCGTCACGGCTTCACGAGATTCCCCTCGACGTCCGCGAAGTACTTCTTCCACAGGCGGTCGTACGTGCCGTCCGCCTTCATCGCGGCCAGCTGCGCGTTCACCCACTTCACGAACTCGACGTCGCCCTTGCGCACCGCGATGCCGTACGGCCGCGGCATGAATGGCGTGCCCACGGCCTTGAGATCGGGGTTCTCTTTCGCGAGACTGAGAATGACGATGTCGTCGTGCACGTAGGCATCGGCGCGGCCACCCTTCACGGCCAGCACCGCCTCCGACACCTTGCCGAACTTCACGCGCGTCGCCTTCGGCTGCAGCTGCTCGACGTCGCGATCCTGGATGGCGCCCTGCACCACGGCCACGGTCTTCCCCGCCATGTCGTCGAGGCTCTTCGCGGTGGAGCTCTTGGGCACGAGCAGCAGGGAACCGGACATGAAGTACGGTTCGGAGAACTCGACGACCTGGCGCCGCTCGTCGGTGATGGTGACGGTGGCGATGACGATGTCGATCTTGCCGGACTGCAGAAACGGAATCCGGTTGCCCGACGTGACGGCGACCAGCTCGACCTGCTGCTCGTCGTTGAAGAGCGCCTTCGCGAAGCGATGGGCGACGTCGACGTCGAAGCCGACGTTCTTGCCCGAGCTATCGACGGTACCGAACGGCGGGAAGTCCGTCTTCACGCCGGCGACGAGCTTGCCGCGCTTCTTCACCGTGTCCAGCGTGGACTGGGCCCAGGCGGTCGTCGCGATGCCGGCGGCGAGCACGAGCATGACGGCGACGACGGCGAGTATGCGTGACCTCATCGGGATCCTCCCTGGTGACATCGCGATCGACGAACGTGCGGGATGATACGACGACTCAGAGACGCAGCACCACGATGCCCGCGACGGTCACGACCGCCCCCAGCAGCGCCAGCGCGGGCAGCCGCTCGTTGAGAAAGACGATGCCCAGGGGCACCGCGAACAGCGGCGCCGTGGACGACAGCACGCTGGCCACCGCCACGCCCGCGTACTTCACCGACGCGCCGTACATGACCGAGCTGACCGCGGTGAGCGCGGCGAGCGCGAGCAGCCGGACGAACAACGGCCAGCCGCCGCGCAGCAGCGCGGGCACTCCGCGCAGCGCCCACGGCGTCACCCAGAGCATCACGGCGCCGACGGGCAGGCGGATCGCCTGCGCGCTCACCGGATCGATCTCGTCGAGCGGCACCCGCAGCGCGACGACCGACACCCCCCACGCCAGCGCCGCCAGCAGCGCCTCCACGACGCCGCGCCACGGCCGAGGCTCGCCCGGCGGCTCCACGCGCGCCATGACGATCAGCCCCAGGCCCGCCAGCGTCAGCAGGCCGCCGACGACGATCGGCCCGCTGAGCCGCTCGCCCAGGAGCAGCGCGGCCAGCGACGCGGCGAGGACCGGATAACTCATCGAGATCGTCATGGCGCGGCCGAGGCCGAGCCGCTGCGCGCTCTCGAAGAAGATCGTGTCGCCGATCGGGATCGCCAGCACGATGGAGACGGCCAGCAGCGCGAGGCTGCCCATGGACAGCGTCAGAACGGTGTCGAGACCGCCCGCGAGGAGCATCCACCCGATGACGATGGCCGCTGTGAGGGTCGTGCGGGCGGCGTTGATGGTGAACGACCCGATGCCCGGGGTGAGCGCGCTGACCATCAGGCTCGTCACCGACCACGACATCGCCGATCCCAGCGCGCACAGCATGCCGACCGTCTCGCTCATCGAACCGCCCGGACCCCCTCGAGTCGCGGGCACCATCTTCGCATCAGTACCCGGCATGGCCAGTCCAGCGAAGCGGCCCGTGCGGAAGACGGATCCGGCGAAGGTCTCTCGCAAGATGCGCGGCGTGCGCCCGCTGCGGGACGCCCCTCGGATCGGCCGGCGCTATGATCCCGGCTTCAAAGAGCCGCCGGAGACCAAGAGCCCCTGGCAGGACGAGGGACGTCCCGAGGCGAGCGGTTAGAAGCTAGCCCTTGAGATAGACCGTCTTCATCGTCCGGTCGCCGCGCGGCGTATGCATCACCGTGTCGATGGTGAGCGTGCGCCCGTCCGGCGACACCGTCCAGGTCGACTCGCGCGCGAACGTCTTCGCCTCGCCGCCGTCCTTGGCCGGCATCGTGGTGGTGGAGTTCGTGACGAGGCGGTCACCGCCGAGCGTGGCCTTTGTCTTCGTCGTTCCGCCGCGATGGCCCTGCTCCGTCCGCTCCGTACCGTCGGCGACGAACGCCTGGCTGTAGGAGCGCTCCCGGTTGTCGCGCGCCATCGAGCGCGTCACCTTGAAGTTGGTGCCGTTCTGCTCGACGACGAGCTTCATCACGGGGGGTTGCTTCGGCGTCTGGGCGCCATCGGGCGCCTTCTGCGCGTGGCCACCCTCGTGGGCGGGGAACTGGCTCTGAGAGGGGTCGAGCGTCCATGTGCCCCCGAACTGCGGTTGGGCCTGCGCGCTCAGCGCGCCGACGGCAAGAACGAGCACGGCCGTCATGAGGCCGATCGTACGTTTTGCACGCGTCATGCGATCCTCCTGTAGGTCAATGGTGATTCGATCTGCCAGGTTCGACGCCGCACGCGGTAAAAGCATTTACGGAGGGCGACCATCGCCGACGCCGCGCTGATCCTCGCGTGCGTCGGTTGCTGCTGCGGCCATCCCGAGCGCGGCGGGCCGAAAACGCCGCCGGGCACGCTGAAACGCGAAATACGACGAGCGTTTCGCCTCGCCGGGCTCGATGGCGGGGCCGGCGCCGCCGATCGACGACGCAGGCTGATCAGGCCGACGCGCACGTCGGCGGCGACCTCCACGCGACCGTCGGCGCCGCGCTCGAAGCGTAGGTGCGCGCGGGCGGCGCCGACGCACAGATTGTGGATCTCCAGCCAATCGCACCACGCGGGCAGCCGCGGCCGCACGACGTCGAGCCGCTGTGCGAGCGCCACCGCGCGCAGCCCGAACACACGCCCGTGTTTGAGCACGACCGCATCGACCGTGCTCGGGATCTTCGCCGGCTCGGGCTGCGTGAGGATCCGGCTCTTGCTGGCGTGCTGCGCGGCGCTGAGGGCCATTGACCTCAGGCGGCGCGGCGCGCCGCGTCCGGCCGCGCCGGCTCGATCACGATCAGACTCCGACGCGTCCCCGGCACGGCGGCGCGCACCGCGTCCTCGAGGCGCTCGACGGCATCCTCGATCTGTACGGTCGTCAGCTCTGGACGGAAGGCGACCCGGGCAGAGATCAGCACCGCCGTGGGACCGAGGTGCATCGTGGTGAGCGATACCACGTCGCGCACCGCGGGATCAGCCGCCAGGCGCGCGCGGATCGCCGCCTCGTGCTCCGCGGTCGCCGGCTCGCCGAGCAGGAGCGAATAATTCTCATAGGCCAGGAACGACGCCACGGCGATGAGGAGTAGCCCGATGACGGCGGACGCGGCGGCGTCCCAGCGCGGCTCGGCGGTCAACCGCGCGAGGCCGAGGCCGGCCGCGGCGACGACGATCGACACCAACGCCGCGGAATCTTCGAGCAGGACGGTTGGCAGCGTGGGATCGCGCGTTTCCCGCACGAAGCGCAGCAGCGGCATCCCGCGGCGCTGGCTCGCGACCGAGTGCAGCGCGACGCCGAGCGACATCGTTTCGAACACGAACGCCCCGGCCAGCACGAAGAACGCCGCCGGCGAGGCCGCGTTCTCCGCGGGGCGAATGAACTTGTGCACCGCTTCCCAGATCGAGAACGCGCCGCCGAGCGTGAAGAGCATGGCCGAGACGACGAACGACCAGAAATAGGTGTTCATCCCGTAGCCGAACGGGCGGGCCCGGTCGGGCGGACGCTGGCTCAGCCGCATCCCGACGAAGAGCAAGATCTGGTTGCCGGTGTCCGCCAGCGAGTGACACGTCTCCGCCAGCATGGCCGCGCTGCCGGTCATGGCGGCGGTCACACCCTTGAGAATCGCGAGCGCGGCATTGCCGACGAGGGCGGCGACGACCGCCGTCTTCGACTCCGAGGCCATTGCAACGGATTGCGGAGTGCACCATCCGTGCCGTCGAGCATCCGGTGGCCTTGCCGTTGCAGCCAGCCGGCACAGGAGGAGTCCGCCATGCAAGATGTCACCGTCAGCCCCGAAACCCGCGTCCGCGCCGTCCGCGCGCGTCTTCCCGGTCAGATGCTGCACGAGCGCATCGAAAACGCGCAGCTCACGTATGGTCCGCTGTACACGCTGGCCGAGATCCGTCAGCGGGTGGGCGAGGCGCTGCCGCGCCGGTTCGGCTACGTGCGCAGCGCAGTGCTGGAGCCCATCGAGTCCTATCGCGAGCGCATACCGGATCACGCGCTGCTGAAGTACGACGACGCGGTCCAGAGCGGTCTGTTCGACAAGTTCTGGGTGGCGACGCCGACCTATTACCAGGAGCGTCAGGTCGATCCGTGGATCGTCGGCGAGATCGGGGGCGGCGCGGACCGCTGGGCGGTCATCGCGCGCTGGGACTGAGCGCCCGACTCAACGTCGTCGGTCGCGCGTCGCGGTAGGATGTGGCGCGGGAGGCGTCCATGGATTATCGCGACTACCAGCACCTCACGTTCGAGCGCCGTGAGCACGGCGTGGTGCTCATCACCATCAACCGACCCGAGGTGCTGAACGCCACCAACGATCGACTGCACTGGGAACTGACTCAGGTCTGGCTCACCTTCGACGCCGACGAGGCGGCCCGCGTCGCCGTCGTGACGGGCGCGGGCCGCGCCTTCTCGGCCGGCGGCGACCTCGAGATGGTGGACGCCAACGCGCGCGACCCGCGCCGCCTGGCGCGTATGGTGCGCGAGGCCTCCGACCTCGTCTACAACATGATCAACACCGACAAGCCGATCGTCTCGGCGATCAACGGCGTCGCCGTCGGCGCCGGCCTCGTGGTCGCCCTGCTGGCCGACATCTCGATCATGGCGGAGACCGCGCGCTTCACCGACGGCCACACCAAGCTCGGCGTGGTGGCCGGCGACCACGCGGCGATTCTGTGGCCGCTGCTGTGCGGGATGGCGAAGGCGAAGTATTACCTGCTGACCTCGGAGTTCATCGACGGCCGCGAAGCCGAGCGCATCGGACTGGTGAGCCTGTGCGTGCCGGCCGAGCAAGTGCTGCCCCGCGCGCTCGACGTTGCCGACCGGCTCGCGCGTGGCGCGCAGCAGGCCATTCGCTGGACGAAGCGCTCGCTCAACAACTGGCTGCGTCAGGCGGGACCGATCTTCGACCAGTCGATTGCGCTCGAGATGCTGACCTTCATGAGCGAGGATGTGCGCGAGGGTCTCGCGGCCATTCGCGAGAAGCGTCCGCCGGCGTTTCCGTCGGGACGCTGACCGCATGCGCGCGGCGCGCGCGGCGGCGCCACGCCCGCAGCGCCAGCGCGCCCGCGAGACCGACCACCACCACCGCGCCGGCGAGCACGAGCCAGCCGCTGATGGTTTGCGCCGCATCCTGCCACTGATCGCCGACGATCCAGCCGAGTCCGATCCAGATCGCGGACCACACGAGCGCGCCGACGGCGTCGAGCGCGACGAAGTGCGTCCAGCGCAGTCCCCGGCGCACCAGCAGCGGCCACGCGCCGAGACGCACGACGGTGAAGAAGCGGCCGAGGATCACCGTGAGCGTCGTCGATCGCACGAGCCCGCTGAGGCTATCGTCGACCCAACCCGCCGGACGCCGCGCCAGGCGGCAGTAGACGTCGATGAGCCAGACGCTCCCGCGGGTCGCCGTCCAGAACCAGAGCTGATCGGCGAGCATCGCGCCGAGCGTGGCGAGCGCGACGAACGCGCCGACGCTCGCGTGGCCGGCGGCCGCGTAGGCGCCGGCGCCTGCGAGCAACAGCCGACCCGGAAACGGCAGGCCCGTCGCGTCGACCAGCGCGCCGATGAAGACGACCAGGTACGCGTGCGACACCAACGCATCGAGCAGCGGACGCAAGACGTCCATCAGAAGATGCTCGTGCAAGCGTGGGGCCACCGCGGGGATCCCGCACGGCGACGAGTGATCGCGTGACCCGTATCGACGCGCTCGTCGGCGTCGGCGGTGTGATCGTGCTGGTCGTCCTCTTCGTCGTCGAGACGCGCGCGCCGTTGCGCCGCCGCGTTCGGCCGCGGGGCGAGCGCCTGGCCGTCAACGTCGTGCTGGCGGTCAGCGCCGGGCTGGTCGTGCGGCTGGCCGTGGTGCCGGTCGGGCTCGCGGTCGCGGCCGGCGCCGAGCGCGGCGGATTCGGCCTCCTGCACTGGGTGGCATTGCCGAGGGCGCTCGCGTGGATCGCCGGCCTGTTGTTGCTCGACTACACCATGTATCTCTGGCATCGCCTCAATCACCGCGTGCCGCTGCTCTGGCGCTTTCACCTCGTGCATCACACCGATCTCGACCTCGACGTCTCGACCGCGCTGCGTTTTCACGCGGGCGAGCTGCTGCTGTCGTGCGGCTGGCGCGCGGCGCAGGTAGCCGTGATCGGACCGCCGGTGGCGCTCGTCGTCGTGTTCGAAGTGCTGTTCGAGACGGCGACGGCGTTTCACCATAGCAACTGGCGGCTGCCGCTCGGGCTCGACCGCGCGCTCGCCTCGTGCGTCGTGACGCCGCGGATGCACGGCATCCACCACTCGACGCTCGAGGCCGAGACCAACAGCAACTGGTCGGTGATGCTCTCGTGGTGGGATCGGCTGCACCGCACGCTGCGCCTCTCGCGATCGGCCGAGCCGCCGCTGGTGATCGGGTTGCCTGCGTATCGCACGCCGCTCGGCGCAGTGAGGCTGCTGACGCTGCCGTTCACGCGTCAGCCTGCGACGTGGCCGCGCGCTACCTAGGGAGCGCCTTCTTTTTCCACAGCTCCCACGGCCGCGGCACGGTGCCACCGACCGAGGCGTCGGCGCGCCGCGCCTCCTCGTCGTCGAGATAGGTCACCGGCCCGCCCAGCGCCATCGCCTGGGCCTGCAGTCGCGCGTTGACCTCGGTGTAGACGCTGCGAAACACCACACGCGGCAGCGAGTCGCCGACGACGACCGCGCCGTGCCCGCGCATGAGCGCGACGGGACGGTCGCCCAGCGTCTGCGCGAGCGCGCGACCGAGCGCCGGCGTGCGCACGAGCATGTCGGTCGGCTGGCCCGCGGCGACCTTGATGTCGAACACCGGCACGCCGCCGCCGAGGAAGGCGCTCATGTGATAGAGCGGCCGCAGCGGCGCGGTGCTCACGCCGAACGGGATGACCGACGGCGAGTGATTGTGCACGACCGCTTTGACGTCGGGCCGCACGCGATAGATCTCACCGTGGATGAAGCGCTCGAGGTAGCTCGTGCGCCCGCGCGCGTCGACGGCCGTGGAGTCGAGGTCGTACTCCATCACATCACCCGCCGTCACCAGCTCCGGCGCGATCGAGCGGGACATCAGATAGCGCTGCGGGTCGGCGGGATGCCGCAGGCTCACGTGGCCGTAGCCGTCCACCACGCCCTGGTCGGCGAGGATGCGGTTGGCGGCGACGAGGTCGTCGATGAGCGCGCGATCGACCGGCCCCGCCGACGCGGGCGCGGTCTGCGCGGCGGCGCGCGTCGCCAGCAGCGCGGCGATGCTGCCGCCGAGGAACGCGCGGCGGCCGAGGCTCGTGGACGGCACGGCCTCAGAGTCTACGCCGCCGCGCCAGGGCCGTGCGGAGATCCTCGAGCGTGTCGAGGAACGCCGCGAGCGGCGGTGCCACGGGTTTGTCGCGGCGGCGGACGAGGCCGATGTGCCGCACGAGCGACGGTACGAGCGGCATGGCGGCGAGCCGGCGCGCCGCAACGTCGGCCTTCACGGAGAACTCGGAGGTCACCGAGAGGCCGAGCCCCGCCTCCACGAACTTCTTCATCGCCTCCGTGTTGCTGAGCTCCATCGACGCGCGTGCGCTCACGCGTGCCCGCGCGAACCACGCATCGATCTCACGGCGCACCGTGCTGCCGCGGTCGAAGAGGATGAGCGGATGCTCGGCCAGCTCGGCCGCGCGGATGGCGCCGTGCCGCCGCCAGCGCGGCGCCGGCGGCGCGATGGCCACGAGCTCGTCACGGTAGAAGGGCGTCACGGTCAGCTCGCGGT
The DNA here is from genome assembly GCA_003220475.1 of Candidatus Rokuibacteriota bacterium. Classification (GTDB taxonomy): domain Bacteria; phylum Methylomirabilota; class Methylomirabilia; order Rokubacteriales; family CSP1-6; genus AR12. The sequence goes on along the minus strand of QHSO01000038.1, from coordinate 5,657 downwards.
CGCGCAGGGGCAAACTCACGAGCCCCACGTCGAGGTCGTTGCCCACGAGCCCGCGCGCGATGTCGGACGCAGTGCCGGTGACGACGACCAGATCGATGGCCGGGAAGCGCGCGCGCAAGCGTCCGAGCGCGCGCGGCAGCAGGTACACGCTGATCGACGCGCTCGTTCCCAGGCGCACGCGTCCGGCCACGACGCCGCGCAGCTGCTGGACGTGTTCCACGCCCGCCTGTAGCTCGCGAAAGGCGCGGGCGGCGTGGGCCAGCAGGACCTCGCCGGCCGGCGTGGGAAAGGCGCGCTTGCCGACGCGCTCGAGCAGCGGCAGCCCCAGCCGCCGCTCGAGCTGCGCCACCTGCATGCTGACGGCGGGCTGGGTCAGGTTCAGCTCGCGCGCGGCGCGCGAGAACGAGCCGTGCCGCGCGATCGCCTCCAGCGTGCGCAACGGGCCGAGGGCAAGGTCCATGGTCGGGAGCGGTCGAAAGCGTAATTGATGATCTGAATAAAAACAATTGATTTCCCTGATCTGTCACGACGCGCCAGGATAGACGCGAACGGAGGCCGGCATGGAAACGAGCGACTACGCGCTGCTGTTCCTGGCGAACGAACGGCTGGCCCACGCCCGCGAGGCGGCGGCGCGTCGCGCCCTCGTGGCCTCCCTCACCGCGCGGCCAGCGATCCGTCGGTGGCTCGGTGGCGTGCTCGTCGCGCTCGGCCGGCGATTGCAAGGCGAGCCCGCGCCGCAGCGGGTGCCGTCGTGATTCGTGCAGCGCGCGAGACCGACAACCCGCAGATCGCGGCCATCTGGAACCTCGAGGCGATCGGAACCACCGCCACCACCGACACCGAGCCGCGCAGCGCGCAGGCACAGCAGGCGTGGCTTGCCGTCCACGGCGATGCGTACCCGGCGCTCGTCGCCGCGGTGGGCGACGAGATCCTCGGCTTCGGCGCGCTGGCGCCCTATCGCCCCAAGCCGTCCTACGCGCGCACGGTGGAGGACTCCGTCTACGTGAAGGCCGGCTGGCGCGGCAAGGGCGTCGGTGGCCTCATCCTCGACGCGCTGATCGAGCACGCGCGCGCGCGCGATCATCACTCGATGATCGCGCGCATCATCGCGGACAACGAGGCGTCGCTGCGGCTGCACGAGCGTCACGGCTTCGGCCGCGTCGGCCGCGAGCGCGAGGCGGCCCTCAAGCTCGGCCGCTGGCTCGACGTCCTCACGCTCCAGCGCATGCTCTGATAGCGAGGTGCGCGAGGTTTCCCGGGGCGCTCCGAACGTTGGGGGGTTTGGGGGGCCATGTCGAGGCCCCCCAAGTAATAAACTACCCGCGTGCCGTCCGACACGCGGCTGCCGGCCGCCGTGCGCGCGTTCCGTCATCGCGATTTCCGCCTCTTCTTCGCGGGCCAGCTCATCTCGCTCGTCGGCACGTGGATGCAGTCGGTCGCGCAATCGTGGCTGGTGCTCGAGCTGACCAACTCCCCGTTCCGTCTCGGGCTCGTGAGCGCGCTGCAGTTCGCGCCGATGCTCGTGCTGGCGTTCTTCGCGGGCGCGCTCGCCGACCGCCTTCGCAAACGCCGCCTGCTGCTGGTGAGCCAGAGCGTGCTATTCATCCAGGCGCTCGCGCTGGCGCTGCTCGTGCACTTTGGCCACGTCCAGTACTGGCACGTGGCGCTGCTCGCGCTGGTTTATGGCATCGCCAACACGGTGGACATGCCCACGCGCCAGGCGTTCATCGTCGAGATGGTCGGTCGCGACGACCTCATGAACGCCATCGCGCTGAACTCGGCGATGTTCAACGCCGCGCGCATCGTGGGCCCAGCGCTGGCGGGCCTCGCCATCGCGCGCTGGGGCACAGCGGTCGCGTTCTATCTCAACGCGGCCTCGTTCGTGCCGGTCATCGTGGCGCTGTTCGCCGTGGGCGCGCAGGGGCGGCCGCGCGCCGCGTCGGGTCGGTCGATGGCCCACGACATCCGCGAGGGCGTGCGCTTCGCCGTGAGCACGCCGCGCGTGGCGCTGACCATGGCCATGGTGCTCGCGGTGAGCGGCTTTCTCTTCAACTACAACGTGCTGATTCCGCTCTACGTCCGCGACGTGCTCGGTCATGGCGCCGAGGGGTTCGGCCTGATGATGGCGATGCTCGGGATCGGCGCCCTGGGCGGCGCGGTCGCGCTGGCCGCGCTCGGGCGGGAGCGGCCGCCGGTGGCGGCGCTGGCGACGCCGGCCCTGCTGCAGGCCGCGGGAACGGCCGCGCTCGCCGCCGTGCATACCGAGCGGGTCGTGGTGCCGCTGCTCCTGCTGATGGGATTCTGCGGCATCCTGTTCATGGCGGGCTCGAACTCGACCGTGCAACTGACAGTGCCGGACGAGCTTCGGGGACGGGTGATGAGCCTGCACACCCTGATGTTCGCGGGCGTGACGCCGTTCGGTGCGTTCCTGATGGGCTCAGTGGCGGAGGCGGCGGGCGTGAAGGCGGCGCTCCTCGTCTCCGGTGGCGGCGGGCTGATCTCGGTGCTCGCCTTGCTTGCGTGGTGGCACGCTCGCGATCGCGGATCGCCGCTCGCGACGCGACCGGAGGGAGGATCGGCGACGTGACGCGCGTGCGCGTCGGAACGTCGGGCTGGAACTACACCGAGTGGAAAGGCTCGTTCTACCCCGACGACCTCAAGCCGGCGGCGATGCTGCCGTACTACGCCGAGCGATTCAGCACGGTCGAGGTCAATGCGACGTTCTACCGCATGCCGACGCCCAAGGTCGTCGCGGGCTGGGCGGCCGCCGTGCCGCCGGCCTTCACGTTCGTGCTCAAGGCTCCACAGCGCATCACGCACTTCGCGCGCCTGCGCGACGTCGACGAGACGGTGCGCGCCTTCGGCGACGTCGCGCGGGGGCTCGGCGCCCGGCTGGGCCCCTTGCTCTTCCAGCTGCCGCCCAACTTCAAAAAGGATGTGGGCCGCCTCGGCGACGTCCTTTATATGGTGCCGCCGGATCTCCGCATGGCCTGGGAGTTCCGACACGAGTCGTGGTTCGCCGACGACGTGTACGAGCGGCTGCGCGCGCGCAACGCCGCGCTCGCCATCGTCGAGGACGAGGACGCGACCACGCCCGCCCTCGCCACTGCGGACTGGGGGTATTTCCGCCTGCGCGCCGTCGATTACACCGACGCGCGGCTTGGGGCATGGGTGAAGACGATCCGCACGGTCGGGGCCGGCTGGGGCGACGCGTTCGTGTTCTTCAAGCACGAGGAACGTGGCACGGGGCCCGCGCTCGCTCAGCGGCTCGAAACCTTGCTCGCGACCTGATACCCTCCCAGCCCACCAAGGAGGGCGCGATGCTCGAGCTGCTGATCCGCAACGGCCAGGTGGTGACGCCGCAGGGCGCAGGGGCGTGGGAGATCGCGGTCCAGGACGGCAAGATCGCCGCGGTGGCGGCGCCGGGCACGTTCCGCGAGGCGACGCGCGTGATCGACGCGGCGGGCAAGGTCGTCGTGCCGGGCGGCGTGGAACCCCACACGCACCTGGCGCATCGGATCCAGATGCATCCCGACGACGATCTGCAGACGCTGGGTCCCGAAGACGACTCGCGCGGCATGGCGTTCGGTGGCACGACGACCCACGTCGATTTCGCGTTCGTGCGGCCGGGCGACGATCTGCCGTCCGTGGTCGAGCGGCGCGCCGCGCGCTGGAAGGGCAACTCGTACACCGATTACACGTTCCACATCACGCTGGCGGGCCCGCTGCCGCTCAAGACGTTCGACGCCATCCCGGAGGCGATCCAGCAGGGCTTTCCGTCGTTCAAGGTCTTCACCACCGACGTGCTGCCGCCGCATCCGAAGCGCCCCTCGAACCGACTCGACTTCGGTCGTCTGCAGTACGCGATGGAGAAGGTCGCGCCCCGCGGCGGGATCATGGTCGTGCACGCCGAGGACCACGACGTCGTGCAGTTCATGTACGAGCGCTTCCGCGAGGAAGGCCGCATGGACGGCGCCAACCTGCCGCTCGTGCACAACAAGGTCTCCGAGATGCTGTCGTTCCGGCGCGCGATCAATCTCGCGGCGATCATGGACGCCGCCATCTACTTCGTGCACACCTCCGCCCGTGAGGGCGTGGAGGCGGTGGCCGAGGCGCGCGGGCTGGGCCGGCCGATCTACGCCGAGACGCTGCACCACTACACGTGTTTCACGGCCGACGACTACCGCTCGCCGCGCGGGTTCTGCTACCACACCTATCCGTCGCTGAAGTATCCGGAGGACCAGGCCGCGCTCTGGGACGGCCTGCTCAACGACGCGGTGTCGACCACGGCCACCGACGAGTACCCGACCACGCTCGCGCTCAAGCTGCGCGGCAAAACGATCGAGGACGTGACGGGCGGCAACCTGGGCGCCGAGGCGCGCATGGGCATCGTCTACACCGAGGGCGTGGTGAAGCGGAAGATGTCGCTCGAGCGCTTCGTGCAGGTGACCTCGTCCAACGCCGCGCGGATCCTCGGTCTCTATCCGGGCAAGGGCGCGCTGGCGCCCGGCAGCGACGCCGACGTCGTGCTGATCGACCCGGCCATCAGTCGAACGTTGACGAAGGACGACTTCCACGTCAGCGACTACAGCCCGTGGGAGGGCTGGGACGTGCGCGGCTGGCCGGTCACGACGCTCCTGCGCGGCAAGGTCATCGTGGAGAACGGCCGGCTGCACGGCGACACGCGCGACGGCCAGCTGGTGAAGCGCAAGATCGATGGCGCAGTCCTGAGCCGGCCGGCGTGCTGAGGTCGGTCAGCGGCTCAGCGTGATCGGCCCGATGAAGACCTCGCTGGCGTGCCGGGCGTCTTCCGAATGGCTCTCGACGCCGACGCCCATGAGGGCGGGCGGCGCCGTGCCGAAGAGCCGCGCGTAGTCGCGCTCGACGTTGCGGCTCTCGCGGATCCACTGGCCGACCTCCGCGGGGCCCGAGCGGACGACGACGAGCCAGCGCTCGAGCATCATCTGCTGCGTGTGAGTCTCGGTGCCGACCGGCGCGCGTGTGTCCCAGACGTAGCCCAGCATCCGGGGACGGTAGCGCGGCGGGAAGAACAGCACGATCCGCGCGACCTGGTCGCTGATCTCGCCACGAATGTCGCCCTGCTCCGGCAGGGTCACCGCCTTCCACTCCCACGTCAGCGTCGGCGCGTGCTGCACGTCGAGATCGATCGCCCGGGCCAGCCTCACGCTGTAGCGCTCGGTCTTCAGCCAGAGCGCGCGGCGGCCGTCGTTCACGACGATCGCGGGCGGGTACGTGAGGTTCGGCTCTCGAGCGTAGAACGACCACTTCGCGGGCAGCCGGCCCGCGGCCGGCTGCTCGCTCCAGTCCTCGACGACCCGCGGCGCCTGGGCGTGCAGGCGCGCGGCCACGCAGAGCAGAGCCGCGACGGTCACCGCGACGCGCCGTCGCACGTCAGTCGCGCAGCGCGCCGGCGGTGAGGCCGCGGACGAGCCAGCGCTGCAGGCCGGCCACGATGAGGATCGGCGGCAGGCTCGCGAGCATCGAGGCAGCGGCGATGTCGCCCCACGGCACCTCGTAGACGCCCGGGAACAGCGCGAGCGCCACGGGCACCGTGCGGCTGGCCTCGCTGGCCGTGAAGGTGTAGGCGAAGAGCAGCTCGTTCCAGGACATCAGGAACACGAGCAGCCCGGCCGACG
>QHSO01000328.1 GCA_003220475.1 Candidatus Rokuibacteriota bacterium | reverse complement strand
GCAGCGCCTCCGCCAGCGTCGCGCGCAGGGAGAACGCGATCGGCTCGATCGTGAGCTTGCTGGCCTCCAGCTTGGCGAAATCCAGGATCTCGTCGACGAGGCCGAGCAGCGTCTCCGCCGACTCGCGAACCATCGACACGTGGTGCCGCTGCGCGGGGCTGAGCTCGGTCGTCTCGAGCAGGCGGGTGCCGCCGATGACGCCGTTGAGCGGCGTGCGCAGCTCGTGGCTCACGTTGGCGAGAAACGTCGTCTGCGCGGCTCGTGCCGTGCGCCGCGCGACGTCCACCGCGTCGGCCAGCCTCGCGGTGAAGGCGAGGTAGAGATTGGCGAGGTAGAGGATGACGACCTTCACGACCTCGACGGGCCACTCGATCTCGTGCCGGTCGTGCGTCGCGACGTACGCGAGCAGCAGCAGATAGCACAGTACCGAGAAGTGGCCGAAGAACAGCACGCGCCGAAAGCCCGCGCGTCGCATGTCGGCCGCGCGTAGCAGCACCAGGAAGTACAGCAGGCTCTCCTCGGCGCCCGTGAGGTAGATGACGAGCGTCCACACCACCACGTCGCCGAGCGCCACCGCGTAGCCGAGATCGAACCGCCCCGTGCGCCCGTACCAGCGGATGAGCGCGAGCCACGTCAGCAGCGCCCACGCGAGCAAGCCCCCGACGATGGCCACGAGGTTGGCGGCCGACCATTGCTCGAGAACCACGACGTTGTGGAGGACGGCGCCCAGCGCGAGGGCGGCGCTGCCCCCGAGGCGGAACAGCGGATACCAGCGCGTCTGGAGCACACGCTCGGAGGGCGGACCGCCGGACGGCATCGTCAGTTGGCGCGAAGCGCCTTGCGGGCCAGCGACAGACCGTCCAGCCTCGGCAGCGCGATGTCGCTGAGGATCAGGTCGACGTGGCGCTGGTTCAGGTGCGCGAGCGCGTCGGCGCCGTCGGTGACCGCGGTGATGTCATAGCCGGCGGTCCGCAGAATTCCCTCGAGCAGCGTACGCGTGACGGGCTCGTCCTCGACGATCAGCACGGCGGCCGGCGTGAGTCGTCCATTGGCCGCCGGCGCGGTGACGGCGCGCGAGGCGAGGATCTTGTCGTACAGCGCGCGCGTCTCGGCGTCGGGCCGCATCCCCAGCTCGCGCGCGAGCACGCGCTCGCACGCATGATACTGCCGCACGGCGGCGTCGCGCCGGCCCGTGTCGAGGTAGAGGCGGATGAGCGTGCGATGCGTCGTCTCGCGCGTGGGATCGAGCATCACCAGACGACTCGCGCTCGCGATGGCGGTCTCGAGGCTGCCGTCCTCCACGCGCATGGCCGTCAGCCTGTGCAGGACTTCGACGGCCTGGGATCGCAGGCGATCACGCTCGCGCGTCAGCCACTCCTCGAAGCCGGGCTCGCGCAGGCGCATGCCGTCGAGGAGATCGCCGCGGTAGAGTCGCGCCGCCTGCTCGAGCGTCTCCGGCGTCGCCTTCGCCGCCAGCTGCTCGAACTCGCACACGTCGACCGCCACGGCGTCGGGATTCATCGCGATAGTTTCGTTGGTCGTCGTGAGGACGTCCTCGGGCAACATGCGGCGGAGCGAAAAGACCGCCTGCCGCACACTATGCCGCGCCTGCTCTTCACCGACGTCGGCCCAGAGCAGCGAGGCGAGTCGGCTGCGGCTGTGGGCTTGTCCTGGACGGACGCCGAGTATAGCCAGCAAAGCCTGGATCTTCTTGCCCGGCGCCGCTCGCCGACGGCGGCCGCGATACTTTCCGACAGCTTAGCGGCGCCGACCCCTCGCGAGGCGAACCAGCCCGGCCGCGCCCGGAAGGAGGAGTAGCAGCGACGGAGGCTCCGGTACAGCGGTCTCCGCCGAACGGGTCGTGATGTCGTCGACGTTCCACACGAACTGACAGTTCGATGCGGGATTGCAGCTCGCTGTGGTGCTGAGCAGCAACGCCTCGCTGAAACCCGCGGGGTCGATGATCCCGAGAAAATAGGCGTCACCGTCGGCAAGAAAACGGTCGGGGACGGCGTCGTTGCCAAGGCCGCTGCCGAAGGCAACCAGAGAGAAATCGCCCGCCATGTTGGCGTCCGGCGCGCCGATGACATACAAGCCCAGCGCGGTGATGGGGCTGGCGAAGTCCATCGTGAACGACTCGCCGTTGAGGAACGTGCCGTCGGTACTGGTGACCCCGAGGTAGTGCGTCGGCGACGTCGTGTCGAAGTCGTTGCGCACCTGTAGGGACAGCGCTCCGAGGCTATACGTGAACGTGATACCGCTCAGCGTGGTGCCGCTCGGGATCGTCGTGCTAACCGGGAGACTCTCGAAGTCCAGTGTTTGCGATGGGCCGCCAAGCGCGGTGAAGAAGGCGGCCTGGCTCGTATATGTCGTCGGACTCGCCTCGGCAACACCCGCAACGAGCACAGCGCACGTGACGGCGAGCATCCACGCTCGCCGGTCTCTCACAATTCGTCTCATAGGAAATGTCCCTCTCGGCTAGTCACGCGGCGGGAACACGCCGGTCAGGGCAATGCACCACTGCAACGCGAGGTACGGCGAACGGTTATCGAAGGGCTGGCTTCCACCCGTCGCAGCGATCATCTGAGGAGCCATCGGGAGGTCGGATGGCGACGGCGGCGCGTACATCCTGACCCGATCCTGAGTGGCCGGCTCAGCGTTGCCGGGTCCAAGGGCGACAGGCGGATTCGGGCTTCCGTATGCCTGGTGCGTGTGGATCGGCATCTGCTGGATCGTCAGCGTCTGGGACTCGGTGCCTCCGACTTCACCCTCGGTATAACTGCTAAGACCCGGTCCCTGACCTTGCGAAATCGGCGCGCGCCCTCGGAGATCCGGCAGCGCGAACGTGCTGATTCCATTCCCGCCATACATCGTCCCGAGCAACGAGAACAGCGCGGTGTTCTGCGAGATCGCCATGATTTGTCCGTTCGCCTCGGCCCAGCCACGAGGACAGAAGTTGAAGCCGACCAGCATCAGTTGGCCGAGGAACGGGTTTTCCGCCTGGGCACGAGCGACCTGCGGCGAGCCGAAGATTGCGGTGAGCGCCAGCGCGACTGCAAAACAGCGTACGGATCGCATTTCGATACGCCTCCCTGTTAGTGACGTTGCCACGCCCATGAATCAGACGAGCCGAGGCGGGAGTAGCACGAATCGAACCAAGAACCGAGGCTCTTTGTTCGAGGCAGCTTAGAAGCGGCGGCCGATCGAATTCGTAAACTTTAGCGACGCAAACCGCGATTAGACGCCGCGCGACTTCCGCCAGGCGCGGATCTGCTCGGCGTGCTCGCGGTAGTGATGCGCGCTGTTGCCGTCCACGAGCTT
>QHSO01000220.1 GCA_003220475.1 Candidatus Rokuibacteriota bacterium | reverse complement strand
GTCGAGGCCGTGAAGAAAGCCGTCGGCGACGGCGTCCGCCTCATGGTCGACGTCAACCAGAAGCTCGACGTCGACGGCGCCATCCGTCAGGCGCGCGTGCTGGAGGACCTCGACCTGGTCTGGTACGAAGAGCCCACGCTGGCCGACGATCCGGCCGGGTGCGCGGAGATCGCGCGCGCGATTCGCATTCCGGTCGCGACCGGCGAGAACAACTACACGCGCTTCGAATTCCGCGAGCTGATCGAGCGTCGCGCCGCGCGCTACCTGATGCCCGACGTCTGCCGCGCCAACGGCTTCACCGAGACGCTGCGCATCGGCGCGCTGGCGGCGGCCCACCAGGTCGCGGTGTCGCCGCACGTCGTGCACGAGCTGTCCGTGCACGTCGCGGCGGCCTTGCCGAACGCGTTCCTCGTTGAGTTCATCGACTGGACGCCCGGCGATCTGTTCGACGGGCTGCCGCGCTGCGTGGACGGCGCGTTCCGCGTCCCCGATCGCCCCGGCCACGGCATCGCTCTCTCTCCGGACGCGGAGAAGAAGTACCGGCGATCATGAGCGCAGTTCGAGCGCCGGCTTTGCCGGCGCAATCCTGTTCTGGGGAAGGCATCGGAGGGGGCCGTCGCGCCGGAGGCGCGCCTGTGAGGCGCCCCCTCCGAATTTAATTCGATGCTGCCGGCTTGATCTTGCCGTTCGACTTCTCGTAGGCCTGCACGGCCTTCTTGAGATCGCGGTACTCTTCACAGCTAAACAGGCAGATCCGATTGAGCCGCGCGAGGTGCTCCTTGGCCTTGGCCAGATCGCCGAGGGCCAGGTAGGCCTCACCGATGTATTCGTGCGCGCCCGTGTGGCGAGGATCCAGCGCCAGCGCCTTCTGGTACAGCGGGATCGACTTGGCAGGATCGCCGCTCTTGCGCGTGGCATACGCGAGCTGGTTCCACGCGTCGGCGTCGTCCGGCGTGCGCTGCACGACGACGTCCAGCAGGGTGATCGCGCGCGCGAAGTCTTTCGCGTCGATCGCCTGCACCGCCGCCGCATAGGCGGGATCCTTCGCCTTTGCGGCATCCCCGCCGCCGCCCCCGCCGCCGCCGGCGGCGAGCACGGGCACCGGGAGAAGCAGGATCACCACGAACATCCACGCGATCCGTCGCCACGATGCTGTCATGACGCGCCTCCGTGGGTCGCATAGAGGGCGGCCCAGCTATCAAACGAGCGATGATCATGCCACGTTCCAGCCTCCCGCGTGAGTGCCAGCAGAGGCAGAGGCGCTGAGCGGCACGGCGGTTGCTGACTGGCACGACCTCAGGCTCGAGCGGTTTGTCGACGAGCCCGGCGACGGCCCGATGAAGACGTTCACGCTGCGCGGGATCAAGGACAGCCCGCCGTATCTGCACGACGGGCGGCTCCCCACGCTGGAGGACACCGTCGGACCTCGTCGCGTATCTCCGACAGCTCTAGTCGACGCGGAACACGCAGTCCGACGTCAGACGCTTGATGCTCGTCCGCGCGCGCGCCCCAGGCGATCCCCTTGAGCACGGCGGTGCCGCGGCTGAAGCCGCCGTCGATGATGATGTCGGCGCGGTCGCCGACCGCGTCAGCGATGGCGGGCAGCGCGTCGATCGAGGCCTGCGTGGAGTCGAGCTGGCGGCCGCCGTGGTTCGACACCCAGACGATGCGCACGCCCATGTCCACGGCGCGCTTGGCATCGGTTGCGGTCATGACGCCCTTGAGCCCGACGGGCAGCCGCGTCGTCTTCTGCAGCCACTCCACGTCGCTCCACGTGAGCCGGGTGGGATAGTCCGGGGCGGGCCCGCGTGGGTTCGGCGCCTTCTTCATCGCCTCGCGCGGGCTCCAGCGTGCGAGGACGTCGCGCTCGCGCCGGCTGTAGACCTGCGTGTCGACGGTGAGGCAGACCGAGAGGTAGCCCGACGCCTCCACGCGCGCGAGGAGCTCGGCGACCCACGCCCGATCGCCGAAGTGATAGAGCTGGAACATCTTGGGCCCCTTGCTGGCGGCGGCCACCGTCTCCACCGGCCAGCCCGTCGCGCCCGACAGGAACTGCAGCGTGTCGGCGCGCTCGGCGCCGCGGCCCATCTCTACGTCGCCCTCCTCGTGAAACAGCACGAGGCCGCCCATGGGCGCGATGACGACCGGCCACGACAGCGGCACGCCGCAGAGCGTGGTCGCGGTGTCGATTTCACGCGCGTCGACGAGGATGTCCTGCCGGATCGCGAGTCGGTCGAGCGCCTGACGGTTGCGCTTCTTGGTCAGCTCGGTCTCGGAGGCGCCATCGCCGAAGTTCCACACTTCCAGCGGCAGGATCCGGCGCGCCTCGCGACGGATCTCGGGCTGGGTCACGAAGCGAAAGCTCACGATCGATCTCCTCCTCGCCGGGCGGCCACGTGTTGCTCCAGCTCGTCGAGCGTGCGCGGCCAGTCCTGCTTGAGCAGGCGCGAGAGCCCGCGATCGGCGAGCAGCCGATCGCCGGTCTGGCACCGCGGGCAATAGTTCGTCTCGTTCTCCGCGTACACGATGCGCTGCACGGGCGCGCCGCAGACCGGACACGGCTGGCGGAAGCGGCCGTGCACGGCCATGTCGGGCCGGAAGGCGGTCACACCCTCCGGAAATGCGCCGCCGGCCTCGCGGCGCAGTCGCTCGATCCAGTCCACGAGCGTCGCGCGTGTCGCCTCGAACAGTCGCGCGAGCTCGTCCTCCGAGAGCGCGCGCGTCAGCTTCACCGGCGACAGCCGCGCGCGGTGGAGGATCTCGTCGCCATACGCGTTGCCGATGCCGGAAAAGATCGTCGGATCGGTCAGCGCGCGCTTGAGCGTGTGGCTCTCCGAGGTGAGCGCGGCGCGGAACTCCGCGAGCGTCGCCTCGAGCGGCTCGAGACCGCCCGGGTCGTGTTCGGCCAGCGCAGCCTCGCCCCGCACGAGATGGATCGCCGCGCGCTTTTTCGTTCCCGCCTCGGTCATGATCAGCGTGCCGGTGCTGAAATCGAGCGCCGCCACGCCGATTTTGGCGGGCGGCCGCGCGCCCGCCTCCTTCCAGTGCAGCCGGCCCGCGATCATCAGATGCATGACCACGAACCGCTCGCCCTCGAGCGCCAGGACGATCCGCTTGCCGAGCCGCCGCACGCCGCTCACCACGCGGCCGACCACGTCCGACAGCGGAGGGTCCACCGAGCGGAGCACGAACGGCGTGGCCAGTCGGAGGCGCTCCAGGCGTGCGCCGACGACGCGCTCGCCCAGCGCCTCGACGTAGGCGGTCACGTCGGGCAGCTCAGGCATCGTCTCGTACCAGCGCGTAGACCACGCGATCGATCGTCTGGCCGTCCTTCGTGACGTTCCGGCGATGGCGGGCCTCGAGCGTGTAGCCGGCCTTCTCGAGCACGCGCATCGAGGCCGGGTTCCACTCGAAGACGCCCGCCTGCAGCCGGCAGAGGTCGAATGTCGCGAACGCGTACTCGGTGACCGCGCGCAGTGCCTCGGTCGCGATGCCGCGGCCCCAGTACGGCTCGCCGAGCCAGTAGCCGACTTCGGCAGAGCGCAGGAACACGTCGCGTCCGAGCTCGACGCCGATCCCGCCGACGGCGTCGCCGTCCACGACGATCGCGAAGTCCACCACCGGCACGTGCGTGCTCGCGCGCGCGATCCAGGCGTCGGCGTCCTGGCGCGTGTACGGATGCGGGAGCCGCGAGAGATTGTGCCAGACGCGCCGATTGTTGGCGTTGCGGACGAGCGAGGTTTCGTCGCCGACCCGCCAGGGCCGCAGCGTACATCGCGCCAGCTTCAGCTCCATGGAGCCGCCATCTTCTCACGGTTCGGGGCGCGCGCCGACCGCGGCGGGGCGCGGAGTACAATCGGGACCCTATGCGCCCGACGCCCCCCGTGGCGAAGCGCGTCCCGACCATCCGCGAGCTGCACGGCGAGCGGATCGAGGACGAGTACGACTGGCTGCGAGCCAAGGACAATCCCGAGGTGATCGCCTACCTCGAGGCCGAGAACGCGTACACCGACGCCGTGATGAAGGGCACCGAGGCCTTCCAGGACGCGCTCTACAAGGAGATGCTCGCGCGGATCAAGGAGGACGACGTCACCGTGCCCTACCGGCGCGGGAAGTACGTGTACTACTCGCGCACGGAGACCGGCAAGCAGTACCCGATCCATTGCCGGCGGCGCGACGTGCCCGGCGCGCCCGAGGAGATCACGCTCGATCTCAATCGCATGGCCGAGGGCCACGCATTCCTCGCGCTCGGCGTCTACACGGTCAGCGACGACGGGCGGCTCCTCACCTATTCCGTCGACTTCACGGGATTCCGCGAGTACACGCTGCACGTCAAAGATCTCGAGAGCGGCGCCCTGCTCGCCGACCGCGTCGAGAAGGTCTCGTCGGCCGCCTGGAGCGCCGACGACTCGCTGCTCTTCTACGTGACCGAGGATGACGCCAAGCGGCCGTACCGGCTCTGGCGCCACCGGCTCGGCGCGACGGCCGACGATCTCCTGCTCGAGGAGACCAACGAGCTGTTCCGCCTCGGCGTGTTCCGTTCGCGCAGTCGCAAGCTCGTCTTCGCCGCCGCGCGCTCGTTCACGTCGGCCGAGTACCGCTGGCTGCCGGCGGCCGAGCCGTTCGGCGCGTGGCGCATGATCCAGCCGCGCGAGAAGGACCACGAGTACGACGTGGACCACGGCGTCGACCCGAGCGGCGATCGGCTCTGGATCCGCACCAACGGGGGCGGCCGGCGAAATTTCCGGCTGGTCACGGCGCCGCTGTCGGACCCGGGCGCCGAGCACTGGACGGAGGTGCTCGCGCATCGCGAGGACGTGATGCTCGAGGACTTCGACGTCTTCGCGCGGCACGTGGTGGTGCACGAGCGCGAGGACGGCCTGATTCGGCTGCGTGTGCGGCGCCTGTCCGACGACGTCTCCCATCACGTCGAGTTCCCCGAGCCGACCTACGAGGTCGACGACGAGGCCAACGCCGAGTTCGATGCCGACCGCTATCGCTTCCGCTACCAGTCGCTCGTCACGCCGTCCTCGGTGTTCGACTACGAGATGGAGGGGCGCACGCTGGCGCTGCTCAAGCGCACGGAGGTCCTCGGCGGCTACGACCCGACGCGCTATCGCAGCGAGCGCATCCACGCGACCGCGCCCGACGGCACGCGCATCGCCATCTCGCTCGTCACCCGCGCCGACGCGCCGCGCGACGGCTCGCGCGCGATGCTGCTGGCTGGCTATGGCGCTTACGGCCTGCCGTACCCGGTGACGTTCTCGTCCAATCGGCTCAGCCTGCTGGATCGCGACGTCGGCATCGCCATCGCGCACGTGCGCGGCGGCGGCGAGGGCGGCAAGCGCTGGCACGACGCCGGCCGGATGCTCGCCAAGCCGAACACGTTCACCGATTTCATCGCGGCCGCCGATCACCTCGTGGCGCAGCGCTACACCGCGCGCGAGCGTCTGGTGATCGAGGGCGGCAGCGCGGGCGGCCTGCTCATCGGCGCCGTGCTGAACCGGCGCCCCGATCTCTGCGCGGCGGCCGTGATGCGCGTGCCGTTCGTGGACGTGATCAACACGATGCTCGACGAGTCGCTGCCGCTGACGGTTGGCGAGTTCGAGGAGTGGGGCAACCCGAAAGACCGCACGTTCTACGACGTGATGAAGACCTACGATCCGTACCGGAATCTGCGCGCCGCGCGCTATCCAGCCCTGCTCGTGCGCACCTCGCTCAACGACAGCCAGGTCATGTACTGGGAGCCGGCGAAATACGTCGCGCGGATGCGCGCCCGCTGGCCCGAGACGCTGGGGCTGTTCAAGATCAACATGGCGGCCGGGCATGGTGGCGCCTCCGGCCGCTACGATTACCTGCGCGAGATCGCCTTCGACTACGTCTGGATCCTCGGCCGGCTCGGGAAGATCGCATGAAGGTCGCTCGTCTCGAGCACCTGCACGCCGACGCCGGCAAGGGCGCGCTCGACTTTCTCAAGATCACCACCGACGACGGCATCGTGGGCTGGAGCGAGTACAACGAGACGTTCGGCGGCCTCGGCGTCAGCGCGGCCATCGACGGGCTGGTGCCATTCGTGATCGGCAGAGACCCGCGCACGCGCGAAGCGATCGTCACGACCCTCTACGCGGTGCGCCGGCAGGCGCCGGGCGGCGTCATCCAGCAGGCGATCGCCGCCATCGAGAACGCGCTGCTCGACGTGCAGGCGCGCGCCCTCGGCATTCCCGTCTACGAGCTGCTGGGCGGGCCGCAACGCGAGCGCCTGCGTCTGTACTGGTCGCACTGTGGCTACTTCCGCCTCTTCGCCGCCGCGCAGATGCAGATTCCGCCGCTGCGCGATCTCGACGGCGTCGTGGCGCAGGGCAAGGAAGTGGTCGCCCGCGGCTTCACCGCGCTGAAGGCGAACATCTTCCTGTTCGACGACGGCCCTCCCCGGCCACACATGCCCGGCTTCGCGCGGCCGAGTCCCCACGCGCCGTCGCTCAACGCCGAGCGGCGCATCATCCGCGCGCTCCGCGACGAGCTCGCGGCGTTCCGCGAGGGCGCGGGCCGCGACGTCGACATCCTCGTGGACCTGAACTTCAACTTCCGCACGGAAGGCTTCGTCGAGGTCGCGCGCGCGCTGGAGCCGTTCGATCTGTTCTGGGTCGAGATCGACTCGTTCGACCCCGCGGCGCTGCAGTACATCCGGTCGCGCATCGACATCCCCGTCGCCTCGCTCGAGAGCCAGTACACCTGGTACGACGAGCTCGTCACGACCGTGCCGAAGATCGTCAACGGGCATCTCGTGCTGCCGACGGGGCCGGGCTGGGGCACGGAGGTCAACGAAGCGGCGGTGAAGGCGCACCCGCCGCGGAGGCGCGCATGAGCATCGAGATCCGTCACCGCACCGTCGACAGCAACGGTATCCGCATGCACGTGGCGGAGGCGGGCGTACGCAAACATCCCGCGAGGAGAGCCGCATGAAGATCGAACGCGTCGAGCACCTGCACGCCGATGCCGGCGACCGCAACTTCGATTTCCTCAAGATCACGAGCGACGGCGGGATCGTGGGCTGGAGCGAGTACAACGAGACGTTCGGCGGACTCGGCGTGTCCGCGGTGATCGACGGGCTGATCCCGCTGATCATCGGCAAGGATCCTCGCGCGTGGGAGGCCATCGTCACCCAGCTCTATGCGGTCCGGCGCCAGGCCGCGGGAGGTGTCGTCCAGCAGGCCATCGCCGCCATTGAGAACGCGCTGCTCGACGTCAAGGCGCGCGCGCTCGGCGTGCCCGTCTACGCGCTCTTCGGCGGGCCCGTGCGCGAGCGGGTGCGCGTGTACTGGTCGCACTGCGGCACCTATCGGCTCGCACGCTGGCAGGCGATGCAGATTCCGCGGCTGAAGACGCTGCAAGACGTCGTGAACCTCGGCAAGGAGGTGCGCGAGAAGGGCTGGACGGCGCTCAAAACGAACCCGATGATCCTCGACGTCGAGGAGCCCTACCAGCACGCGCCGGGGTTCGCACGCCGCGCCCGGGACTTTCCAGAACTCAATGCCGACCGCCACGTGCTGCGCAACGTCCGTGATCAGCTCGCCGCGTTTCGCGAGGGCGCCGGCCCGGACATGGACATCCTGGTCGACCTGAACTTCAACTTCAAGACCGAGGGCTTCATCCGGATGGCGCGCGCGATGGAGCCGTTCGATCTGTTCTGGGTCGAGATCGACACGCGCGATCCGAAGGCGCTGCACTACATCCGCTCGAAGATCAACATTCCGGTGGCGTCCTGCGAGTGCCTCTTCGGCCGCCGCGATTACCGGCCGTACTTCGAGAATCAATCGGTCGACGTGGCCATCGTCGACACGCCCTGGAACGGTGTCGGCGAGTCGGTGAAGATCGCGAACATGGCCGACACCTACGAGGTCAACGTCGCGCCGCACAACTTCTATGGCTGGTTGTCGACGTGCATGAACGCGCACTTCTGCGCGATCGTGCCGAATCTGAGGATCATGGAGATCGATCCC
>QHSO01000037.1 GCA_003220475.1 Candidatus Rokuibacteriota bacterium | reverse complement strand
CGTCCGCTGGAACTTCTCCTTGGTATGCACGAACGGCGCGTCCCAGCTCCAGGCGTCGGTGCCGGTGACGCGCACGCCGCGCTCGAGCAGGTAGAGCGTCGCCGCGCGCCCCATACCCGCACCCGCCGAGACGTACTCGGCCGTGCCGTAGGCCGCGCCCGCGCGGGTGTTGACGACGACGATCTCGAGGGGCTGGAGCACGTGGCCGATCCGCGCGAGCTCCCGCTCGACGTCGTCCGCCGTCACGACATAGCCGTCGGGGAGGCGGCGGAAATCGAGCTTCACGCCGGGCTGCAAGCACCACTCGAGCGACACCTCGTCGATCGCGCTCGCGCGCTCGCCCCGATTCATCGTCGAGGCGAAGTGGTAGGGCGCGTCGAGGTGGGTGCCGTTGTGGGTCATGAGGCGGATCCACTCGATCGCCCAGCCCTCGCCGTCGGGCAGGTCTTCCTGTCTGAGGCCCGGGAAGAACGCGGTCACGTCCTTTGCGGTGTCCGCGTGGGTCAGATACTCGATGCGCGGGCCGTAGCCCGGGGGGTCCGAGACGACGTCGTTCTCGAGGTGCATGGAGAGGTCGAGGATGCGCCGGCCCATCGCGGGGTAGTCTACACCAGCGGCCACGGGTAGCGGTGGCCGCCCGCGTCCGTCGGGAACCGCGCCTCGTCGAGGAGACGGAGGGCGCGGGCGAGGAGCGCCTTGCTCTCGGCCGGGGCGAGGAGCTGGGCGAGGCCGGGGGGCAGTCCCGCCGTCACGAGACGCCTCACGTCCGTCAGGAGCGCCTCGGGAATCGGCGTCCCGCCGAACTCCCAGATGACGGTGCGGAGCTTCGGCTCGGCGTGGAAGCAGAGGCCGTTGTCGATCGCGTAGATCAGGCCGTCGGGGCCGAGCAGACAGTGGCCGCTCTTCCGGTCGGCGTTGTTGGCGATGAGATCGAAGACGCAGATCCGCTGCAGGCGCTCGTGGTGCGCGGGGACCTCGAGGAGCGTGAAGTAGTGCTGCTCGAAGTCGGCCTGGATGAAGAGCTGGAGCGCGCCCGGGCCGTGGGGCGCGTCCCGGCGCACGACGGTCGGCGGCACGAGAGCCCAGCCGAGCGCCTCCGACAGGAGCCAGGCGCCGAGCTCCCGCTTGAAGAGGCCGGGCGGGAAGTCCCAGAGCGGGCGCTCGCCGCGCTCGGGCTTGTAGACGGCCAGCGCGCAGGCACCGTTGAGCGTGACCTCGACCAGGAACGTCGCGTTGGTGCTGCGCGGCAGCCGCCCTTTCAGCGTGACGTCGCCGCGCCTGAGGAGCGTCGCGACGTCAGCGGACGACGTGGCCATTGCTCCGCGGGCAGACGTGACCGCCCGGATCTTTCGGCTGACTGCACATCGGACAGATCGCGCGCCCCGCCTTCACCAGCGTCTCGGCGCGCTCGACGAACGCCGTCGCCTGCGCGCGCGTGATCGCGAAGCGTGCCGTCGCCGGCTCGTCGCCCTCCTCTTCGACGACGGACTCGGCGACCACGACGATGCGTTGGCGCTCCTCGTCCCAGCCCAGGCCCAGCGAGGCCACCGGCCACGCCGCCTCCACCGGCTCCAGCAGGTCGAGGCTCTGCGGCGTCGCCTCCGACGCCGTCGGTAACTTGTCGAGCAGCTGCGCCAGATACGTGGCGAGCGCGCGCACCTGTTCCTTTTCGCTCTTCAGCGTCGCCAGCCGACCGCGCTGGCGTCCCTGGATATAGAACACGCGCTCGCCCTGCGGCCCCACCGTGCCGACCGTGAAGTGATCGGGGACGTCGAAGTCGAACGATGTCATCGCTTCACGAGTGATGCGAGATCGCCATCCATCGCATTCATCGTGAGCACGCTCAGCCCCTCCGCGCGATACGCGATCGCCGTGATCGACGCCGGCGCGATGACGATGCGCTGAATCGCCTTCCGGAAAGCGGAACGCGCTCGCGTGCCGCTGCACGATCGACCACTCCGGACGGCGCGCCGCGCGTCGCAGCGAGAGCCCGACCCACGCGCCCACGTCGCCTTCGAGCAGGCCGCGCTCGGTGCGCACCGCGATGCCGCGCGCCTTCGCGAGTGGCGCGACCGTTTCCAGCGCGCGCTCGAGGGGCGAGGAGTAGATGGCGGCGATCTTCGGCACGACGGCCAGTCGCGCCGCGAGCGTCTCGGCCTGACGGCGGCCCTCGTCCGAGAGATGCAGGCCGCGACGGCGGCCGGGCAGCAGCCGGCCGGTCGTCGGCGTCACGCCATGGCGCACCAGAAGCACGAGCGTAGTCGCGGGCTTCGCGGCCGGCATCGAGGCAGCATATCAGCGTGCCGAAGCATCGCAAGGAGTGGCTGGCAGCGCGCTTGCTGGCTCCCGCCGCGGAGGTGCGTCATGCGTCGAGATCTGTCCGAGTCGGTGGTCGTGATCACGGGCGCCTCGAGCGGCATCGGCCGCGCGACGGCGGTGGCCTTCGCGCGCGAGGGTGCGTCGGTCGTGGTGTGCGCGCGGCGCGAGGCGCCGCTGGCCAGGGTCGTCGAGCACTGCCGCGCGCGCGGCAGCGAGGCGCTCGCCGTGCCGGCCGACGTGCGCGAGGAGAGCGCGATGCGGGTGCTGGCACGCCGCGCGCTCGATCGCTTCGGGCACATCGACGTCTGGGTGAACAACGCCGGTGTTGGCGTGCTCGGGTCGTTCGAGGACGTCCCGCCGGAGATCTTCCGCGGCGTCGTGGACACGAACTTCTTCGGCTGCGTGCACGGCGCCCGGGCGGCGCTGCCACATTTCAGCGCACAGGGCCACGGCGTGCTGATCAACATCGCCTCGATGCTCGGCAAGATGGCGATGCCGTACTACACGGCGTACGCGGCGGCGAAGTTCGCGGTCGTCGGCTTCAGTGAGACGCTGCGCGAGGAGCTCATCGGCACCGGGGTCGAGGTGGTGACCGTCATGCCGGCGGCCATCGACACGCCATTCTTCGAGCACAGTGCCAACTACACCGGCCGTGCGGTGAAGCCGCCGCGGCCCATCTACGATCCCGAGCACGTCGCGCGGAGCATCGTGGCCGCCGCGTACCATCCGCGCCGCGAGGTTTTTGTCGGCGGCGCCGCGCGCGCGATGAACGCGCTCCACGCGCTGGCCCCGACGCTGTACGAGCAGACGGCGCGCGCGCTCACAGACTTCGACCATTTTCAGGACCGGGCCGCCGCGCCCACGCCGGGCGCCGTCCTCGATCCGGTGCCGGCCGGCACGGGCGTGCGTGGCGGCTGGCGCGCGCCGCGGGAGAGTCGTCGACACCCGACACGCGCGGTGGCGATTGGAACGGCGATCGTGCTGCCGGCCTATCTCGCCCTGCGCGCGATGCGGCGCCGGGCGGCGTGAGCTCAGCCGCCGAGGATCTCGCGGACCTTCGTGACGATGGCGCCGCGGCCGATGCCGAAGCGCTCGAGCAGCTGCTTGGGGGACCCGCTGCGCGGAATCTCGCGCACGGCCAGCCGGTGCACGGCGATGCCGGCGGTGCCGACGGCTTCCATCACCGCGTCGCCGATGCCGCCTTCGGCATAGTGGTCCTCGACGGTCAGGATCCGGTTGTCGCACGCGCGCGCCGCCTCGAGGAGCGCGGTCGCGTCGATGGGCTTGACGCAGAAGAGATCGATGACGCGCACGGCGACGCCCGACGTCGCGAGCTCGGCCTGCGCGGCGAGCGCCTCGTGTAACGTGATGCCGGCGGCGACGATGGCCAGCCGGTCGCCGTCGCTCCGGCGCAGCGTTTTGAGCGTGCCGACGGCAAACGCTTCGTCTTCGGGATAGAGCCCCGGCGTCTTGCCGCGCGTGGTGCGGATGTAGACGATGCCTTTGCGCGCGGCGGCCAGCTGCACCGCGGCGTCGGTCGCCACGCCGTCCGAGGGATAGAAAACGACGGCCTCGGGAATCGCGCGGAAGAACGCGAGGTCCTCGAGGGCCATCTGCGAGGGGCCGTCCTCGCCGATCGATACGCCGGCGTGCGAGCCGCACAGCTTGACGTTCGAGCGTGAGATGCCGGCCATACGCACCTGGTCGGCCGCGCGCTCGAGGAAGCACGCGAACGACGAGGCGAACGGAACGAGCCCCTGCGCGGCCAGCCCGGCGGCGGCGCTGACCATGTTCTGCTCGGCGATCCACGCCTCGACGAACCGCTCCGGGAAACGGTCCTTGAACTTTTCCGCATAGGTCGAGTTCTTCACGTCGCCGTCGAGCACGCGCACGCGCGCATCGCTCTCACCCAGACGCACGAGCGCCTCGCCGTACGCCTGACGTGTGGCGATCTCGCCCAGCGGAGGCTTACCGGCGATCGGCTGCGGCGGTGGCAGCTTCGTCTTGCCCACGCCGCGCGGTCGTCGGATCGGCGGCGGCGGCAGGTGATGCAGGTGGCTCTCGAGCGACGCGATCACCCGGTCCGCCATGTCGGCGGGCAGCGGCTTGCCGTGCCAGCCCTCTTTCCCCTCGACCTCGGCGCCAAGCCCCTTGCCCTTGAGCGTGCGCGCGACGATGGCCGTTGGCGCGCCGCGGCCGCGCGTCGCGCGCCGCAGCGCCGTGGTGATCTGCGTCATGTCGTGGCCGTCGATGACGTTCACGCGCCAGCCGAAGGCCGCGAAGCGCCGCTGGTACGCCTTGAGGTCGTGACCGAGCATCGTGGGGCCGGACTGGCCGAGCGCGTTGACGTCCACGACCGCCACGAGATTGTCCAGCTTCTCGTGGCTCGCCATCTGCGCCGCCTCCCAGACCGAGCCCTCCGCCATCTCACCGTCGCCGAGCAGCACGAACACGCGCGCGTCGGTGCCGAGCGACCGCGCGCCCAGTGCCAGCCCCACGCCGACGCCGAGCCCCTGGCCGAGCGAGCCCGTGGCCACGTCGACGAACGGCAACCGCGGCGTGGGGTGCCCCTCGAGGTCGCTGTCGATGCGGCGCAGCTGCACGAGGTCCTTGCGATCGAGGGCGCCGGCGGCGGCCCACGCCGCGTACAGCAGCGGCGCCGCATGGCCCTTGCTGAGCACGAAGCGGTCGCATGCGGGGTCGCGCGGCGCCTGGGGATCGAAGCGCATCACGTCGAAGAAGATCGCGGCGACGAGATCGGCGCCGGACGCGGACGAGGTGGGATGCCCGCTGCCGGCCGCGGTGGTCGCGCGCACGCTGTCCACGCGCAGCTGCGTGGCAATGTCCTCCAGCGCCTGCAGGCGACCGTCGGCGGCAATGCTCACAACCCTCAGTGTACCGCCGCGTCAAGCTGGCAACGCCACCGCCATGCGGAGTCGTTGGCATCGACGCTGCAAATCCTTGCAGGGGAGGTGCGAGATGAACAAGCTCTTCGGTGTCCTGATGAGCGTCGCGGTCGGCGCTGCGGCCGCGTACATGCTCGATCCCGAGCGCGGGAGCACGCGGCGCGCCCTCGCCCGTGACAAGGCGCTGGCGGCGACCAATCGCGTGAACGACATCCTCGAAGGGAAGTCGCGGCACTGGTCGAACGTCGCCCGCGGCTACGTCGCCGAGGCGCGCAGCCTGTTCGATCGCCGCCGGCAGGCCGCCGAAGACGCCGTCACGCAGGTGCCCAAACGAGTCTGAGGCGATGGAGCCGCTCGAGCGGCGTTACTTCGGACGCGACGACGAGCCGCCGGAGCGATGGCGACGCCGGCGCGGTGAGCCCGAGGTCGGCTGGGAAATCGGACCCGGCGTCGCCGGCGGCGGCGACACGACGCTGGCGCCCGGCCCTCACGTTGGCCGTGGGCCACGCGATTGGCGTCGCAGCGACGAGCGGATTCGCGAGGACGTCTGTCAGTGGATGTCGGACGACCCGCGGCTCGACGCCCGCGAGATCGATGTGCGCGTGCACGACGGCGACGTCACACTCGAGGGCCGCGTGGAGCATCGCGGCGCCCGCCGGCTGGCCGAGGATATCGCCGCCGCCGTGCCCGGCGTACGCGACGTCTTCAATCGTCTGAGGACCAGCGACCGCCGTTCGGCGTGAGCCTCGGCATCCGAGCCGAATCCGCGCCGCGCCGGGCGGCGAGAACGGTGCAGATGCGCCGTTATCGCCGCCCGGCGTGATCCGCGAGGACGGACGCCACGCACGCCGTCACCCGCACGCCGGTGGGGATGTGCAGGTACTCGTTCGGCCCGTGCGCGTTGCTGTCGGGGCCGAGCACACCCGTGATCATGAACTGAGCCTGCGGATAGCGCGCGCCCAGCATTGCCATGAACGGGATCGAGCCGCCCGTGCCCTGCGACATCGCGGGCTGGCCGAAGTATGCCTCGGACGCGCGTCGCATCGCCTGCGCCAGCCACGGCGCCGTCGCCGGCGCGTCCCAGCCGTCACCGGGTGATTCGGTCTCGAAGTGCACGCGGGCGCCGTACGGCGGGTCGGCTTCGAGCACCTGCTTGAGCCGCTTCGCCGCCTGCGCGGCGTTGACCGTCGGCGGCAGTCGCATCGAGAGCTTCGCCGCGGTCCGTGGACGAAGCACGTTGCCGCCGTCGGTGGGCGATGGAAGGCCGGCGGCGCCGGTGATCGACAGCGCCGGCTTCCACGTTCCCGCCAGCAGCGCGTCGAGCGGGTCGTCGTGCATCGGCCGCATGCCCGGGACGAATGGAAACTGCGCGAGGCGTTTGGCGAGCACGCCGGAGACGGCCTTCGCCTGCTCGATGCGCTCGCGCGGGATGTCGGCGCGGAGCTCGGTCACTAATATTTCACCCGTACGCTCGTCCTCGATGCGCGAGAGCAGCGCGCGGAGGATGCGGAACGACGAGGGCACGATGCCGCTCGCCGCGCCGGAATGCACGCCCTCGGTCAAGACCTCGACCGTGAGGACGCCGTTGACGACGCCGCGCAGCGACGTGGTGGTCCAGAGGTGTTCGTAGTCGGAGCAACCGGAATCGAGACACACGACGAGGCTCGGCGTGCCGATGCGCGAGGCGAGCACGTCCACATAATGCGGCAGGTCATAGGAGCCCGACTCCTCGCACGCATCTCGGGTTGCTTGTCGCAATGGCCGTAGAGCAGCACCGTGTCGTCGCCCCGCCCCGGTACCTCCATCAGGATGAGTGGCGTGCGGCCCTCGAGCCGCACGACCTCCACGCGCAGCCCTTCGATCGCGCGTGCGCGACTCCACTGCTCGATCAAGGCGACCGCGCGGTCGAGGTGGCCGTGCGCCTTCCACTCGGGATCGAACATCGGCGACTTCGCGGGGATCGCCACGTACTCGGTGAGCGTGGGCAGGATGTCGCCGTCCCACGTCTTCTGCACGAACGCCAGCGTGCGTGCGGCGTCGAGCGCCATTATTTCTTCGCCTGGGGCGGTTTCTTCGCCTGCAGCGCCACCCAGATGCGCTCGGGCTTCAGGGGCATGTCGAGGTGCTTGACGCCGAGCGGCTTGAGCGCGTCGACCACGGCATTGACGACGGCCGGCGTGCTGCCGATCGTCGCCGCCTCGCCGATGCCCTTGGCGCCCATGGGATTGAACGGCGTCGGCGTGGTCGTCTGGTCGGTCTTGAACGAGGGCAGGTCCTCCGGGTGCGGCACCGCGTAATCCATCAGCGAGCCGGTGACGAGCTGGCCGTCGGGGCTGTAGACGACCTCCTCCATCAAGGCCTGCGCGATCCCCTGCGCGAGCCCGCCGTGGACCTGACCGGCCACCAGCGTCGGCGAGATCCGCACGCCGCAATCGTCGACGGACACGAAGTCGCGCACGTGCACGCGACCCGTCTCGCGATCGATTTCGATGACGGCGACGTGTGCACCGAACGGATAGACGAGCTGCGGCGGCCGGAAGAACTCCGTGGCCTCGAGCCCGTGCTCCATCCCCTCCGGCAGACCCTCGGCGTAGGCCTTGGCGGCGATGGCGCCGAGCG
Source organism: Candidatus Rokuibacteriota bacterium (assembly GCA_003220475.1). Classification (GTDB taxonomy): domain Bacteria; phylum Methylomirabilota; class Methylomirabilia; order Rokubacteriales; family CSP1-6; genus AR12. The sequence goes on along the minus strand of QHSO01000037.1, from coordinate 25,822 downwards.
TGAGCGCCTTCGCCGGCACGCCTTTGACGTGATAGCGAGCGTCGGCGAACACGACGTCCTCTGCGGCCGCCTCGAGCATCGTGGCGGCGATGCGCCGCGCCTTGTCTTGCACCTTCAGTGTGGCGCCGAGGATGGCCGAGCCGCCCACGGCGAGGCTGCGCGAGCCGCCGGTGCCATTGCCCATCGGCGTGTTCAGCGTATCGCCGTGGCGGACGACGATCCGGTCGAAGGGCACGCCGAGATGGTCGGCGATGATCTGCGCAAACGTCGTCTCGTGGCCCTGCCCGTGCGCGGACGTCCCGGTGAACGCGGTGACGTCGCCACCGGGCTCGACACGCACGACGGCGCTCTCGAAGGGGCCGAAGCCGCACATCTCGACGTAGCACGCCATGCCGATGCCCAGCAGCATCCGATCGCCGCGGCTGACGCGCGCCTGCTGCTCGTTGCGTAGCTTGTCGACGCCGGCGATCTCGAGCGCCTTCGTCAGCGCACGGTCGTATTCGCCGGAGTCGTAGCGCTGCCCCGTCGGCGTCGCGTAGGGGAAGGCGGACGGCGGAATGAAATTCTTGCGCCGGATCTCCTCGGGCTTCTTCCCGAGCTCGAGCGCGACGACGTCGACCAGGCGCTCGAGGTAGTACGCGGCCTCCGGACGGCCGGCCCCGCGATAGGCGGCCACCGGCGTGGAATTCGTGAACACGCACGTCGACTTCAGATCGACGTTGGTGAACTTGTACACGCCGACGCCCATCATCAGCGTGAGATCGGGGATGAACGTGAAGACCGGATACGCGCCGATGTCGGCCATCACGTGCATGCGCACCGCGGTGATGGTGCCGTCGGCTTCGACGGCCGCTTCGAGATCCGTGACCTGCGCGCGGCCGTGCGTCGTGGCCACCATGTGCTCGACGCGCGTCTCCGTCCAGCGCAGCGGCAGCTTGTAGAGCCGCGCGCATGCGGCCAGCGTCGCGTCCTCCGGGTACAGCCCGAACTTCACGCCGAAGCCGCCGCCCACCTCGGGCGCGATCACGCGCACGAGGCTCTGCGCCAGGCCGAGCACCGTCGCGAGATCGTTGCGCAGCACGTGCGGGGCCTGGTGGCTCGCCCAGACGGTCACGCCGCCCGTCGCCGGATCGGGCGCGGCCAGCGTCGCGCGCGGCTCCATCGGGATGCCGGACAGTCGCTGGCTGTTCATGCGTTGCTTGACGACGCGGTGGGCCTTCTTGAACGCGGCGTCCGGATCGCCCTTCTTGATCTCGGTCGTGTGCTCGATGTTGCCGCGCGCATCGTCGTGCAGCACGGGCGCGCCTTTCGCCATTGCCGACGCCATGTCGCCGACGGCCGGCAGCGGCTCCCACTCGACAGTGACGTCTTGCGCGCCGTCCACCGCCGCCGCTTCGGACGTCGCGATGACCGCGGCCACCGGCTCGCCGACGTGGCGCACGCGACCGATCGACAGCGGATAGTGCTTGCGCCCGGCCTCCGTCTTGCCGCCGCCGCCTCCCTCGGCGCTCGGGCCGCCGAGCGGGATCGGCTGCACGTGCGCTTTGAGCTCCTCACCGGTCACGACGCGCACGACGCCGGGCCGCTTGAGCGCGGCGCGGGCATCGATGCGGCGCACGGCCGCGTGCGCATGCGGACTGCGCACGAACGCGACGTAGTGCAGGCCGGGCAGCCTGACGTCGCCGACGTACGCCGAGGCGCCGGTGACGAGCCGTGGATCTTCCTTGCGCTTCACCTCAGCGCCCATCAGCCGCGGAGTCGCCGTCGCCATGCTCGATCCTTTCGAGGGAGTCAGGGTCGGAGGATAACTCCTGCTACAATCTCGCGCCATGAAAACCACGGACGACCGGCGCGCGCAGTTCGACGCGGAATGCCGCGTCGCGGGCCTCTCGCTCGCTGCCCGCGACGCCGAGCTGCTCTATGCGATGTGGCTCGAGTGGCTGCCGGAGCGCGATCGCCTGCGCGCGGCCGTCCCCGCGGCGGAGGACGAGCCATGGCGGTGAGCGTCGCGGATCTCGACCTGCGCGGCGTCAGCGAGGCGCTGGCACGACGCGAGCTGTCCTCGGTCGAGGCGACCGTGGCGTACCTCGATCGCATCGCCGCGCACGACCCGGTCCTGCGCGCGTACATCACGGTCACCGGCGACATGGCGCTCGCCCAGGCGAAGGAGGCCGACGCCGAGATCGGCCGCGGCGCGCGTCGCGGACCGCTCCACGGCGTGCCGATCGCGCTGAAAGATCTGATCGCCGTCGCGGGCGTGAAGATGACCGGCGGCTCGCGCGTGCTGGCCGATCACGTCCCGACGCGCGACGCGTTCGTCACGCGGCGGCTCAAGGGCGCGGGCGCCGTGCTCCTCGGCAAGCTCGCGATGCACGAGTTCGCGTTCGGTCGGCCCGTCACCGAGGGGGCATTCCCGACGGGCCGCAATCCGTGGGACGTTCAGCGCTCGCCGGCGGGCTCGTCGTCGGGCTCGGCCGTCGCCGCGGCCGCCGGTCTCTGCGCCGGCGCGCTCGGCTCCGACACGGGCGGCTCGATCCGGGGACCGGCCTCGATGACGGGGCTCGTCGGTCACAAGCCGACGTACGGCCTGGTCAGTCGCAGCGGCGTCCTCGCGCTCTCGTGGTCGCTCGATCACGTCGGCCCGATGACGCGCGGGGTGTGGGACAGCGCCGTGCTGCTGCAGGCGATCGCGGGCGCCGACCCCGAAGACACCTCCACGCGCAGCGCCGCGACGCAGGACTACGTGAGCGATCTCGAGCGTGGCGCCCGCGGGCTGCGGCTCGGTGTGCTCAAGCGCTACTACGTCGAGTTCCCGGGATTGCACGACGAGGTGCGCGCGGCGGCGCTGACCGCGTTCGACGTGCTCCGCAAAGAGGGCGCCACGCTCGAGGAAGTGGACGCACCGTCATTGGATCAGGCACTCGCCGTCTGGGCGCCGCTGATGTCGGAGGCGTACGAGTATCACGCCGAGACGCTGCGCCGCAGCCCGGAGCAGTTCGGCGAGGGTCTGCGCACGCGCGTGTACTTCAGCGCGCTGTTCACCGCGCAGGACGTCCAGCGGGCGCAGCGGCTGCGTGCGCGCATCGGCCGCGAGGTCGACGCGCTGCTGTCGCGCGTGGACGCGTTGATCTTCCCCGGGCAGGCGATGCCCGCGCTGCGGTTCGAGGATTTCCCGAGCACGGGGTTCGCGCCGGCGTCGATTCGCTACACGGCGCCGTGGAACCTGCTGGGGCTGCCGGCAGCGGTCGTACCGTCCGGCTTCAGCGGCGACGGCCTGCCGGTGTCGATCCAGCTCGTGGGCCGGCGCTTCGACGACGCGACGGTGCTGCGGCTCGCACGCGCCTACGAGCGCGTTACGGAGTGGCACCAGCGGCGGCCGGATCCCGCGCGCTGGCGCCTGTGATGGCAGTGCGGCCATTGGGATTCCATGGGGCTGGGGCCCCACCGTCCGAGGCGAGCGCATAAATGGTCGTGCGAGCCGCAGGACGTCGTGGGGCTGGGGCCCCACCGTCCGAGGCGAGCGTATAAATGGACGCGTACCGCGCGGTGGTCGACAAGCGCGACCAGCGCGTATACCTGCCCAAGCCGATTCCCGACGAGGCGCTGCGGCGAATTCTTCAGGCAGCGCGGATGACCGGGAGCAGCAAGAACCGCGAGCCGAATCGGTTGATCGTCGTCACCGAGCGCGAGGGCGTGCGCGCGCTGGCGGCGCTGAGCGAGTGGGGGCGGTGGCTCGCCCACGCCGCGGCCGTCATCGTCATCGCCCAGGTGGAGCCGCACGAGTTCGACGCCGGGCGCTGCGCGCAGAACATGATGATCGCGGCGTGGGCCGACGGCATCGGCTCGTGTCCCGCCCATCTGCCGGAGGCCGAGGTCGCGCGCCTGCTCGGCATCCCCAGGGACGTTCACGTCAACCGCGTGATCGGCTTCGGCTCCGTCGATCCCGTGCGCGCCGCAGCACCCAAGTCCGTCGCGCGCAGGCGCAAGCCGATCGAGGAGCTCGTCCACCGCGAGCGCTGGTAGGGCGCCGCGCCCTCGGTCACGGGCGTCGAACTTGCACTCCCGCCGCGCCGTGGTGCGAGTCGCAGGACGTCGCGGGGCCGCGACGCATTCCGCCGTCGCCGGCCGCGGTCGTGACGGCATGCGCGACACCAGCCCCACCGGCGGAGTGGATCGGACGCGCGAGCAACGGCGAGCGGCCGTGAGCGGCGGGCCGAAGAAAGGCGGGCAGCGGTCATGATGACGATCGTCACGCGTGTGAAGCTGAAGGAAGGCAGCGAGCCGCACTGGGACGCCGCCATGCGCGAGCGGCTCGAGGCCGCGCGGAATCAGCCGGGCTGGGTCGCCGGACAGGTGGCGATCCCGATCGACGCGCTCGCCGAGCGCGTGATCATCGGCACGTGGCAGACGCGCGCCGACTGGGAGGCCTGGCACGCCGACCCGAAATTCCGCGAGACGCGGCGACAGATGGAAGGCCTCGAGGCACAGCCGCCCGAGGAGTGGTGGCATGAGGTCGTCACCGACCTGCGCGCCGCCGCGTAACGCTCAGACCGCGATCCGAAGACCCGAGCGCATCTCGAACTCTTCCTGCGCGAGCAGCGAGGCGTTCGCGATGCGCGCCATCTTGCCGCAGTAGAAGCAGTGGATGAAGGCGGGCTCGCGTCCGACGAACGTGCTGTTGCATTTCACACAGCGATCGAGCGGCTGAGCCAGGAAGCGGCGCGCGGCACGCTCCAGCACGAGGTCGGGCTCGAGCAGCGAGACGACTCTGGCGGGCCCGCGCGGAGTGGCGTCGACGGCAATCGCCTTGCGCAGCCGCTCGACGGCGCGACTCGGCCTCCGTTTCAACGCCGGGCGCTTCATGGCGGACGCATTGTACATTACCCCGCGCGAGGAGGAACCATGACGCCACCAGTCGACCCCAACGATGTTCTCATGACCGGCGAGAACTCCTTCATCAGACTCAGCTCCGACGGCGGCAAGACGCTGACGGACCGATTCAGCCACTGGCGCGTGCTGTGGTGTCCGGAGGGCGCGGGCCATACCCTGTTCGTGCACTCGACGCTGATCGACGGCGGGGTGCGCATCTACTCGGACAACCAGGCCGTGGCGCGCTGGCTGCAAAAGACGATCGAGACACTGCTCTATCCGCAATTCGCCGACACCACGCTGCCGATCACTCCGGCGCAGTTCTCGCGCGCGGGCACGCCGTTGAAACCCGCGACGGAGACGATCGTCGCCGGCAACGACCGCATCGTGATGACGTGGGCGGACACGATCGCGCCGTTCGTGCTGAACGCGCCCCCGGGGTTCATGAACCGGCCCATCGGCGTCTTCAGCACCTTCTTCCCGGCGAAGACCGCGAGCGTCGAGCTCAACGGCAAAACGCCGAAGGGCCAGGTGTGGCCCGAGATGCGCGGCGATCGACAGTCGTCGAGCGCCTGCCTGGCCTGGTCGGAAACGTGGGTCAAGCCACGCGGCTGATCGCCGCGTTCCTCGTCCTGACGGCGGCGGTGCCCGCGGCCGCCGCCGATCGCCACGGCTTCGAACGGTTCTCGCGTCGGTGAGCGCGCCGGGCCAGACGTTCTTCGCGCTCACCCCCGATCGCGTGCTGCAAGCCGTCGAGGTCGGTGGACTGCGCTCCACCGGACGCTGCCTGCCGCTGCGCGCCTTCGAGAACCGCGTGTATGAGGTCGAGCTGGAGGACGAGCAGCGGGTGGTCGTGAAGTTTTACCGGCCCGGCCGCTGGTCGCGCGCGACGATCGACGACGAGCACCGCTTCCTCCTCGACCTTGTCGCGGCCGAAGTGCCCGCCGTCGCGCCGATGGATCTCGGCACCGGCGCGACGCTGAACGAGATCGACGGCATTCTCTACGCGGCCTTCCCGAAGGTGCGCGGTCGCACGCTGGACGAGCTCGACGCCGAGAACCGGCGGCGGATCGGCCGGACCATCGGGCGCATGCACGCCGTCGGCGCCGCGCGGCCCTCCGCGCATCGGCCACGAGTGACCGTCGAGCGTTACATTCGCGAACCGCTCGACGTGCTGCTCTCCGGCGATTTCATCCCCGGCTCGCTGGCGCCGCGCTACCGCGACATCGTGCTGTCCATCGCCGAAAGGGTGGCGGAGCCGCTGGCCGCGGCGCGCGCACAGCGCATCCACGGCGATCTGCACTGGGGCAACATCCTCTGGGCGAAAGACGGGCCGATCCTCGTCGACTTCGACGACTGCGCCATGGGGCCGCCCGTGCAGGACCTGTGGCTGCTCGCGCGCGGCGACGGCGAGGAAGCGCGCAAGATGCGCGAGGATCTGCTGGAAGGCTACGAGCTGTTTCGCGAGTTCGACCGCAGCACGCTGGCGCTGTGCGAGCCGCTACGCGCTATGCGCATCGTCTACATGTCGGGCTGGATCGCGCGGCGTTGGGAGGACCCGTCCTTTCCGCCGGCGTTCCCGAACTTTCGCGACACCCGTTACTGGATGCACGAGTACGAGGCGCTGATCGGGATCGCGGAGTCGCTGGATCATCAACGCCTGCGCTGAAGCGCGTTCATCTCGGTGACCGGCGACACGACGTCCGCCGCGCGCGGGGGCACGCTCGGTGCTATGGCGACGCCTGGCGTTCGGGTGCATTGGCGTCGGCGGGCGACGCCGGCGCCTTGGCGACGGGTGCGATGGTGGGAGCTTTGCCGGCGGCCGGCCGCGCGGGCGGCCTGGCGCCGGGTGCCACCACGACGGGCGCTTTGGCGGTCGGTTTTGGCGCAGCCGTGAGGCTCGACGGCCGGCTGAGCGGCGTGGAGCCTGGTGGCGACGCCGCAGGCGTAGCGCGTGGCGCTGATGGACGCGTCGCCGGTATCCGCTCGGGCGGCTTCGGTGGCGAGGCGATGGCCGCGGCCGGAGTCTGCGCGAACATCAGTGTCTCCTCACCCAGCTTCTTGCGAAGCTGGACGACGAGACCCGCATAGCCCCCCTGACGCAGCACGTGCTTGAACTGCGAACGGTAGTTTTCGATCGTGCTGATACCGTCGACGACGACGTCGCGGACGAGCCAGCGGCCACGGCGCTCGATCATTCGGTACTCGACATCGACCTTGCGTCCGTCGCGGCTCTCGACGACGGTCATCACGCGGGACTCGTCACCGACGCGGCTCTCCCCGCGCCAGCTCATCACCATGCCTTTGACGGGGCTCACCGTGCCGGCCAGCCGCGCCACCAAGCCACGATCGAGCAGCTCCGAGAACATCCGCGCGAACTCGTCTCGCTCGGCCGGCGTCCTTTTATCCCATTCGCGCTCGAGCACGGCGGCGGCGACGCCGCGAACATCGGCGATGTCGGTCACGAGGTGCTTGATGCGGGCGACCTTTTCGAGGGGTTCGGACTGGATCGTGGGGTCATTGAGTACCCCGTTCACCCGTCCGAAGAAGTCCCGAAGGCGATCGGTCGCCGGGCCGGCAAGGGCAGGCGTTCCGGCCGCCAGAACGCACACGCCGGCCAGGGCGGCGACGAGCACACTCCGGGTAGCCGACGCAGGTTGCATAGTTCCACTATAGGGTGCTGCTAACCGCGCCTGATATAGCGTTAAAGATCAACGAGTACAGCCTCTTAGGCTAGTTATGCGACTTTGGTCGGACCGAATTTCCGACCTTGAAAATTGACGGGGTCGGAGTCGCGAGTTGAGGCTTGCGACGAGCCCTGCATAGGTCAGGCGATCAGCGCTCAGCGAGGGGTGTCCGGCGCCGATGGCCCTCGAGTCGCGCGTCGGCGCATCCCGTCGACTTACAGTCGCAGACCGAACCGGCAGCGTCGTGTCCACCGATCCCGCCAGCGCTTCCGTCACCGCGCGATCGACCGTTGCGCTCGGCAGCGACGAGAAGAGCAGGAGGCAATGATCATGAGGCGCCCGCGGTGGCCCACCGTCCGATCAGCGCTGAGCGCAGTGATACGATCGGGGCGATGAGCGAAGCGCCGCGGTCCAATTTCATTCGGGAGATCATCGAGGAGCACAACCGCAGCGGCCGGTTCGGCGGGAAGGTCGTCACGCGCTTTCCGCCCGAGCCCAACGGCTACCTGCACATCGGTCACGCCAAGGCGATCTGCATCGACTTCGGTCTGGCGCGCGACTACGGCGGCCGCTGTCATCTGCGCTTCGACGACACCAACCCCACCAAGGAGAGTCAGGAGTACGTCGACGCGATCATGAACGACGTGCGCTGGCTCGGCTTCGACTGGGGCGAGCATCTCCATCACGCCAGCGACTACTTCGAGCAGCTCTATTGCTGGGCGGAGCAGCTCATCACGGCCGGCAAAGCGTACGTCGACGATCAGAGCGTCGAGGAGATGCGCGAATCGCGCGGCACGCTGACCGAGGCGGGCCGACCGTCGCCCTTCCGCGATCGCTCGGTGTCGGAGAACCTCGATCTCTTCCGCCGCATGCGCGCCGGCGAGTTCCCCGACGGCAGCAAGACGCTCCGCGCGAAGATCGACATGACCAGCGGCAACATCAACCTGCGCGATCCGGTCATGTACCGCATCCGCAAGACGCCACACCAGCGCACCGGCGACGCGTGGTGCATCTATCCGATGTACGACTGGGCGCACGGCCAGTCCGACTCCATCGAGGGCGTCACGCACTCGATCTGCACGCTCGAGTACGAGGATCACCGGCCGCTGTACGACTGGTATCTCGACGCGCTCGGCATCTTTCACCCGCAGCAGATCGAGTTCGCGCGCTTGAACCTGAGCCACACCGTGATGTCCAAGCGCAAGCTGCTCCTGCTCGTCGAGGGCAATTTCGTGGGCGGGTGGGACGATCCGCGCATGCCGACGCTGGCCGGCCTGCGCCGCCGCGGCTACACGCCGGAGAGCATCCGCGATTTCTGCGAGCGCATCGGCGTCGCCAAGGCCGACAACATGGTGGAGCTGGCGCTGCTCGAGCACTGCGTGCGAGAAGACCTGAACAAGCACGCCGAGCGGCGCATGGCTGTCCTGCGTCCACTGAAGCTCGTGATCACGAACTACCCCGAGGGCAAAGTCGAGCTCCTGGACGCCGTGAACAATCCCGAGGATCCGTCGGCCGGCACGCGCAAGGTGCCGTTCAGCCGCGAGCTCTGGATCGAGCGCGACGACTTCCGCGACGTCGCGCCGAAGAAATATTTCCGGCTGACGCCGGGCGCCGAGGTCCGGCTGCGTTATGCGTACATCGTGAAGTGCATCGACTTCACGCTGGGACCGGACGGTCAGGTCGCCGAGGTGCGCTGCACCTACGATCCGGCGACCGTCGGCGGCGACAGCGGCGGCCGTGCCGTGAAAGGGACCATCCACTGGGTCTCCGCGCCTCACGCCGTCGAGGCCGAGGTGCGGCTGTACGAGACCCTCTTCACCAGGCCCAAGCCCGACGACGAAGAGGACTTCGCCGCCGCGCTGAATCCCAACTCGCTGACCGTGCTGACCGGCGCGCGGCTGGAACCGTCGCTCGCCTCGGTGGCGCCGGGTGCGCGCTTCCAGTTCGAGCGCAACGGCTACTTCTGCGTGGATTCCCGCGACTCGGCGCCCGGCCGCCTGGTCTTCAACCGGACGGTCGGACTGCGGGACACCTGGGCGAAGATCGAAAAGGCGACCTAGGAATTTGACGTCCGGCTCCTTATTGTCTAGGGTTGCGGCGTGTACGCGGCGCATTTCGGCCTGACCGAGCGGCCGTTCTCGCTCGCCCCCGACCCTCGATACCTGTTCCTGAGCGAGGGGCACCGGGAGGCGCTCGCCCACCTCGTCTACGGCCTGCAGGGCGGCGGGTTCGTGCAGCTGACCGGGGAGGTCGGGACCGGGAAGACGACCGTTTGCCGGGCGCTGCTCGACCAGCTGCCACCCGAAGTCGACGTGGCGATGATCTTCACGCCGCGGCTGACGGCGGTCGAGCTGCTGTCGGCGGTCTGCGACGAGCTGCGCGTGCCCTACCCGGCCGGCACGACCAGCCTCAAGGTCCTCGTCGACGCGCTGTCACGCGCGCTGCTCGACGCCCACGCGCGCGGTCGGCGCACCGTCGTGATCATCGACGAGGCGCAGAACCTCAGCATGGAAGTGCTCGAAGAGCTGCGCCTGCTGACGAACATCGAGACGACCCGCGACAAGCTGCTGCAGGTCATTCTGATCGGACAGCCCGAGCTCGTCGATCTCATGGAACGGCCGGCGCTGCGGCAGCTGGCGCAGCGGATCACCGCGCGATACCACCTGCGGCCGTTCGCCTTCACCGAGACGCGCGCGTACGTCTGTCATCGACTTCAGGTGGCTGGACAGCGAGAGATGATCTTCACGTCGCCCGCGCTCCGCGTGATTCACCGCCGCTCCGGCGGCGTGCCGCGGCTGATCAACAACATCTGCGATCGCGCGCTGCTCGGCGCCTTCGGGTGCAGCAAGCGGCGCGTCACCGCAGCCACGGCGCGACACGCCGCCGCGGAGGTCTCCGGCGCCGGCGGGCTGCGCCGCTGGCTGCAGCCGGCGGTGGCGGCGGTGCTCCTCGCGGCGATCGTGCTCAGCGCGAGCATGCTCGGCCATGGTCGGCTCGAGTACGTCGCGACGTGGTGGGGCCAGCGCGTCCTTCCCGCGGGCGTCGCACCGAGCAATGCCGCGGTGGCCGTCACGCCGCCGGCACCCGCACCGGCGGCGGCGATCGTCGCCGTCCCGCCCCCGCCGCGGGCGAGCCTCGCTCGACTGCTCGATGGGGGCAGCGTCGATCGCGACGCCGCGCTGGCGGGCCTGTTCGCGCGCTGGGGCATCGAGTTCCAGCCGCGGCCGGGCGAGAGCGCGTGCGAGATCGCGCGGCGCGCCGGCTTGCGCTGTCTCGTGAGAACCGGAACGTGGAACGTCATCCGGCGTCTCGATGTGCCGGCGATGCTGACGCTCACGACGCCGACCGGTGAGCGACACTACGCGACGGTGACCGGGCTCGACGCCGACACCGTCACGCTCGAGCTCGGCCCGCGCGCCACGACGCTGGCGTTGAACGACGTCGAGCGCTTCTGGGACGGCGCGTTCGTCGCGCTCTGGCGGACGCCGGATCTCGCGGCGACGCCGCTGAAACCGGGCGATGACCTCCGCCAGCGGGTGGTGGCGTTCCAGCGGGCCAACGGCCTGCAGGCGGACGGGGTGCTGGGCGAGGAGACGCTGCTACGGCTGGCGGCGACCACATCGGGCTCGCGCCCGTCGCTCTCGAAAGCAAGGCCCTAGCCGTGTCCTACATCCTCGACGCGCTCAAGAAAGCCGCCGAGCAGCGCAGCGGCCCGCCGCCGGAGGTGCGCCGGCTCTTGTCGGCGGCGCCGGTGGCCGCCGTCTCGGCGTCGCGCTACGTCACGCTCGGCATCGCCTCGGTGAGCCTGATCACGCTTTTCGCCGTGCTCTGGATGTGGGCTCACGAGGTGCCGGCTCCGACGCCCGCGACCGCCAGACCGGTGGCGTCGATTGCCGCGGTCTCGACGTCCAGCGAGCCGACACAGACCGCGAGACCACATATGGCCGCCGAGGATGCGCCGCGCGTTCCGCTGACCGCGATCGAGCCGGCGCGCGACGCCGCGCGACCGACCGCCACCGGCAAGCGTGCGACGGCGACGAAGGCGGCGGTGATCGAGAAGACGCCGCCGCGGACATCCGCACCCGCCCCGGTGTCACCCGCGCCCGCCGTCGTCTCTCCAGCGCCCGCCCCGCCGATCGTGGCCGCGCTGCCGCCGACGCCGACCTCGGCGACGGCGCGCTCCGACACCGCCAAGCTCAAGGTCGAGGTGATCGTCTATTCCGAACAGCGGCCGCTGCGCTGGGCCTTCATCAATGGTCGAAAGTACGTCGAGGGCGACACCATCGACGGCGCACGCATCGAGGAGATCCTGTCGAACGCGGTCGTGCTCGTCGAGGACGGTCGCCGCGTCACGCTCCGCCCCTGAGGGGCTGAGCCCGCCGCTCGAAGATCAGCGTCTGCTCGCAACCGCCGAACGTCCCGTCCAGATCTGACAGCGTGCCGCGCGCCACGCCGGTGCCCTGGTCACCGACGTACGTTTCCGCGGCGAGCAAGATCCACGGCGCACGCGGCTGCCGCCAGAAGACAATTGTGAGGTCGGCGTTGACGAACGTCACTTCGCGCAGATTCACGACCGCCGAGATGCCGCTGCAGAGATCCGCGGCCGACACGGTGTGCACAAGCGCCGAGTTGGTCTCGCCGGCGACGAGCGGGCGGTGCAGATTGAACCAGCACGCGGCGGGGCCGGGCTCGAGCAGGCCTCCCTGCACCGTCCGCGTGTCCACGCCCGTGAAGAACGGGCTCCAGCCCTTCGCGACCTCGGGAATCGGCCGCCCGTCATCGGGGCCCAGCGACGGCGGGGTGCGATCGACGGGCGCCGGCGTGAGCGACGCATCGGCCTTCAGATAGACGGCGGTGCAACGCGCGACGGCCTTGCCGTTCTGGGTCAGCGAGGCCTCGACGGTGCGCGCCTTGCGGCCGTCTCGCAGCACACTCACCGCCGGCGTGAGGCGTTCGCGCGTGACCGGCCGCCACAGATCGAACGAGAGGCGCGCGAGCACGGTGTCGGGCACGGCGTTCGTCTCGAGCGCGCGCGCCAGCAGGCCGCCGAAGGCGCTGGCCTGCAGCAGATCTTTCGACCACGGGCCCACCGCCCACTCGGTCGGCGTAAACGAGTCGCCGTCGGGAACGAACATGCATTGATCGGCCATGGCGGGACAGTGTGACGGATTGCGGCGGCGCGCGCCACGTGTTACTCAAGTCGCCGCGATCACCTCGAGGAGGATGTCCGATGACGATGGCCCGGCTCAGCCGACGCGAGTTTCTCCGAGCCTCCGCCGCCGCGGGGGCGCTCACCGCCGCCGGCGCCGCACCCGCGTTCGCGCAGGGCACGCGCCTGCACTTCCTGCAGTGGTCGCACTTCATTCCGGCGGCCGACCAGGTGTTCGAAGAACAGGCGAAGGAGTTCGGCCGGCAGGCGGGCGCCGAGATCGCGATCGAGCGGATCAACCAGAACGACATCCAGGCGCGCCTCACGGCGGCGATCCAGAGCGGCAGCGGCGCGGACATCGTCATCGTCGCCAACAACCACGCGCTCCTCTACGAGAGCTCGCTGGTGGACGTCACCGACGTGGCCGAGGAGGTCGGGCGCGCGCAGGGCGGCTGGCACGACTACGCCAAGGCCAACGCCGTCGCGCCGAACGGGCGCTGGGTGGCGGTGCCGCAGTTCATCATCTCGTGGGCCGTGACCTATCGTGAGGACTGGTTCAAGGAGGCGGGCTTCGAATATCCGAAGACGTGGGACGAGTTCCGCAAGATCGGGCGCGCGATGAAGGCCAAGGGCAAGCCGTTCGGGCAGGCGTTCGGCCACTCGATCAACGATCCGAACAACTGGTGTTATCCGCTCGTGTGGATGTGGGGCGGGATGGAGGTCGCCAAGGACGGCAAGACCGTCGTGCTCGACAGTAAGAACACCGTCGAGGCGGTGAAGTTCAACAACGTCCTCTGGAAGGAAGTCTTCGACGAGGGCGGCCTCGCCTGGGACGACTCCACGAACAATCGCGCCTTCCTGTCGTCGGAGATCTCGCTGACGGGCAATGCGCCGTCGATCTACGTGGCCGCGCGACAGAAGTTTCCGGACGTCTACAAGGGCACGAACCACGGCCACTTCCCGCCGGGTCCCGCGGGACGGTTCTACTGGCTGCCGGCGTGGAACTCGGTCGTGATGAAGTACAGCAAGCACCAGAAGCTGGCCAAGGACTTCATCCGCTTCTATATGGACCGCGCGCGCTTCGACCGCTACTTCGAGACGATGGACACCTTCGGAATCCCGGGCACGAAGGCCTACGGCGATCACCCGCTGTGGCGCAAGGATCCGCGAACGGCCGTGTTCCCCGAAACATTGCCGAACGCGCGCCAGGTCGGCTACGCCGGTCCGGCCGGCCGCAAGGCCACCGAGGCGCTGAGCAAGTACATCATCGTCGACATGTTCGCCAAGGCGATCCAGGGCGCGAGCCCGGAAGACGCGGTGAAGTGGGCGGCCGGCGAGCTGCGGAAGATCTACGCGGCGTGAGCCGTCGCTAGCGGCGCAGCCGTTTGACGCTCACGACGAGCATCACCGCCATGAAGATCCACGTCAGGATGGCGCCGATGCCGAAGGCCGTGCGGCCGAGCGCCTCGTTGACGGCGCCGGTGATGAACGGGCCGCTGCCGCTGAAGTGGCGCGAGCCCGAGCCGAACGCGACCCACGACGCGATCGACGCCAGCATCGCGATGATGGCGACACCGAGCACGTATTGAACGACGCGGACGCCGAACGGCGTGCCCGCCGGCAGATCGCCGTCCGGTCCCACGCCGCCGGCGATGCCGTGACCGACGATGACCGCCAGCCCGCCCAGCAGGAACAGGAGGCCCGCCACGACGCCGACCCACGGCGGCGTGCCGTCCGACAGACGCGCGGGGCCGAACGTGCCGAGTGCCTGCAGCAGCACGAACGTGCCCATCGCGCCGAAGAAGACGCCGATCACGATGGCGGCGCCGGGCGAGAGCTGATTGCGGTCGCCCACGCGCCAGCGATACCGCGCGGACTCGGGCGGTGTCAAGAAACCGGGTAGACTGCTTCCCCGATGACGACGCGTGACGAGTATCTGAAGCAGCCGGTCGACGCACGTCTGGCGCGGCTCGCGCGTACGGCGGACGACCTCGCAGCCGCCATCCGCAGCCACGACGCCACGACGCTATCGCGGCGGCCCGAACCCAAGGCCTGGTCGGCCAAGGAAGTCGTCTGCCACCTGCGCGATATCGAGGAGCTCATGTTCGTGGTCGGCCTCGCCGCCAAGGATCCCGCCGCGTTCGGCATCATCGGCGGCGCTCCGTACCCGCTCGATGCGGAGCGCTGGGCGGAGGAGCGGCAATACCTCCGGAACGACACGGTCGCGGCGCTCGACGCGTTCCGGCGGCGACGCGGCGAGGCGCTCGGCCTTCTGCGCGCGCTGACGCCCGAGCAGTGGCGGCGCGGCGGACTCGTGCCGACCGGCGCGCGCGTGTCCTTCGGCGAGCTCGTCGCCGGCAGCGCCGCGCACGACGATACCCACCTGGCGCAGCTCGCGCGCGCTCTCGACGGCCGGCCATGATCCCAACCACGCTCGTCGGCTCGTATCCGCAGCCGGACTGGCTCGTCGACAAGATCCGCTATCGGGAGACGGTCGTGCCGCGGATCCGTATGCCCGAATTGTGGCGCGTGCCGGCGTCGCACCTGGAGGAAGCACAGGACGACGCGGTGCGGCTGGCCGTCGCGGATATGGAAGCGGCGGACGTGGACGTGCTGACCGACGGCGAGCAGCGGCGCGAGTCGTACTTCAACGAATTCGCCAACGCGCTGTCCGGCATCGACGTCGAGCGGCCCGGCGAAGCGATCAACCGGCTCGGCAAGCGCCAGGCGGTGCCGCGCGTGACCGGCCCCATCCGGCGCGAACGCCCGGTCTTCCTGCGTGATGCGCGATTCCTGCGCGCGCTCACCGCCAGGCGAATCAAGCTGGCGGTGCCGGGGCCGTTCACGCTGTCGGCGCTCGCGCAGGACGAGCACTATCGCGACCCCGAGCGGCTCGCAATGGCGTACGCGGACGCAGTGAACGACGAGCTGCGCGAGCTCGAGCCGCTGCTGGACTGGGTCCAGCTCGACGAGCCGTATCTCGAAGCGCGGCCCGAGCAGGCGAAAGCCTACGCGCTGCCGGCGATCGACCGCGCGCTGGCCGGCCTCTCGAAGCCGACCTGCATCCACGTCTGCTTCGGCTACGCGTTCTCGCACGCGCTCGCCGGCACGAGCAAATCCGGCGGCTATCGATTCGCGCTCGAGCTGGAGCGCTCATGCGCGACGCACCTGTCGCTCGAAGCGGCCCAACCGCGGCTCGATCTCGCCTCGCTCGCCGCCGTCCGGACCAAGACGATCGTGCTCGGCGTGCTCGACCTCGGCGCGCCGACGCCGGAAACGGCGGACGTCGTCGCCACGCGCCTGCGCGCGGCGCTCCGCCACGTGCCGGCCGAGCGCCTGGTGGCCGCTCCCGACTGCGGCATGAAATATCTCGACCGTCCGAGCGCGCGCGTCCGACTGCGCGCGCTCGTCGAGGGTGCGCGCGCTGTCTAGGGCATGATCCCGAAAGCCCTGCGCGCGCTCGTCGGCGTCGCCTGTCTGACCGGCTGCGCCACGTCGGCCGGGACCGCGAGTCTCGCTGATGGCCGCACCGGCACGTTTCCCATTCTCACGCTCACGTATCCGACGCGGCCAGGAGCCATCGAGCAATCGGCCTCGGTGACCGGCGATCTTTCCTTGCCTGCCGGCAGCGGTCGCGTGCCCGCGGTGATCGTGCTCCACTCGTGCGCCGGCGTGACGCCGGAGATCGGCGACTGGGCACGCACGCTGAACGGCATGGGCTACGCCGCGCTCGTCGTAGACAGCTTCACCGCCCGTGGCGTCACGGAGGTGTGCACGGGCCATCAATCGATCAATCCGGGCAGCCGCCTCGCCGACCTCTTTCGCGCCCACGAGCTGCTCGCCACGCATCCGCGCATCGATCCGCAGCGCATCGCGGTGCTCGGCTTTGCGTACGGCGGCTGGATCACGCTGTGGGCGAGCCACGATTGGTACCAGCGTCGATTCATGCGCGGCACCGTGCCGACGCCCGCCGCGTACGCCGCGTTCTACCCGGCCGGCTGCAACGTGCGCCTCCTGCAGGAAGCGGACGTGCACGGTCCGGTCCGGATCTTCCATGGCACCGCCGATGATTGGATGACCATCGATCATTGCCGCGACTGGGTCGCGCGCCGACGCGCGGCCGGGCAGGATGTTTCGCTCGTCGAGTACGAGGGCGCGCTGCATGGCTTCGACGTGTCGCGCTACGCGCAGCCGCGCCGCCTGCCCAAGGTCGTGAACTCTTCGGGATGCACCGTGATGCAGCAGCAGGACGGCACGTTCACGGACGCGACGGGCAGACGATTCACCGGCGCCTCGTCGTGCATGACGACCGGCGCGTCGATCGGCTACGATGCGAACGTGCACCAGCGGGCGATCGCCGACCTGAAGACATTCCTCGACGAAGCGTTCGCCCGTCGTCGTTGAAACACGCGCCGCGCGCCGTTGCCCGGCGCGCGGCGGAGTTTTCAGGTTATGCCGCCTACTTCAACAGCGTGTTCGGCGACAGGATCGGCGTCACCGGTTGCAGGACTTTCTGCACCGGCGCCGGGATGATCGACGGCGGCGTCAGCGTGGGTGGCGACGATGCGGCGCTACTACTCGTGGCGGAGGTGCCGCTCAATGTCCCCGCGCTCGTGCCCCCAGCCGTGCTGCTCAGCCCCCCGGCCAGGTCCGTCGCACGCGAGACCTCGTCGGCGACCATCGTGTCCGCTGGCGAAACGGCGTGCACCGGCGCCGTGAAGTCGGTCGATAGCCTGCGCGCCTGCTCCGTCGATATCGTCCGCGGGCGCGCAGGAAGCAGGCCCGCCTTCACCGTCACGCTTTCACGGGCGCGCAGCGCCGTCGCACGTCCCACGGCCTTGCCGGTCGCGGGATCGCGGCGGTAGACGTCGACGAGGCCGCGGAGCACCGTGATCGTCGACGTGTCGCCCGACACCTCGGCCACGACGATCGTGCCGCGGATGCCGCTCACGGCGTTCGGGGTCTTGATCTCGACCACCTCGCCCGGGCGCATCCGCGACTTTTCGACGGCCACCGAGATACGGCCGCTGGCCAGGTCGATCGTCGACACGCCGGGCGCTTCGGTGATCGTGACGATGGAGTGCTCGCGCGCGGTGACGATCGCCTTGCCGCCGAGGAGCATCCGCGCGAACGCCTGATCGCCGGTGGCGACGCGGTCGTTGAGCATGACGTCGTCCCTGAACTTCAGCGGAGCCGGCGATGTGGCCGCGCGCGTCACGGTCACTGGGCCCACGACGGTCGTCGCCACGCCGACGCGCGCCTGCGCACCGGCCAGCGCCGGCATCGAGATCGCGAGGGCGAGCACGCCCAGCACCCGCGTCGTCGTCGTCTTCATCGCCGTACCTCGCTTGATCGAAGCATTCGACTCCGAGCCGACAGCGGTGCAGCGCGGGTGCCAAACCCCCGAACCGCCGATGCCGCGCCGACTTAGCGCCGGCGCGCGCGCGGACGCGCCGGAACCGGCGGCCAGCCGCTGATCAGGCGGGTGCCACGGTGTCGTGGGCGAACGGATGAATCGCCGCCACGTGTAGCGGTAGACTGCCGCCATGCCGCGCAAAGAGCCGCCCGCGCCGAAACGCGTACTTTCGATTCACGCACACCCCGACGATCAGGAGTTCACGGTGGCCGGAACGCTCGCCAAGTGGGCGCGCGCGGGCAGCGAGATCGTCACCGTGTGCCTGACCCGCGGCGAGGCCGGCTCGAACAAATCGACGCCGACCGACATGACGCGCGAGCGACTGGCGAAGATCCGCGAAGAAGAGCAGCGGGCGGCGTGCCGCGTGCTCGGCATCTCAGAGGTCGTGTTTCTCGGCTACGAGGACGGCGTCCTGACGCCCTCCATCGAGATGCGCCGCGATCTCACGCGGCTGGTGCGCCGCCATCGTCCCGACGCCGTGGTCACCGGCGACCCGACCGTGCGGTACTACGGAACCCGCTACATGAACCACCCGGATCATCGCGTCGCCGCCGACGTCGCGCTCGACGCGATCTTTCCGTCGGCCGAGACGCGCTTCATCTTCCCCGAGCTGCTCGACGAGGGACTCGCCCCGCACCACGTCGGCGCCGTGTGGCTGTTCGGCTCCGAGCGCGCCGAGACGTTCGTCGACGTCTCGGCGACGCTCGACGCAAAAGTCGCGGCGCTGCGCGAGCACCGCAGTCAGATGGGCGACTGGGATCCGGGGCCGATGATCCGCGGCTGGGCGCGCGAACAAGGCGCGCGCCGCCGGCTGCGCGCCGCCGAGTCGTTTCTGAGAATGGTGCTCGACGACTAAGCGGCTCCTCAGGCGATCCCTGAGTTGCCGTCCGGGTCATTCCCGACTTGTCCGGTTCGTCCGAGGCGTCTACCGTCTCTCGATGTGGCAGGCGAAGCACGGCAACGACGGCGTTGGCGGACGATGCCGCGGCCGCCCATGAAGCCAAGCGCGGCGCGCGTGCAACAGGACGCGCTGCCCGAAGAGCGCTGGACGTCTAGCGGCGAATCGACGGAGTCGTCGGCGACTCGGGCGCCGTGTACTCACAGAAGTTGAGCGCCGCGCGCCACACGCCGCGGGTCCGCTCGCAGTCGACCTGCGCCGTCGACGGCGAGGCCGCGGGCGTCACCGAGTCGGTCGACGCGCAGCCGACGGCCGCCAGCATCGAGACCGCGAGTAACGACGACGCGACCCAACGCGACCGTTTGATTCGAACCGTATCGCGCTTCGCGGCGCTGCGTGCCTTCTTCTTTGTCGCCATGACTACTCACGGCCTCCAGCGGTGAAATGGCAGCGGGCCGACCCTGACGTCACAGGACCGTGCGATTGCCACGCATGCGTCGCGCGGTCGTTATTGCGTGGGCGGCCCGTTGCTGTCTGTCGTAGAGGTGCAACGGAAAGGCCAGTGAGGGCCCCACTCCTAGATGAACACCGCCTTCATCTGAGGCTCCGGATACCGCAAGCCCGCCGCGGCACCGACGGGAACGGCGTCGGACAGGCGCGTCACCTCGTCGGCGCTGAGCCGTACGTCCGCGCTGCGGACGTTCTCTTCGAGGCGGTCGCGTCGCTTTGTCCCCGGGATCGGCACGATGTCCCGTCCCTGCGCGAGGAGCCACGCGAGCACGAGCTGGCCCGGCGTGCAGCCCTTGTCGCGCGCGAGCTGTTCCACCTTGCGTACGAACTCGACGTTGCGCTCGAGGTTCCTTTCCTCGAAGCGCGGATGCTGCCGGCGCCGGTCGTCCTCGGGAATGTCGGCGAGTTTGTGGACCTGGCCGGTGAGCAGGCTGCGACCCAGCGGCGAGTACGCGACCAGCGAGATCCCGAGCTCGCGCAGCGTCGGCAGTGTCTGCTCGGCCTCCACGCGATAGAGCAGTGAATATTCCATCTGTACCGCGGCGAGCGGATGCACCTTGTGGGCGCGTCGGATGGTCGGCGGCGCCGCCTCCGAGAGCCCGAGGAAGCGCACCTTGCCGGCGTCGACCAGGCGCGACATCGCGCCGACGGTGTCCTCGATCGGGACTTTCGGGTCGACGCGATGCTGGTAGTACAGGTCGATCACGTCCACGCCGAGACGCTTGAGGCTCTCGTCGCACGCGCGCGGCACGTACTCCGGTCGGCCGTCGACGCCGGGGGTGCCGTCGGGCTTGCGCATGTTGCCGAACTTCGTGGCGAGCACCACGCCGTCGCGCCGTCCGCGCAGCGCCTTGCCGAGCAGNNGACCGACCGCGCTGACCTCGAGCGTGCTGCCGCCCAGCCGCCGTCGCTCGATCATGGGTGTCCCTCCGTGGCGCTACGTGTGCGAGGAATGGTAACACGACGTATAGTGACGCCATGCTGGCGCTACGTCCGAGCTGCGAGCTGTGCGACCGTGACCTGCCGCCAGATTCCACCGAGGCGATGATCTGCTCGTTCGAGTGCACGTTCTGCGCGACCTGCGTGCGCGAGACGTTGTTCGACGTCTGCCCGAACTGCGGGGGCGGCTTTTCGCCGCGGCCCTTGCGCCCGCGCGATCGGCTGGCGAAGTATCCGCCGTCGGCGGCGCGCGTCGTGAAGTCGCTCGATGCCGAGCGGCATGCCGCACTGCTCGCGCGCTATCGCGCGGTGGCGCCCGAGAAGCGCTGATGGCGGCGCGCAGCCGGCACGGCAACCCGCCGGAACTGCGGCGTCTCATGCGGCGCCAGCTCGCCACAACGCGCGCGCGCTGGCAGCGGCCCGATCGCGTGCTGAGGGTGCTGCGCCTGCGGCGCGGCGCCGTCGTCGCCGACGTCGGCTCGGGACCCGGCTACTTCACGACACGACTGGCGCGCGCCGTCGGTCCGCGTGGGCGTGTGTACGCGGTCGATCCCGAGCCCGAGGTGCTCACCGCGCTCGTGAAACGGCTCGACGGCGCCGGCAACGTCACCCCGGTGCTGAGCCGCGACGACGATCCGATGCTGCCGCCCGCGTCGTGCGACCTGGCGCTGTTCGTGAACGCCTACCACCACGTGGCGGACGGGCCGGCGTTCGTCCAACGCCTCGCGCGCTGCTTGAAGCCGGGCGGACGGCTCGCGGCGATCGACTGGGCGTATCGCGAGACGCCGATGGGCCCGCCGCTGCGCCGGCGGATCCCACCCGAGAAGTTCGTCGGCATCGGACGCCGCGCGGGACTGGTGCCGGTCGCGCGTCACGAGTTCTTGCCGTACCAGTACTTCGTCGTGCTCCGCCGCGCCCGTTCCGTCCGTGGCCGCTGAGGAGAATCCATGCCGCGCAAGCCTCCCGTGACTCCGCGCCCCGTCAGCGCCGATGACGTCGACCCGCGCCATCGCTGGGACCGGCCGCTCCAGGCGCCCGGCCACACCCAGGTCGATTTCGAGGAGCGTGTAGACTTCAAGCGGCTGCACGCCTACCGCCTCGGCCGCGCGCGCCAGGCGCTGGCGAAATCCGACCTCGGGGCCGTGCTCGTGTTCGACCAGTACAACATCCGCTACCTCTCGGGCACGGTCATCGGCGAATGGGCACGCGACAAGCTCACGCGCTGGTGCCTGCTGACCGGCACGGGCGAGCCGTGGGTCTGGGACTTCGGGTCGGCCGCGCGCCACCATCGGCTCTATGCGCCGCAGATCGCCGAGCGTCAGTCGCTGGCGGGCATGGTCGGCATGCGTGGCGCCGTCTCGCCGAAGGCGGGGCTCTTCAAGCGCGCGGCGGAAGAGATTCGGGAGATCCTCAAGGCCGAGGGCGTGGCCGGCATGCCGCTCGGCGTCGATCTGGTCGAGCCGCCGTTCCTGTTCGCGCTTCAAGAATTGGGCGTGGAGGTCCGCGACGGTCAGCAGGTGATGCTCGAGGCGCGGATGCTGAAGAGCCAGGACGAGCTGACGCTGCTCAACATGGCGGCGGCGATGGTCGACGGCGTCTACCAGGATATCTTCGAAGCGCTCAAGCCCGGCGCGCGCGAGAACGAGATCGTGGCGCTGGCCAACAAGCGCTTGTACGAGATGGGCTCGGACAACGTCGAGGCGATCAACGCGATCTCCGGCGAGCGCTGCAGTCCGCACCCGCACAACTTCACCGACCGTATCATCCGGCCGGGCGATCAGGCGTTCTTCGACATCATCATGTCGTTCGTCGGCTATCGCACCTGCTACTACCGCACGTTCAGCGTCGGGCGGGCGACGAAGCCGCAGCTCGTCGCCTACAAGAAGGCGCGCGAGTGGATGGACGAGGCCATCGCGCTCATCAAGCCCGGCGTGACCACCGACAAGATCGCGCGGGCCTTTCCCAAGGCGCAGGAGATCGGCTTCGAGAGCGAGATGGCGGCCTTCGGCCTCAACTTCTGCCACGGCATCGGCCTGGGCCTGCACGAGCGCCCGATCATCAGCCGGCTCAACTCGTTCGACGACCCGATGGAGCTGCAGGCCGGGATGATGTTCGCGGTGGAGACGTACTGCCCGGCCACCGATGGCACGTCGGCGGCGCGGATCGAGGAGGAAGTCATCGTGACGCCGGGTGGGGCGCAGATCATCACGCTGTTCCCCGCCGACGAGCTGCCCATCGCCAACAGGTACTGAGCATGGCCGCCGAGTGCATGCTGTGCCGGGCCGAGCGAATCACGCCGTGGTTCCACGAGGACGAGATCTGCTGGATCGCCGAGTGCGAGATCTGCGAGACGCCGATGGTGGTCTGGCGGCGCCACGGGGTGGACCCGCCGGACCAGCATCTCTCGCACATGCTGGCGCATCTGAAAAACGTGGCACAACGCCAAATCGGGGAACACTGGCTGGACCAGCACATGCGCAACATTCCGGACCACTGGCATGCGCATGCCCGCCCCGCCGGCGGGTTCTTCGGGCGGTAGAATCGACCCTATGGCACAGCAAGACCGCATCGCCTTCGCCCGCACCGGCTCCACCGATCTGCAGACGGCGCTCGCCGAGGATATCGGCGGCGTCCCGTTCCGGACCGAGCTGTCGCTGAAGCCGGTCATCGACTTCTGGACGCGGATGGCGGGCAAGGACTCGGCGAAGGGTGCCGTGGCCCGTGTCATCACCGACGAGGTGGCCAAGGCGCCGGAGCTGCTCGCTCCGCTGACCGACTGCGGCCTCGTCGAGCGTCACGAGGATCTCGTGGACCTGCTGATGGCGGCCGCCTTCCCGCCGGCGAGCCGCGATCACCACTATGGCGCCGCGATGGTGCCATTTCAGCTGCACGGCTTCTACGCCACGCCGCCGATGGAGCGCCTCTTGATGACGGAGGAGTGGCGGCTGAAGGGACGCGTCAACCTCGACGCGTCGCTGGTGGCCGCGATGCGGCGCGCCTACGCATACGCGCTGGTGCTGCAACGGATCTACGGGATCGAGCTCGAGCTCGACCATCCGATGATCCTGACCGTCCCCGATCCCGAGACCGGCCTCGACCGGCACTTCCGACTCCTCTTCGACTGGACGTTCGTCGAGGTCGATGCGACCGGACCCTTGCCCGAGCTGCCCGACGACATGTGCCGCCGGCTCCAGGCCAACCTCCTCGACGCCGAGGGGCTGAGCGACCTGCTCCCGTCGGATCGGTTCGTGCTGCGCGGCTTCTCGATCGTCAAGGCGGTGGAGGTCACCGACCAGGAGGTGCTCTCGGCCCTCAAGCGCGACCTGATCGACCGCGAGTCGATCGTGTCGAAGGAGCGCTTCTGCGGCGTGGAGTCGCGGCTGCGCACGCTGTTCCGCCGCCCCAACCTCAAGCTGGGAATCGGCGCCATCGACGGCGATCGGGTGCTCATCCTCAACGATTTCTCGTCGCACGAGCATTCGTGCATCTTCGCCGACTCCGCCCACCACAAGGTCTCGGAGTTCGCGGGGACGATCTACGCGCGGGCGGTGCAGTCGGGAGAGCCGATCATCATCGAGGATCTCGCCGCCATGCCGAACCGGACGCCGGTCGAGGATTCGGTGCTCGCCTCGGGCGTGCGGACGCTGGTGGTCGCGCCGCTGCATTATCAGGACCGCGTGATCGGCACGCTCGAGCTCGGCTCTCCCGATCCCGACGACATCGACGCCACGCACTTGCCGAAGCTGCACGAGGTCCTGCCGCTGTTCGCGATGGCCGTCCGACGCAGCATGGACGAGTTCAACGCCCGCGTGCAGACCGAGATCAAGGAGCGCTTCACGGCCATCCATCCGGTGGTCGAGTGGCGCTTTCGCAAGGCGGTGCTCGACGAGCTGGAGCGCGCGGGCCGTGCCAGCGCGGCCGAGCTGCAGCCGATCGTCTTCGAGAACGTCTATCCGCTCTACGCGCTCTCCGACATCCGCGGCTCGTCGGTGCAGCGCGAGCGCGCCATCCAGGCCGATCTCCTCACCCAGCTGGCGCTGGCGCGTGAGGTCGTCGACGTCGCTTACAAGGCGCGCCGACTGCCGGCCCTCGACCAGCTGCGGTACCGCGTCGAGCGCCACGCCGAGCAGATCCGAGAGGGCGTGGCCGCCGGCGACGAGATGGGCATCGTCGCCTTCCTGCGCGCGGAGGTGGAATCACTCTTCGACCATCTCGGCCCGTTCAGCGAGGCGGTGCGCGGCGCCATCGAAGCGTACCGAGGCGCCCTCGATCCGCGGCTCGGCGCCGTCTACGGCCAGCGCCGGGTCTTCGAAGACAGCGTCACGCGCATCGCGGACATGATCTCCTCGTACCTCGATCTCGAGGAGGAGGCAGCGCAGGACATCTTCCCGCACTACTTCGAGAAGCAGAAGACCGACGGCGTCGACCACCAGATCTACGTCGGCGGCTCGCTCGTCGAGGACGGTCGCTTCGACCCGCTCTATCTCAAGAGCCTGCGCATCTGGCAGCTCATGGTCCTGTGCGGCGTCGCCGCGCGCGCCGACCGGCTGACCGCCGAGCTGCCGGTGCCGCTGCACACCACGCACCTCGTGCTCGTGCAGCACGCGCCGATGTCGATCCGCTTCCGCTTCGACGAGAAGCGCTTCGACGTCGACGGCGCCTACGACATCCGCTACGAGATCGTCAAAAAGCGCATCGACAAGGCCCTGATCAAGGGCACGACCGAGCGGGTGACGCAGCCGGGCAAGCTCGCCATCGTATACGGCCAGGGCGGCGAGGCCGCGGAGTATCGCGGCTATCTCGAGTACCTGCGCCACCTCGGCTACGTCAGCGGCGAGGTCGAGGACGTCGAGCTCGAAGAGCTGCAGGGCGTGCACGGCCTGCGCGCGCTCCGCGTGGCCGTCGCTCTGCGCGACGTGCCCGCCGAGCCGGTGGCCGCGCAGGCGTTTCGCTCCGTCGCGCGCTGACCGGTGGCGCGCATCGCCGGCGTGCTCTTCGACATCGGCGGTGTCATCCAGGATTCGCCCCTGCACGCGATCGCCCGCTACGAGCGCGACCATGGCCTGCCCGCCAACGCCATCAACCGCGCCGTCGTGGCCTCCGGCGACATGGGCGCATGGTCGCGATTGGAGCGTGGCGAGCTCACGCTGGACGCCTGGTGCGCGCCGTTCGAGGCCGACTGTCGTGCGCGCGGCGTAGGCGTCGACGGCAAGCGGCTCATGCAGTACATCGCGGAGGCGGGCCGCGAGCGGCCGCAGATGCTGCGCGCGGTCGGCCGCCTGCGCCAGCACGGGCTGCGCGTCGGCGCGCTGACCAACAACTGGGCGCGCGAAGAAACGGACCCGGGCCCGCAT
>QHSO01000219.1 GCA_003220475.1 Candidatus Rokuibacteriota bacterium | reverse complement strand
CTGTCGAGCTCGGCGGCTCGGCCGCAGCAGTATGGAACTGACGTGCATCGTGTGTGAGCATCATCGCCGCCGCCAGGTTCCCAGGAGGTGGTCATGGCGCTCGACGTGCCGTCGCTCAGATCGGACACGCCCGGTGTGGCCAACGTCGTCCATTTCAACAACGCGGGCGCTGCCTTGCCGCCGCGCCCCGTCCTCGATGCGATCACGAGCCATCTCGCACGCGAGGCCGCCATCGGCGGCTACGAAGCGGCTGCCGAAGCGGCCGATCGCATCGCGGACGCCTACGACGCCGTCGCCGCGCTGATCGGTGCGCGTCCCGACGAGATCGCGGTCGTCGAAAACGCCACGCGCGGCTGGGACATGGCCTTCTACGCGGTTCCGTTCCGTGCGGGCGATCGCGTCGTCACGGCGCGCGCCGAGTACCTGTCGAACTATCTCGCATTTCTCCAGCTGAAGGCGCGCGTCGGCATCGAGATCGACGTGGTCGACAGCGACGCATCCGGCCAGCTCGACCTCGCCGCGCTCGAGCGCGCGATCTGTCCGCGCACGAAGCTCATCGCCATTACGCACGTGCCCGGCAGAACCGGGCTCGTCAATCCGGTGGCCGCTGTGGGTCGGCTCGCGGCGCGCCACGGCATCCTCTATCTCCTCGATGCCTGCCAGTCGGTCGGCCACCTCGCGGTCGATGTGCGGCGGATCGGCTGTCACATGCTCTCGGCGTCGGGCCGCAAATATCTACGCGGGCCCCGCGGCACCGGCTTCCTCTATGTACGGCACGACACCATCGCGAAACTCGAGCCGCCGTTCATCGATCTCCATGCCGCGGCGTGGACCGACGCCGACACCTATGTCGTCCGTGACGACGCGCGCCGGTTCGAAAACTGGGAGCGATTCATCGCCGGCCAGATCGGCCTGGCCGTCGCCGCGCGTTACGCGATGCGCGTCGGCATCGACGCGATCGAGGCACGGGTCAAAGCGCTCGCCGCGCTGTTGCGACGCGAGCTTGCCAAGCGACCCGGCGTGACCGTGCACGATCGGGGCGCAGAGCTGTGCGGCATCGTCGGCTTTCTCAAGGACGGCGAAGCCGCCGGCCGGACGCGCGATCGACTGCGCGCGATGAACATCAACGTCCACGAGGCCCGCCTGTCGCGCCTCGATCTGCCCGCGGGCGGAGCCGACGCGGTCGTCCGCGCCAGCGTGCACTACTACAACGACGAGGCCGAAGTGGAGCGCTTCGTTCGGGCGGTGGTCGAATTGCCCGTCTGACCCGCGTCGCGCTCCACTTCCGGCGAAGCGCCGACCGTGCCCCCGGGTCGGCTGGGGGCGTACGCGATGGCCCTCAGGCGGCGATGGCTCCGCGTCACGCTGATCGGCACCACGGTGCTCGTGGCGCTGGTTGGTCGGCGTCACGGTCGCGAACCGATTCGCCGGTCCACTGCCCCCGCGGCGGCTCGTCATCTCCACCGGCCGCGAGGACGGCGACCTCGAGGAAGGCGCGTGGGGAGAGCTGCCCGCCGCCTAGGACTAAGGTCCGATAGTCGCGCGTGGTCACTCGGCGCACTGTGACGCACCGTCCACGGAGGTGAGCCGATGTGGAAACGTGAGGCGATAGTCGCGTGCTTTTCGTCGCCGACGCCGGCCCAGTCGGCGACGTCGTCCGGCGACGTGGATCCGCTGCAGAAGAAGCGACCGCTCGATGACGAGCTGCTGGCAGGCGTCGGACAGAGCATCCTCATCAGCGGCGAGCTGAGCGGCGACGAGGATCTGACCGTGCAGGGAGGCGTGGAAGGCAAGATCGCGCTGCGCGACCATGTCCTCACGGTGGGCTCCCACGGCCGGATCAACGGGCAGGTCACGGCCAAGACGATCGTCGTCCTCGGCCACGTCACGGGCAACCTGATCGCGACCGAGAAGGTCGACATCAAGGAAAGCGGATCGGTCGAAGGCGACATCGTGGCTCCCCGCGTCGCCATCGCCGATGGCTCGCACTTCCGCGGCACCATCGACATGCAGCCGCGGGATCAGCCGAAGCCGGACATTCGCAAGCCCGAGCCGTCTTCCGTGAACGGTGAGCTCGCCCGCGTCTGAGCCCGAAACGGTTTACGCCAGCAAAACCCTGGCGAGCTGTCTCTCACTGCTGTTTTCGCGGCCGGCCGCCGAGGTGGTGGATCTGGGTCCCGTCATCGGCTCGAACGTCACGTTCCTTGGCGACCGGGTCGACTGCAAGATCCACGTCGAGGACCTGTACGCGGACATCGATCGCCACATCAAGCAAGACAAGCTCGATCAACTTCCGCGGTTCCTGAGCGGACGGTTCCCGTTGCCCGACGCCAGCATCGACGCGGTGCTCGGCTGGGACATCTTCGACTACATCGATCCGCTCGCGGCCAGCGCCCTGGCGGAAGAGCTGATACGGCTCGTGCGCCCGGGCGGCGTGCTGCTGGCGTTTTTCGGTGCCGTGGCCTCGGACCATCCGCGCTACGTCAAGTACTTCATCGAAGACGCAGCGCACCTTCGGTATCGCTCCTATCCCGCGCCGCGCCGGCGGTGGATTCTGCACAACCGCGACATCAGCCTGATGTTCGCGGGCCTCGAGCTCTGCGACTCGGTTCTCCTGAAATCTGGGGTCCGAGAGATGCTCTTCCGCAAGCGACCCTGCTGATGTCACGTGATCGCAGCGTTGTTGCGCCGCGAATGCCGCGCGAAGGCTCTGACGGTCCTGACCTCCGCTGCGGCGGCCCGTCCCGCGCACGGCCAGAAGAGCAAGGCCAACAAGGTCATCGAAGGGCCTAGGCCCACTGTCGATTTTCCCTCCGAGCACCCGGTACTTCTGCCAGTAGTCGGTCACCCGCAGAGCCCCTAGCCTGCCTGCGTCGATAATGTTCGAGTCAACGATGGGAGGTCGGATATGCAGAGCACGTCGAACGGTCTGAGCGTCGTGTGGCGGCTGGCATGGCTGGTGGTCGGGTTCCTCGTCACGCACGTCGTCGCGGCGCACGCCGGCGAGGCCACACCGGCGCCCCAGTCGATTCAGCAGGTGGCGGAGAAGGCCGCGCCGTCGGTCGTCGTCATCCGAGCGCGCGGGCGCGACGCGATGGCGAAGACCCCGAGTCGCATTACCGAGACCGGCGCCGGCGTTCTCATCTCCGCGACGGGTCAGGTGCTGACGGCGGCCTACGTGGTGCACGGCATGGACGAGATCTCCGTGCGGTTCCCGAGCGGCGAGACGGTGTCGGCCCGCGTGGTCGCCTCCGCGCCGGCCTCGGCGGACCTTTCTCTGCTACAGCTCGACCGCGTGCCGGCGGACGCGATCGCGTCGCCGATGGCCGACTCCGACACCGTTCGCGTCGGCGACAAGGTCTTCATCCTGGGTGCGCCCTCGCGGCTGCCCTCCGCGCTCAGCGTCGGCTCCATCCAGGCGCGGTGGTCCCCGAACACCGCGTATCGGACCATGCCACTCGCCGAGTTTTTCCAGACCGATGCCACCATCGACACCGACAACTCGGGCGGGCCGATGTTCAACGTGCGGGGCGAGGTCATCGGCATCGTGAGTCACAACATCGCGAAGGGCGAGACGAGTGGGCCGCAGGGCTTCGTGGTCACGTTGAACACGGCGAAGCGGCTGCTGCTCGCGAAGCCGTGACTAGCCGGACGTTGCCGCCATGCGCTCGATGCGCGTCCACTCGGCATCGGTGACGGGCATCACCGAGAGCCGCGCGATGCGGACGAGCGCAAAATCTTTGAAGGCGGCGTCGGCCTTGATCTCGGCGAGCGTGACCGGCCTGGGAAGCCGTTTCACCGGCGCGATATCCACGGCGACGTACTTTCCGGCCGCATCCTCCGGATCCGGATAGGGATCTGACACGGCCTTCGCGATCCCGACGACCGCCTTCTCGTCGCCGGTGTGATAGTAGAAGATCCGGTCACCTTTTTTGATGGCGCGAAGATGCCTCTGCGCGAGCGCGTTCCTGACGCCGCTCCACACCGCCGTCTTGTCCTCCACGAGCGCGTCGAACGCGTAGTGGGTCGGCTCTTCCTTCACCAGCCAGTTCATGGCCCCGCATTGTAGACCGAGCGCCGCAAGGCGGCGGCGCCGTTACCGGCTATTTCGCTGCGGCGAGAGGCCCGCGCAAGACGCGGCCCGGATGCGCTCCGGTATGCTCGCCGTCGCGCAGCACGACCTGACCGTTCACGATCGAGGCGTGGAAGCCGGTGGCCTTCTGGCGCAGGCGCCGGGCGCCGGCGGGCAGGTCGTTGACGACCTCGGGCATGTCGGGCGCGACGCGGTCGGGATCGAAGACGATCACGTCGGCGGCCAGCCCCTCGCGCAGCAACCCGCGCTCGTGGAGGCCCCAGGCCGACGCCGGCTCGAGCGTCAGCATCCGCACGCCCTCCTCGAGGGTGAGCGCCTGGCGGCGGCGCACCCAGTAGGCGAGCACCTGGGTCTGCAGCGACGAGTCCATGATCTGCGAGACGTGCGCGCCGGAATCGGAGAACGTCACCACCGAGTGCTTGTGCTTCATCATTTCCAGGACGTCGTCGAAGTTTTCGTTGAACAGCGGCTGGACGAAGAAGGCCTTGAGATCACGCTCCAGCGCCACCTCGATCATCGCCTCCACGGGATCGACGCCACGCTCGCGCGCGATCTCGGCGATGGGCCGGTGCGGCCCGCACGGATCCTCCATGAGCATCGTCCATTCGTAATCGGGCTTGCGTGCCTCGGCACCGACGACGCGGCCGTACTCCGCCTCGGCGGCCGCCTTCACCAGCCGCCGGCGCACCTCCGGATCGCGCAGGAGCACGCGCTGCTCGTCGAGCGGGCGCCGGCGCACGTCGCGCCACTCCGGCAGGCGATCGAAGGGCAGCCGCGTCTCGAACGAGAGCACGACGGACAGCGAGCGGCTGTGCACCTGGGCGAACATGCGGCCGCCGGCACGCGCGGTCTCGTCGAGCGTGGCGAAGTACGCGCGCCACGCGTCCGGCATGAACCGCGAGCTGAACATGCCCCACGTGACCGGCACGCCGGTCTCCACGGCGAGGTCGCGCAGCCGTTGCAGATAGTCCCGCTGGCGGTCGAGATCACGGCCCGTGTCCTCGCCGGCGATCTCGAAGATGCCGGCGCCGAGATCGCCCATCACCTGCACCAGCTCGCGCACCTCGCTCCACTCGGCGACGCGGCTGGCCACCGGCCGGCGATCGGCCGTCTCGTGGTTACGCGTGCGCGACGTCGTGAAGCCCATCGCCCCGGCGGCGAGCGCGTCGGCCAGCTCGCGCTTCATCACGGCCAAATCTTCCGCGGTCGCCGGCTCGGCGAACGCGCGCTCGCCCATGGCATAGGTGCGCAGCGCCGAGTGGCCGACGTAGCCCGCGTAGTTGATCCCCTTCGGCCAGCGCGCGA
>QHSO01000218.1 GCA_003220475.1 Candidatus Rokuibacteriota bacterium | reverse complement strand
CGTGATCAGCTCGATCGCCATCGTCACGTTGTCCCCCGGCATCACCATCTCCGTCCCCGCCGGCAACGTGCACACCCCCGTCACGTCCGTCGTCCGAAAATAAAACTGCGGCCGGTACCCGTTGAAGTACGGCGTGTGCCGCCCCCCCTCTTCCTTCGTCAGCACGTACACTTCCGCCTTGAACTTCTGGTGCGGCTTGATCGACCCCGGCTTGGCCAGCACCTGGCCGCGCTGGACATCGTCTTTGTCGATGCCACGCAGGAGGCAGCCGACGTTATCACCGGCTTGCCCTTCATCGAGCAGCTTGCGGAACATCTCGACTCCGGTCACCACCGACTTGCGCGTGTCCGCCATCCCCACGATCTCGATCTCTTCCCCCACCTTCACGATCCCCCGCTCGATGCGCCCCGTCACCACCGTCCCCCGCCCCGTGATCGAAAAGATGTCCTCGATCGGCATCAGAAACGGCTTGTCCACCGGCCGCGGCGGCGTCGGAATGTAGCTGTCCACCGCCGCCATCAGCTTCCAGATCGCCTCCGCCGCCTTCGGGTCCTCCGGCTTCTCGTTGGCCTGCAGCGCCGAGCCCCGGATCACCGGCACCTCGTCCCCCGGAAACTGGTACTTCTTGAGCAGCTCCCGCACCTCCAGCTCCACCAGATCCAAAATCTCCGGGTCGTCCACCATGTCCACCTTGTTCATGAACACCACCAGAAACGGCACGTTCACCTGCCGCGCCAGCAGCACGTGCTCGCGCGTCTGCGGCATCGGCCCGTCGTTGGCCGCCACCACCAGAATCGCCCCGTCCATCTGCGCCGCCCCCGTGATCATGTTCTTGATGTAGTCCGCATGCCCCGGACAGTCGATGTGCGCGTAGTGCCGCTTGTCCGTCTCGTACTCCACGTGCGCCACCGCGATCGTGATCCCCCGCTCCCGCTCTTCCGGCGCGTTGTCGATCGACCCGTACTCCCGCACCGCGATCTTGGCGTTCTTCGTGTGCAACACCTTCGTGATCGCCGCCGTCAGCGTCGTCTTGCCGTGGTCGATGTGCCCGATCGTCCCCACGTTCACGTGCGGCTTCGTCCGCTCGTACTTGGCCTTGGCCATCTGCGCTCCTCCGACTCTGCCTCGTTCTTAGCGGGTGCCGGCGCGGGCGGCTGGCTTGCCCGCCACCTTGGCCATGATCTCTTCGGCGATCGCCGTCGGGACTTCCTCGTACCGGGCGAACTGCATCGTGTACGTGGCCCGCCCCTGTGTCATCGAGCGCATCTCCGTCGCGTACCCGAACATCTGGCCGAGCGGCACGTTGGCGCGGATGACTTGCGAGCTGCCGCGCGCTTCCATCGAGAGGATCCGACCGCGGCGGCTGTTGAGGTCGCCGACGATCGCGCCCATGTATTCCTCGGGCGTGACCACTTCGACGTCCATCACCGGCTCGAGGAGGGCGGGCTTCGCCTTGCGGCAGGCCTCCTTGAAACCCATCGATCCCGCGATCTTGAAGGCCATCTCGGATGAGTCCACGTCGTGGTAGGAACCATCGGTGAGCTGGACCTTGATGTCCACCATCGGATAGCCGGCGAGCACGCCGGTTTCCATGGCCTCCTTGATGCCCTTCTCGACGGCCGGGACGTACTCCTTCGGCACCGCGCCGCCGATGATCTTGTTCTCGAACACGAAGCCGCCACCGGGCTCGTTCGGCTCGACCTCGATGTACACGTCGCCGTACTGGCCGCGGCCCCCCGTCTGGCGGACGAACTTGCCCTGGGCCTCACCCTTCTTGCGGATAGTCTCGCGGTAGGCGACCTGCGGCTTGCCGACGTTCGCCTCCACGCGGAACTCGCGCAGCAGGCGGTCGACGATGATCTCCAGGTGCAGCTCCCCCATCCCGTGGATCAGCGTCTGCGACGTCTCTTCTTCCGTCGTCACGCGGAAGGTCGGGTCCTCCAGGGCCAGGCGCGAGAGCGACACGCCGAGCCTTTCCTCGTCGGCGCGCGTCTTGGGCTCGATGGCCACCGCGATGACCGGCTCCGGGAAGGTCATCGACTCGAGCACGATCGGCTTGTCGGGATCGCAGAGGGTGTCGCCGGTGGTCGTGTACTTGAGCCCGATGGCGGCCGCGATGTCGCCGGCCGCGATGGCCTCGACCTCTTCGCGCTTGTTCGCGTGCATCCGCAGCAGCCGCCCCACCCGCTCCTTCTTGTCCTTGGTGGAGTTCAACACGCCGCTGGAGGCGTCGAGGGTGCCCGAGTAGACGCGCAAGAAGACGAGCTGGCCCACATGCTGGTCGTTCATGATCTTGAACGCCAGGGCCGCGAACGGCGCCTCGTCCGACGCCTTGCGCTCTTCCGTCTCCCGCGTCTCCGGATTGATGCCCTGCACCGGCGGAATGTCGAGCGGCGACGGCAGATAATCGATGACGGCGTCGAGCAGCGCCTGCACGCCCTTGTTCTTGAAGGCGGAGCCGCAGAGCACGGGGAACAGCTTCATGGCGATGGTGCCCTTGCGCACGGCCGCCTTCAGCTCCGCCGGGCTGATGGTCTCGCCGCCCACATATTTTTCCATCAGGTGGTCGTCGACCTCGGCGAGGGCCTCGATCATCTTCTCGCGATACTCCTTCACGGTGTCCGCGAGGTCGATGGGGACGGGGACCTTCTTGAACTCCTTGCCGAGTGTGTCGTCGTTGTCGTCCCACACCATCGCCGTCTGATCGATCAGGTCCACGAGGCCGCGGTACTGGTCCTCGCGGCCGATCGGAATGTGGATGGGCACGGGGTGCGCGCCGAGGCGGGTCCTCAGCATGTCGATGCAGCGGTAGTAATCGGCACCGACGCGATCCATCTTGTTGACGAAGACCATGCGCGGCACCCGGTACTTGTCGGCCTGGCGCCACACCGTCTCCGTCTGCGGCTCGACGCCGGACACCGCGTCGAGCAGGGCCACGGCGCCGTCGAGCACGCGCAGCGAGCGCTCCACCTCGACGGTGAAGTCAACGTGGCCGGGCGTGTCGATGATGTTGACGCGGCAGTCGCGCCAGAAGCAGGTGGTGGCGGCGGAGGTGATGGTGATCCCGCGCTCCTGCTCCTGCACCATCCAGTCCATCGTCGCGGTGCCTTCGTGGACTTCGCCGATCTTGTACGAGCGCCCGGTGTAATAGAGGATGCGCTCGGTCGTCGTCGTCTTGCCCGCGTCGATGTGGGCCATGATGCCGATGTTGCGCGTCCTCTCCAGCGAGTACTGCCGCTCCACGTCGTCCTCTGCTTTCTTTCTGCTTTACACGCGAAGAGGGGGACCAGGTTTCGGCCCCCCTCTGTGTGGACTTGCCGCTACCAGCGATAGTGCGCGAACGCCTTGTTGGCCTCGGCCATCTTGTGCGTGTCCTCGCGCTTCTTCACGGCCGTGCCGCGGTTGTTGGCGGCGTCGAGCAGCTCAGCCGCGAGCTTCTCGGACATGCTGCGCTCGGCGCGCCGCCGCGCGGCACCGATCACCCAGCGCATGGCCAGCGACGTGCGGCGATCGGGCCGCACCTCCACCGGCACCTGGTACGTCGAGCCGCCGACGCGGCGGGACTTCACCTCGACCGCGGGCTTGACGTTGTCGATGGCCGTCTTGAACATCTTGAGCGCTTCCTGCTTGCTGCGGTCCTCGACGGCGGCCAGCGCCTCGTACATGATCTGCTCCGCCGTGGACTTCTTCCCGCAGATCATCATGATGTTGACGAACTTCGCCACCAGCCGGGA
Organism: Candidatus Rokuibacteriota bacterium; assembly: GCA_003220475.1. Classification (GTDB taxonomy): domain Bacteria; phylum Methylomirabilota; class Methylomirabilia; order Rokubacteriales; family CSP1-6; genus AR12. The sequence continues at coordinate 1,626 of QHSO01000218.1, read as the reverse complement.
GCCGTACTTGGGATCCGGCAGCACCTCTCGCTTGGCCGCGCCCGCGCGCCGCATCAGGCGCCTCCGGCCTTCGGCGCCTTGGCGCCGTACTTCGAGCGGCTCTGCTTGCGACCGGTCACGCCGGCGGTGTCGAGCGAGCCGCGGATGATGTGATAGCGAATGCCCGGCAGGTCCTTCACGCGGCCGCCGCGGATCATCACGATCGAGTGCTCCTGTAAGTTGTGGCCGACACCGGGGATGTACGACGTGACCTCGAGCCCGTTCGTGAGCCGTACCCGCGCCACCTTGCGGAGGGCGGAGTTCGGCTTCTTCGGTGTGGTCGTGTAGACGCGGATGCACACGCCCCGCTTCTGCGGGCACGCCTGCATCGCGGGCGTCTTCGACTTCTTACGCACCGCTTCCCGGCCGTAGCGAACGAGCTGGTTAATCGTCGGCATGGCTCTCCGTCGCCTCACACGGCGACAAAACTCTCACGTTATAACCGAACGACCCCACCAAGTCAATCTTGAAGGCCATTTAGACCGCAGCGGCGACCGAGCCGTCGCCCTCCGGCGTTTCCGTCGGCGGTGGGTCGAAGCTCAGCACCTGATCGAGCGGCTTCACCGCCTCGCCACCCGGCGTGAGGACCTCGACGCGCGTGTAGTTGCCGAGACCGGTGCCGGCCGGGATGAGCCGGCCGACGATGACGTTTTCCTTCAGACCGCGCAGATCGTCGGTCTTGCCGGAGATCGCCGCCTCGGTGAGCACCCGCGTCGTCTCCTGGAACGACGCTGCCGAGATGAAGCTGTCGGTCGACAGCGACGCCTTGGTGATGCCGAGGAGCACGGGCTTGGCCGTGGCCGGGCGCTTGCCCTGCGACAGCACACGCTCGTTCTCCTCCTGGAAGACGAACTTGTCGACCAGCTCGCCCACCACGAACTCGGTGTCGCCGACCTCCTCGATGCGCACGCGCCTCAGCATCTGGCGCACGATGATCTCGATGTGCTTGTCGTTGATGGTCACGCCCTGCAGCCGATAGACCTCTTGCACCTCGTTGACGAGGTAGCGCTGCAGCTCGCGGTCACCGAGCACGGCGAGATAATCGTGCGGGTTCGGCGAGCCATCCATCAGGGCTTCTCCCGCCTTGACACGATCTCCCTCGTGAACACTGATATGTTTTCCGCGAGGGATTAGATACTCCTTCGTTTCACCGTTATCCGCTCGAATCACGATCTTCCGCATGCCCTTCACGAAGCCGCCCATCTCGACCCGGCCATCGATTTCGGTGATGACCGCCTGCTCCTTGGGCTTGCGCGCCTCGAACAGCTCGGCCACCCGCGGCAGACCGCCGGTGATGTCCTTGGTCTTGGTCGTCTCGCGCGGGATCTTGGCAATGATGTCGGCAGCGAAGACGTCGGTGCCGTCGGCCACCGAGAGGTTGGCGCCCACGGGGAGCGGATAGCGGTGGCGGTCCGTGGTGGGCGCCGCGCTGTCGCCCGAGCTGATGATGACGCCGGGCTGCAGCCGGCCATCGGCGTCCTCGATGATGACCTTGCGCGCGAGGCCGGTGACCTCGTCGAACTCCTCGCGCACGGTCACGCCTTCCACGATGTCCTGGTACTGCACCTTGCCGGTGAACTCGGTGAG
>QHSO01000217.1 GCA_003220475.1 Candidatus Rokuibacteriota bacterium | reverse complement strand
CGGGCGGCCTCGGCATCGGCCTCACGCTGGTGCGCCAGCTCGTGGAGTTGCACGGCGGCCGCGTCGAGGCGCGCAGCGCCGGCGCCGGCCAGGGCAGCGTGTTCACCGCCCGTTTGCCGCGTTCGAGCCGCCTGGGCCGCGAAAACGCGGAGGCGTTACACGCGGCGCCGGCGCCATGCCGGATTCTCGTCGTCGAGGACAACGCCGACGCGCGCGACATGCTGCTGGCGCTGCTGACGCTCGAGCGCCACGACGTGTGCACCGCCGTCGACGGTCCGGCGGGCGTCGACGCCGCGCTGCAGCTGCGGCCGGATGTCGCGCTGATCGACATCGGCCTGCCGGGGCTGAACGGCTACGAAGTAGCGCGCCGCATCCGCGCAACGGAGGCCGGCCGCACGATGAAGCTGATCGCCCTCACCGGCTACGGCCGGAGCGAGGACATGCGCATGGCGCGCGAGGCCGGCTTCGACCTGCACCTCGTGAAGCCGGTCGAGCCGCGGCGGCTCGACGAGGCGCTGCGCGCGCTGCTGACCGCACCCGAGCAACGCTGAGCGCGCGTCTCGGGACCGTACCGATCCACGCGCCGGTTGAACTCGAATGCCTTCGTGTTCCAGCCCTCCCACGGATCGTAGGCCTCGACCTCCACGTCATCGCTGGTGTCGGCCACGCCTCCCTCGCGTATAGGCGTGTCGGTAACGGGTGCGTCGGCACTGGCTAGCGCGCGCGGACCAGCGTTGACCGCGGAGTCGGAACGGCGCGGACCTGACAACGGCGCGCTGCACGCGGTGAGGCCGAGCGTGAGCAGCGCGAAGTACACGACGCAGCACATCGATCTGCATGACGCCTCAGCGCGCACCGACCCTCGGCCCATAAGACCTTCGTCCAATACGGTGAGGGCCTAGGCAGAAGGTCTGATTTTCTCTCACGTCGTACCTGCGATAAGAAACACCATTCGACCGAGAGACGAGGGACGAATGGACTTTTTCCGTACCTCCGCCGAGCTCTGGCAAAACTGGATGCAGAACATCTGGCCCCGCAGCCAGGACGGCGTCGGCATCCGCTGGCCTGTGCCCGATGCGCGGCTCGCCGACTGGGGCGCCGCGTGGGAGTACTGGGTGGACGCGTGGCAGCGCACGATCCTCTTCGGGGACGTCATGCGGCAGCGCGGCAACGCCTTTCTCGAGCACGAGGAGCGCGGCAAGCCGCCGCTCCTCGTCTTCGAGCACGAGATGGTCGTCGACGGCCGCACACTGGAGCGACCGGTGAACTACTTCCTCGTGCGGATCATCCCACCGCCCGGCACGACGACCGATCGGCGCAAGCGTCCGTTCGTCGTCTTCGATCCGCGCGCGGGCCACGGACCTGGCATCGGCGGCTTCAAGGTGGACAGCGAGATCGGTGTCGCCCTGCGCGCCGGTCATCCCTGCTACTTCGTCGGCTTCCGCGCCGAACCCGAGCCGGGCCAGACGCTGGAGGACATCGCACACGCCGAGGCGCACTTCCTGAAAGCGGTGGCCGAGCGGCATCCCGAGGCCGATGGGCGCCCGTGCATCGTCGGCAACTGCCAGGCGGGCTGGGCGGTGATGATGCTCAGCGCGGCGGCTCCGGAGCTGGTGGGACCGATCCTGCTCGCGGGGGCACCGCTGTCCTACTGGTCCGGCAAGGGCCAGCAGAACCCGATGCGCTACAGCGGGGGATTGCTCGGCGGCTCGTGGCTGGCCTCGCTCGCCGGCGATCTCGGAAACGGACGCTTCGACGGCGCGCACATCGTGGCCAACTTCGAGAACCTGAATCCCGCCAACACACTGTGGACGAAGCAGTACAACCTCTATTCGAAGATCGACACCGAGGCGCCACGCTACCTGGAGTTCGAGCGCTGGTGGGGCGGCTTCTTCCTGATGAACGAGGAAGAGATGCGCTTCATCGTCGACAACCTCTTCATCGGCAACAAGCTCGCCGGCGGCGGCATCGTGACGTCCGCGGGCAAGCGCATCGATCTGCGCAACATCAAGTCGCCGATCGTCGTCTTCGCGTCGTGGGGCGACAACATCACGCCGCCACAGCAGGCCTTGAACTGGATCCTCGACTGCTACGCCACCGACCGGGAGCTGATCGCGCGCGAGCAGACGATCGTCTACCTGCTGCATCAGGATATCGGCCATCTCGGCATCTTCGTCTCCGGCAAGGTGGCGCAGCGCGAGCATGCGGAGATGGTGCAGGGGCTCGACCTGATCGAGACGCTGCCGCCCGGTCTCTGGGAGATGCTCATCGAGGACAAGCATCCGGACGCGCCAGGCAGCGAGTTGATCCCCGGCCGCTATCTGGTCCACTTCGAGCGCCGCCGGCTGGACGACATCCGGTCACTCGAGGACACGCGCCAGGACGAGGAGCTCTTCGCCGTCGTCGCGCGCGCGTCCGAGATCAACGAGGGGCTCTATCGCACGTTCGTGAGTCCGCTGATCAAGCCGTGGATCAGCGAAGCCACCGCCGAAGCGGGGCGGCGCCTGCATCCCAATCGCTTGCAGCATCATCTCTGGTCGGACAGAAATCCGTGGATGCAGGCGGTCGCGCGTCTCGCTGAGCAGGTGCGTGCCCAGCGCCGGCCGGTGTCGCCTGACAACCCGTTCCTCGCGCTCGAGCGTCAGGTCTCGGATCAGATCGAGCGCGCGCTCGACGGCTACCGCGACGCGCGGGACCGGACGTCGGAGGCGCTGTTCGAAGCGATCTACGGCTCGCCGTGGGTGCAGGCGTGGCTCGGCCTGCGTGCGCAGGCGCCGGAGGTCCGCGGCCGCGACGACGTGTACGAGACGCTCGTGGCCCAGAAGATCGCCACGCTGCGGTCGCGGTTCGGCGAGGGCGGACTTCGCGAGGCGGGCGTGAGGATTCTGCTCTACGCCGGCGCCGACGAGGGCACCGTTGACACCCGCGGATTCAAGATGCTGACACGCGTTCGCGAGGAGCACGCCGAGCTCTTTGCCGGCCGGCGGCTGTCGGGGGCGGAGCGGCGCACGCTGTTCAGGGACCAATTCTTCATGCTGCTGCTCGACGAAAAGCAGGCGCTGGCGTCGCTCCCGAAGCTCCTGCCGACGCAGGCCGAGCGAGAGGCGGTGATGGACATGGTGCGCAAAGTCCTGTCTGCCACGGGTGAGCTGAGCCCGGCCCGCAAGGACCGCCTGGCGCGCGTGGAGTCGATCTTGATGGAACCGGCCGGCGCGGAATCGCGCGGGAGACAAGCATGACCGAGACACGTGGCACCGGCAAGTACGAGCGGCTGCTCGCCCGCTGCAAGGACGTGCCGCCGATCACCGCCGCCATTGCGCATCCGTGCGACGACGTGTCGCTCGGCGCGGTGGTCGAAGCGGCGCGGGCCGGCATCCTGCAGCCGATCATCGTCGGGCCCGCCGACCGTATCCGCCGCGCCGCAAAAGACCTGAGGCTCGACGTCGACGCCTACCAGATCGAGGACGCCCCGCACAGCCAGGCGAGCGCGGCCCGTGCCGTCGAGCTCGTACGCCAGGGCCGCGCGGAGGTGTTGATGAAGGGCAGCCTCCACACGGACGAGCTGATGAGCGAGGTCGTGAAAAAGGACACCGGCCTCCGCACCAGCCGCCGCGTGAGCCACGCCTTCGTCATGGACGTGCCGACCTATCACAAGGTCCTCACGGTCACCGACGCGGCAGTGAACATCTTCCCGACCCTCGACGACAAGCGCGATATCGTCCAGAACGCGATCGATTTCATGCGCGCGCTCGGGGTCGAGCGGCCCAAGGTCGCAATCCTCTCCGCCGTCGAGACGGTGACGAGCAAGATCCCGTCGACGATCGACGCGGCCGCGCTGTGCAAGATGGCCGACCGCGGCCAGATCGAGGGCGGCGTGCTCGACGGTCCGCTCGCGTTCGACAACGCGATCAGCGCCGAGGCGGCGCGCACCAAGAAGATCGCCTCGCCGGTGGCCGGCGATCCCGACATCCTCGTGGTGCCCGACCTCGAGGCGGGCAACATCCTCGTCAAGAACCTCACGTTTCTGTCGCGCGCCGACGCCGCCGGCATCGTGCTCGGTGCGCGCGTGCCGATCATCCTGACGAGCCGCGCCGACAGCGAGCGCACGCGGCTGGCGTCGTGCGCGGTGGCGGTGCTCTACGCCCACGCGCGGCGCTCGCGCGCGGCGGTCGCCGCATGAGGCGGCCGGCGAGTCGAGGCATGAACGCGCTGCTCGTCGTCAACGCCGGCTCGTCGAGCCTGAAGTTCTGTGTCTATTCCCTCGATGACGGCCCGCAGCCGACGCTCGTCTGCCGCGGCCAGCTCGACGGCATCGGGAAGCGCCCGCGGCTGTATGCGCGCGACGGCGCGGCGGTGACGCTGACCGACCAGGCGTTCGACCCCGGCGAGGTGCCTGAGGTCGGCGCCGCCATGGACCGCGTCGGCGCTTGGTTGCGACAGAAGTACGTCCGGACGAACCTGGTCGCCGTCGGCCACCGCGTCGCCCACGGCGGACCGCAGTACGCCGCGCCGGTGATCGTGGACGACACCGTGTTGGGCGTGCTCGAGCGCTTCATTCCGCTCGCGCCCTTGCACCAGCCTCACCACCTGCGACCGATGCAGACGCTCGCCGAGCGATATTCGGGACTCGTGCAGGTGGCCTGCTTCGATACGGCCTTCCACCGCGGGCATGCCGAGGTCGCCGATCGATATGCCCTCCCCGACGACTTATATAAGGAAGGCGTCCGCCGGTACGGCTTCCATGGCCTGTCGTACGAGTACATCGCCCGGCGGCTGGGTACCGTTGCCCCGGCCATCGCGCACGGCTCCGTCGTCGTCTGCCACCTCGGAAGCGGCTCGAGCATGTGCGCCATCAAGAACGGCCGCAGCGTGGACAGCACGATGGGCTTCACCGCGCTCGACGGCCTACCGATGGGCACGCGCTGCGGCCAGCTGGATCCCGGCGTGGTCCTGTACCTCCTGATGCAGAAGGGCTATAGCCCCAAGGACGTCGAGCAGCTCCTCTACCAGCAAGCGGGGCTACGCGGGCTGTCCGGCATGAGCAACGACGTTCGCGATCTGCTGGAGAGCGACGATCCGCGGGCGCGCCTGGCGCTGGATTACCTGGTCTACCGCGTGGCGCGGGAGATTGGCTCGCTGGCGGCGGCGATGAACGGCATCGACGCCGTCGTGTTCACGGCGGGCATCGGCGAGAACTCACCGGACATTCGTGCCCGCATCTGTGCGCGCGCGAGCTGGCTCGGGCTCGCGGTGGACGACATGGCCAATCGTGGGGGCGGGCCACGCATCACGGTGTCGGGCGCGGTCGTGTCGGCGTGGGTCATCCCGACGGACGAGGAGGAAATGATCGCGCAGCACACGCTGGAGGCGTGGCGCGCTC
>QHSO01000036.1 GCA_003220475.1 Candidatus Rokuibacteriota bacterium | reverse complement strand
CTTCGCTCTTGAGAATCTCCAGGAACGCCTGCTTGCCCGATAGGTATGCCATGGCGGGGGATCATAAACCCCGTCGTAGGTTGATTCCAGCCCGGGCGCCTGCGATGCTGCGGCCGTGCCCGACCCGCCGCTGCTGCTCGCCGCGCGCCGCCGGCCGACGCCGTTCACGCCCGTGTGGCTGATGCGCCAGGCCGGACGCTATCTCCCGGAGTACCGCGCATTGCGCGCCCGCCACGCGTTCCTCGAGCTGTGCAAGACGCCGCAGAGGGCCGCGGAGGTCACGCTGCAGCCGATCGAGCGACTCGGCGTCGATGCCGCGATCCTGTTCGCCGATATTTTGCTGATCGTCGAGCCGCTCGGCGTCGGCCTCGAATTCGCCAAGGGCGAGGGGCCGGTGGTTCGGCAGCCCGTGCGCAGCGAGGCGGACGTGGCGCGGCTCGCACCGGTGGACGTCGCGAGCGCCGTCGGCTTCGTGTTCGAAACCGTGCGCCTGGTCAAGCGAGCGCTGCCCGCCGGCGTGCCGCTCATCGGGTTCGCGGGCGCGCCGTTCACGGTCGCCTCGTACGTCGTCGAGGGCGGAGCGTCGCGCGACTACGTCGCGACCAAGCGGCTCATGCGCGAGGCGCCGCGGGCGTGGCACCGCCTGATGACGATCCTCGCCGAGGCGACCGCGGCGTACCTCAACGGCCAGATCGCGGCGGGCGCGCAGGCGGTCCAGCTGTTCGACTCGTGGGTGGGCGCGCTCGCGCCCGACGACTACCGCGAGTTCGTGCTGCCGCACACGCGCGCGGTGATCGAGACGCTGACGCCGGGCACGCCGCTGATCCACTTCGGTACGGGCACCGCCGGGCTGTTGCCGCTGCTGCGCGAGGCCGGGGGCGACGTGATCGGCCTCGACTGGCGCGTCGATCTCGACGATGCGTGGCGCGCCGTCGGCGAGGACGTCGGCGTTCAGGGCAATCTCGATCCGGTCGCGCTGCTGTCGCCGCCGAAGACCTTCGAGCCCGCGGTGCGCGCGATTCTCAAGCGCGCGGGCGGACGGCCGGGCCACATCTTCAATCTCGGCCACGGCGTGCTGCCGGCCACGCCGGTCGAGCACGTGAAGGCGCTCGTCGACATGGTTCACGAGCTGTCGGCGCGGTGACGTGAGGTGGCGGCGCCTGCCATCGACTCGGTGCTGCTGATCGCGTTCGGCGGGCCGACGGCGCCCTCCGAGATCCGTCCGTTCCTCGACAACGTCACGCGCGGGCGCGGTATCCCGCGCGAGCGGCTGGAAGAGGTCGCGCACCATTACGAGGCGATGCCCGGCGGCCGCTCCCCACTCAATGCGCTGACCGAGGCGCAGGCCGCGGGCCTGCGCGTGCGGCTCGGCGGACGGATGCCGGTCTACGTCGGCATGCGCAACTGGCATCCCTATCTGCACGAGACACTCGCGGCGATGGCGCGCGACGGCCGCCGCCGCGCGCTCGGCGTGATCCTGTCGGCGTTCCGCTGCGAGGCGTCGTGGGAGCGCTACATGGCCGACGTGACGGCGGCGCGCAGCCGGGTTCCGGCGGCGCCCGACGTCGTCGACGCGCCGCCGTGGTTCGAGCACCCGCGCTTCCTCGCCGCCGTGGCCGATCGCGTGCGGATCGCGCTCGCTGATGTGCCCCAGGCGGAGCAGGACCACACGCCGCTCGTGTTCACGGCGCACTCGATTCCACGTGCGATGGCGGAAGCGTCGCCGTACGTGGCCGACTTCACCGCCGCGGCAAGCGCGGTCGCGCGACGCGTTGGTCACGCGCGCTGGCTGCTCGCCTATCAGAGCCGCAGCGGCGCGCCGCGCGATCCGTGGCTCGAGCCCGACATCGGCGAAACGATCCGTGATCTCGCCAAAGCCGGCGAGCGCCGCGTGCTCGTGGTCCCCATCGGCTTCGTCGTCGATCACGTGGAGGTCCTTCACGACCTCGACACCGAAGCACGTGCGACCGCCGCGCAGCACGGCATTGCGTATCACCGTGCCGCGGCGGTCAACGATCATCCCGAGTTCATCGAGATGCTCGCCGAGCTGGTTCAGCAAACGCAGGAGCACACGGAGCCGCGTCGTGTTTAGAGCACGCCCCCCACGGCTCACGCCGTACTCGCGGCACCCGGTCCAACGGAGCCGCGTCGTGTCTAGAGCAGCCCACCCACGGCTGGAACCGTGCTCGCGGCACCCGATACAACAGAGCCGGGTCGTGTCTAGAGCAGGCCACCCACGGCTCGAGCCGTGCTCGCGGCACCCGATGCAACGGCGCCGCGTCGTGTCTAGAGCAGCCCACCCACGGCTGGAACCGTGCTCGCGGCACCCGATACAACAGAGCCGGGTCGTGTCTAGAGCAGGCCACCCACGGCTGGAGCCGTGCTCGCGGCACCCGGTCCAATGAAGCTCGTGATCGTCGGCGGCGGCGTCACTGCGTTGGCGGCGGCCCATCGCGCGGTTGAGCTGGCGCGTGAGCGGGGCCTCGATCTCGACGTCAAGCTGGTCGAGGCGCGCCGCCGCCTCGGCGGGACCATCGCCACCGAGCGCGCCGACGGCTTCCTCGTCGAGGCAGGTCCCGACTCGTTTCTGTCCGAGAAGCCGTGGGCGCTCGCGCTGTGTCGGCGTCTGGGTCTCGAGGGGCGGCTGGTTCGCACCGACGACCGCTTCCGTAAAGTCTTCGTCTGGTTCCGCGGCCGGCTGCATCCGCTGCCCGACGGCTTCCAGCTGCTGGCGCCGACGCGGCTGGCGCCGTTCGTCACGTCGTCGTTGTTCTCGTGGCGCGGCAAGGCGCGGATGGCGCTGGATCTCCTGCTGCCGCGCGGTGGCGGCGCGGTCGGCGGCGACGATGAGAGTCTCGGCGCGTTCGTGCGCCGCCGGCTCGGCGCCGAGGCGCTCGAGCGCGTCGCCCAGCCGCTCGTGGCCGGAATTTATACGGCCGATCCCGACGAGCTCAGCGTGGCGGCAACGATGCCGCGCTTCGTCGACGTCGAGCGCCGTCACCGCTCGGTGATCCTCGGATTGCGCCGCGGGCTTGTCCAAGCGCCGGGCGATGCCGGGCTCGCCACGAGCGGTACGAGCTCCGCAATCGGTGGGACGAGCTCCGCGTTGAGCGGGACGAGCGGGGCGAGATGGAGCCTGTTCGTGACGTTCGCCGATGGCATGGAGACGCTCGTGCGGACTCTGGCCGACCGGCTGCCGGACAGCGCGATCGTCCTCGGTCAGCGTGTCGGCGCCCTCGAGCGTGACGGCGCGCACTGGCGGGTGACGAGCGCCGACGGCGCCCGATTCGACGCCGACCGCGTGATCCTTGCTACCGAGGCGCATGCGTCCGCCCGCCTGCTGCGCTACGTCGATCCCGCGCTCGCCGTGTTGCTCGGTGACATCGACTACGCCGGGTCGGCCACCGTCTCGCTCGGCTTTCGTCGCGGCGAGGTGCCGCACGCCCTCGACGGCTTCGGGTTCGTCGTGCCGCGCAGTGAGGGCAAAGCGCTGCTGGCGGCGACGTTCTCGAGCGTGAAGTATCCCGGCCGCGCGCCGGCGGGGCACGTGCTGATTCGCTGTTTTCTCGGCGGCACGCTGAACGCCGAGGTGCTGCGCGAAGACGACGCCTCGCTGGTGGTCCGCGCGCGACGCGAGCTGGGCGAGGCGCTCGGCGTCGCCGCCGAGCCCGGCCTCGTGCGCGTGTCGCGCTGGCCGGCCTCGATGCCGCAGTACCGCGTGGGCCATCTCGCGCGCGTCGACGCGATCCAGCGCCGCGCCGCCGCGCTGCCCGGCCTGCATCTCACGGGCGCGGCCTATCGCGGCGTCGGCATCGCCGACTGCGTCCGCTCCGGCGAAGCCGCCGCCGAGGCCGCGCTGAGCTAAACGACCTCGATCACACCGGCCTTGCGCAGCGCCTCGATCTTCTGCGCGTCGTAGCCGAGCAGCCCGCTCAGCACCTCGCGCGTGTGCTCGCCGGGGCGGTACGGCGCCGGCCCGGCCGGGAGCGGACGGCGGCCGTCGACCATGAACGGCACGCCGGTGACGCGCACGCGCTCGCGTCCGGGGTGGGGCACGGCCGGGAAAAACTCGCGCTCGGCGAGATGCGGATGCGCGATCACGTCGGCGGGTGAGAGTACCGGCGCCGCGGGAATCCGCGCCGCGTTGCATGCGGCGAGCGCGTCTTTCGCGGACGCGAACGAATCGATCCAGGCGGTGATGATCGGCCGCAGCTCGGGCCAGTTCCGGCGGCGCGCGAGCGGCGTGGCGAAGCGCGGATCCTGCGCGAGCTCGGGGCGCTTCATCGCCGTGAGGAGACGCTGCCAGAGATCGGGCGCGCCAACGCTCTGCACGGTGAACCATTCGCCGCCGATCTCGTGGATCAGCATGCCCGCGCGCGGCCCGGGATACTCCTCGCCGCCGTTGAGCATCGCGCCATACGTGATGTCCTCGGCAGCCACGAGGCACTCGAGCATCGAGACGTCCAGATGCGCGCCGCGGCCGGTGCGCGCACGCCGCCAGAGCGCGGCGCAGATTGCGCCGAAGGCGTGGGTGCCGGCGAGGACGTCGGCGGCCTGCAGATAGCTCACGCGCGGCTCGGCCTCGCCGTTGCGTTCCAGGTGCATGAGGCCGGACACCGCGCTGATGATGTGCGCGAACGCCTGCAGCGTGCGCCATGGGCCCGTCTGGCCGAATCCCGAGATCGAGCAGTAGACGAGATCCGGCTTCACCGCGGCCAGCGTCGCGTGATCGCAGCCCAGGCGCGCGGTGACGCCGGGCACGAAGTTCTCGACGACGACGTCGCTCGCCCGCGCGAGGTCCGCCACGACGGGCCGCGCCTCCGGACGCGTGAGATCCAGCACGATGCTGCGCTTGCCCACGTTGATCCGCACGAAGTACGTCGCCTGGTCCTCGCGCCCCGGCTCGAGCTGGCTGTAGCCACGCCGTGTGTCGTCGCCCTCGCGCCGCTCGATCTTGACGACATCGGCGCCGAGATCGGCGAGCAGGCGCGTGCAATAGGGACCCGCGAGCACGCGGGTGAGGTCGAGCACGGTGAGGCCGGCCAGCGGTCCGTCGGCGGTGATCACGGCCGCCTAGTCTACACGCGATGCCGCCGGCGACCTTTTCTCGCGCCGGCGACCTTTTCTTCCGCCCGCGCGTCGAGTAGTGTTACGGCCGATGCCGACCATTCCCGCCGCCGACCTCGAGCGTCTCGCCGCGGAGATCTTCGCGGCACGCGGCGTTCCCGGCGACGACGCGAGATGGATTGCGGCGCTGCTCGTGCGAGCCAACCTGCGCGGGCACGATTCCCATGGTGTCATTCGCGTGCCGCAGTACTGTGCCGCGCTGGCGGCGGGTCATCTGAACGCGACGCCGAAGATCGCGCTCGTCGTCGACACCCCGTCGGTCGTGGTGCTCGACGGCGACTTCGGCTTCGGCCAGGTCGTCGCCCGCCGCGGCACCGACCTCGCGGTGGAGCGTGGGCGCGCCCACGGGCTGGCCGCGGTCGCGCTGCGGCGCACGAGTCACGTCGGGCGACTGGCCGACTACGCCGAGGCGATCGCGGAGACCGGGTTGATCGGCATGCTGTGGGCCAACGCCAAGAGCGGCCTCAACGTTGCGCCGTGGGGCGGCAGCGGCAAGCGGCTCGGAACGAACCCCCACGCGATCGCGATTCCCGGTCCGAACGGCACCGTCGCGATGTCACACGACTTCGCCTCGAGCGTGTGGGCGGAGGGGAAGCTCCGCGTGAAGTTCAACCGCGGAGAAACGGTGCCCGCCGGCATCATGCTGAATGGTCGCGGCGAGCCCTCGACCGATCCGAAGGAGTTCTACACCGAGCCGCCGGGCTCGCTGCTCACGGCGGGCGCGCACAAGGGCTACGGCCTGTCGTTGGCGATCGAGATTCTCGGCGGCGTCCTGTCCGGCACGGGCGCGGCCAGCGCGGAGAAGGGGAAGTTCGCGAACGGAACGCTGATGCTGGCGCTCGATCCCGCGCGCTTCCTGCCACCCGACGAGCTGCACGCCCAGGTGGCCGCGCTCTTCGACTGGGTGCGCGGCGCCCGGCCGACAGCCGGCGCCTCCGAGATCCTCATCCCGGGCGAGCCGGAGGCGCGCAGCGAGCGCGCGCGGCGCGCGGCGGGCATCGTCGTGGAGGATGAGACGTGGCGGCAGATCACCGCGTGCGCCCGCGAGGTGGGCCTGCGTGCTTGAGGTGGTGACGATGCGCGAGATCGACGCGATCTTCGCCGTCACCGACGCCCTCGGCATCCATCGCGAGTCGCTCGTCATCCCGCTCGGCCCGCACACGCCGGGGCGGGTGAGGCGCCTGCCGAACGGCAAGCTCGAGATCACCGTGGAAGCTGCGCGCCCGCTCGACGAATGGCTGACCGAGCTGCCGTCATTGATCAAGGCCGCCGGCTAGCGCCTCGTCTCCGGCGCGAGCTCGGCGTCCTGCCGCTCGCCGCCATCGTCTTCTTCAACGTCAGCGGCGGTCCGTACGGCATCGAGGACACGGTGCCGACCTTCGGGCCCGGACTCACGCTGCTGCTGTTGGTGCTCACGCCGTTGCTGTGGAGCCTGCCCGTGTCGCTGGCGATGTCCGAGCTCGCGTCGGCCATGCCGGACGAGGGCGGCTACGTCACGTGGACGGCGCGCGCCTTCGGGCCGTTCTGGGGCTTCCAGGTCGGCTGGTGGTCGTGGCTCGACAGCTTCGTCGACGTCGCCGTCTATCCCACGCTGTTCGTCGCGTATCTGCGCTACTGGTACCCGACGATGCCGCCGCTCGAGCGCTGGCTGCTGGCGCTCGCGTTCATCGCGCTGCTGACGACGCTCAATCTGCTCGGAGTACGGCCGACCGGCCGCGTCGCCGTCGCGCTGTCGATCGCCGCGCTGGCGCCGGTCGCGCTGCTCGTCGTCCTGGGCCTGCCGCGTGTCGTGGCGCCGCCGTGGACGCCGTTCGCCGTCGAGGGCCACACGCTGGTGAGCGGCATCGGCGTCGGGCTGGCCGTGATGATGTGGAACTACTCGGGCTGGGACACGCCGTCCACCGTTCTCGGCGAGACCCGCGCGCCACAGAATTCGTTCCGGCGGGCGCTCCTCCTCGCCGTGCCGTTGGTGGCCGTCGCGAACCTGCTGCCCGTCGGGATCGTGCTCGCGAACGGCGGTACCGACTGGAGGACGTGGACGACCGGCGGCTTGCCAACATTGGCCGCGCACGTCGGCGGCGCCTGGCTGGGCCACGCGATGGCCGCGGGCGCCGTGCTGAGCAGCGCCGGTCTCTTCATGGCGCTGCTGCTCACGAACTCGCGGCTGCCCTATGTGCTCGCGCGCGACGGGACGCTGCCGCGCGGCCTCGCCGCAGTGCACCCGCGCTTCGGCACACCGTGGGCTGCCGTGCTGGTCTCGGCGGTCGCCTATGCCGTCTGCGCCATGTTCTCGTTCAAGGAGCTGATCGTTCTCAACATTTGGCTGTATTCGTTGCCGCTCCTGGTTGAGCTCGCCGCGTTTCTCGCGCTGCGCGCGACGGCGCCCACACTGCCGCGGCCGTGGCGCGTACCGGGCGGGACGCTCGGCGCGCTCGCGGTGACGATACCGCCGGCGCTGTTCGCGCTGGGCGCGATGGCGACCGCCGGCTGGGGCAACACGCTCGCGGGTGTCGCGGCGGCGCTCAGCGGGCCGCTCGTCTGGTGGCTCGCGCGCCGGGCAAGTTTTCGTCGATGACGTCGGCGAGGCTCGCGAGCGTGGGGAGCGTGTAGACGTAGGTCTTCCAGCCGAGCGCGACGTGATCGGCGCGCTCGCCCGGCACGCGCGCCGCATACACGCGCACGTCGACGTTCGGTCCCGCGCCCCAGCAGCCGCCCGCACAGCCGTCGCGGACGTCCACGCGGTCGGCGAGTCCCCGTCGCGCCACGAGCGCGCGCAGCTCCTCGAGCACGCCGGCGGCGTCGAGCCGCGCCGCACGGCCACCGCGCTCGAGCGGCAGCACGACGCTGCCGCGCTCGCGCGGGCACACCGTCACGACGAGCCGGCGTGCAACGCTCATCGGGCACGCGCGGAGAGCGCCGCCGCCAGACGGACCGCCGCGTCCACCGGCTCACCGCCCGACTCGCGCCAGTTCGCGCGCACGCCGGCGCGCGCGAGCGCCTGGCGCACGCCGGCGGCGAACCAGCGATCGTCCATCACGCTGCCGGCGCCGCCGATCACGATCGGCGCCGGCAGCCGCAGCGCCCGCGCCACCGCCGCCGCCTGCGCCGCGAGATGAGCCTGCGCGTCGGCGACGATGCGCGCGGCGGGTCGCTGGCCGCGGCGGGCGCGCGCTACGACGCGCGGCGCGAGCGCCGCCACGGCGCGCACCGCGTGCGGCGCGGTTGCGAAGCGCCGTCGCACGCGCTCGTCCGCGGTCGCGCGTAGCCACTCGCGGCCGATCCAGAACGCCGAGCCTTCGTCGCCGAGCAGCGGGCCGAGCCCACCCGCGCGCGCCCAGCGCCCGCGCGCGTCGCGGCCGAGCGCGATCGAGCCGGTGCCCGACAGCACGAGGACGCCACGCTCGGCGCCCAGCGTCGCGTGCCACGCCGCCTCGACGTCCGCGATGACGTCCACACGCCGCGCCAACCCCGCGAGGCGTCGCCGGAGCACGCGGCGCTCACGCGGCAGCCACACGCCGCGCGCGGCGACGACGAGCGCAGTCACCTGCGTACGCGTCCAGCCACGGCGCCGCCAGACGGTGTGCAAGAAAGTCGCGAGTTCCGGCACCGCACTGGCGGGGTGCGTGAGGCTTGCAACCCGGCGCAGATCGGCCATCGCGCGCACGCGGACCCAGGTTCCTCCCGCGTCGACGCCGACGACGAGGCGCTCCCTCTGATCTCGACTCGGTGACATGGTTGACGGCGCCGGCCATTATCCGTCATTCGCCGTCGTCGCCCTCGGCGCGCGTGGCGTCTGCAAATCTCTTCGGGCTCCGGGCCGCCCTGTGGCACACGGGATGCTGCCCATTGACGCGGGAGTGACAGCCATGGGTAAGGCACTGGCGGCATGGCTTCTGGTCGCAGCGGCAATGGCGGCGCCTGCTACGAACCCACGCGCCGTGGTGCAGGGCGCAGTGACGCGCGTCGTGTCGGTGCTGCAGGACGACTTCGTCGCCGCGCACCTCGACCGCCCGCGCACCGAGATGCGGCGCGCGGAGATCCGCCGCGTCGCCCGCGAGCTGTTCGACTTCGACGAGATGGCGCGGCGCACGCTGACGCGCCACTGGAATGGCCGCACGCCCGAAGAGCGAGCGGAGTTCGTGCAGCTGTTCACCGACCTCCTCGAGCGCGCCTATATCGCTCGCGTCGAGCCATTCGCGGGCGAGCGCATCATCTATACCGGCGAAGCGGTCGACGGCCCCTACGCGACGGTGCGCAGCCGGATCCTCACGCGGCGGCCGACCGAGATTGCCATGGACTATCGACTCATGCTGCGCGACGGCCGCTGGCGCGCCTATGACGTCCTGGTCGACGGCGTCTCGTTCGTGGCGACGTTCCGCACCGAGTTCGAGCGCATCATCCAGCAGTCCTCGTACGCGGGACTGATCGACAAGCTGCGCAAGCGGACGACCTAGGCGCGCGATCCCCGGGGCGGCGCCGCACGAGAAACGCCTGATCCGCGTCGGGCACGCGCTATCATTGACGGGTGTCCGGCGCGCCGGCCCCGTCGCTGACCTGGCCCGACTACGCCGTTCTCATCGTCTCCCTCGGTGTCCTCGTCGCGATCGGCGTCGCATTCGCGGGCCGGCAGCACGACACGAACGACTTCTTCCTCGCTCGCCGTCGCGTGCCGTGGTGGGCGGCCTGCCTGTCGTTTCTCGCCACCGAGATCAGCGCGGTGACGATCATCTCGGTGCCGGCCACCGCCTACAGCGAGAACTGGGAGTACGCGCAGTTCTTCATCGGCTCGAGCCTGGCGAAGCTGGCGGTGGCCTTTCTGTTCATTCCCGCCTTCTATCGTCACGACGTCACGACCATCTACGAGTTCTTGCGCGACCGCTTCGGGCGGGCCACGCAGGTGACGGGCTCGCTGTTCTTCTTTCTCACGCGGCTCACGGGCTCGGGGGCGCGCCTGACCGCGACCGCTATCGCCGTCTCCCTGCTCATCGGCTGGCGGATCGAGACGACGATCGTGGTGACGGTCGTCGTCTCCATCGCCTACATCGCGACCGGCGGTGTCTCCGCCATCGTGTGGACGAACGTCTTTCAGGCGCTGATGTTCCTCGTGGCGGGCGCCGCCACGCTCGGCTTTCTCGTCGCCCAGATCGACGGCGGCGCCGCCGCGATCGTGCAGCTCGCGGAGGCGGCGGGCCGCCTGCGGATCGTCGACTGGGGCCCGGCCCCGGGTGCGGCCGACTTCTGGACGCGGCTCGCGAACGATCCCAACATCGTCTGGGTCGCGGTGCTGAACGGCTTCATCGGCTCGATGGCCGCCTTCGGCACGGATCACGATCTCATGCAGCGCCTGCTCACGGTCGAGACCCGACGTGAGAGCCAGCGCACGCTGGCCGTGACGCCGCTGGCGACGCTGCTGACGCTGGCGATCTACCTCAGCCTCGGCGCCGCGCTGTTCGCGTTCTATGCGCAGCACGGCGCGCCGGCCATCTCGCGAAACGACGAGGTGTTGCCGTACTTCGTGGGCCACGCCATGCCCGCGTTCCTGCGCGGCCTCATGCTCGCCGCCATCGTGCTCGCGTCCATCGACTCGCCGCTCGGTTCGCTCTCGGCATCGTTCGTCACCGACATCTATCGTCCGCTCATCGCCCGCAGCCGGTCGGAGGCGCACTACCTGCGCGTCTCGCGCGTGTGCGTCGTGATCTTCGGCATCGTGCTCGGCATCATCGCGTGGGTCTTCCTCGGCTGGCGGCAGCAGATCCTCTGGCTCGTGTTCAAGATCGCCGGCGTGCCGTTCGGCTCGTTGCTCGGGGTGTTCCTGCTCGGCCTGCTCTCGCGGCGCCGCGTCGCCGACCTGGCCAATGTCATCGCGATGGTCACGATGACGCTGATCAACCTGGTGCTGCTCCTCCTTTCGGAGACGGGGCGGATCAGCTTCCCCTGGTCGTGGCTCGTGATCGTCGGCACGGCGGGCACGATCGCACTGTCGCTGGCGCTGAGTCCCCTCGTCGGCCGCCGGCGCTGATAGATCGGTTCCCTGCGCGCGTGCGCGGCGTGGACGCGGCTATCCCGGACGACCGTTGCGTCGCGCTCTTATAGATACGCGAGGCGCGCGACGACGGCGTCGAGCTGACAGCGTCGCCAGCCGAACGCGGTGACGCCGTACACGTCGCGCCCGAGCAAGACCGCGTCGTAGGGATCGCGCAGGAGCACGACGGCCAGACGCCGTGCGCGGGCCTGCAGAGCCTCGAGCAGTGCGCGGTTGGACGGATAGAGGTGCGCGTCGTAGAGAAACAGCACGGTCGCGTCCGCGGTCGCCGCGTGGGCCGCGGCGTCCTCGATCTCCGCCGGCGACGGCTCGATGCCGACGATGCACGGCTGCGGTGTGACGCCCGTCGGCGCGAACGCCCCGCGGATCCAGCCGGCTTCGTCGCAAACCTCCGGCTCGATGGTGATGCGCGCGGCCAGCTCGGAGAAGCGCGGGAAGATGACGAGCACACGACCGTTGAGCGCGCGCACGAACGCCTCGCGACCGGGCGTCAGCTCGGTGACCGCGCGCGTCGCCATCGCCATCGCCAGCGGTGCGCCGTCGCGCTCCGGCGCCGGTGACCCGCCCTCTGCGCGGAGGGTGCGTCGCTCGCGCAGCGCGTGCACCCGCGCCGCAGCGCGCTCGAGGCCCGCGCGCGGCAACCGTCCCGAGCGATACGCGTCCACGAGCGCGGTCGCGGCCGCGCGCTGCGCGGACTCCGTGTGGCACACGAGGAGCAGATCGTGGCCGGCGGCGGCCGTACGCACGGTCGCCTCGCCGATGGGACAGGTCTCGGAGACCGCGCCCATCTCGAGGTCGTCGGAGACGATCACGCCACGGAAGCCCAGCTCACTGCGCAGGTAGTCCTCGACGATCAGGCGCGAGAACGTCGCGGGCACGCCGGACGGATCGAGCCGGGGGTACACGGGATGCGACGTCATCAGGCACTCGACGCCGGCGGCGATGGCTTCGAGGAACGGCACCAGATGCACCGCGTGCATCTCGTCCCAGTCCGAGAGAATCGTCGGCAGCTTCAGGTGCGCGTCGAGCGGTGAGTGCCCCTTGCCCGGAAAATGCTTCGGACACGACGACAGGCCACCCTTCGCCATGCCGGAAATGCGTGCGACGCCGTAGCGCGCGACGAGCTTGGGGTCCTTGCCGTACGAGCGGATACCGATGTTGGGACTGTAGCGATCGGTCAGCACGTCCAGGCAAGGGCCGAGGTTGAGATCGACGCCGAGGCGGCGCAGCTCGCGCGCCTCGATCAGTCCCTCTTTGTAGGCGAAGCTCTCCTCGCCGGCGGTCCCCACGGCGAGGTTGTCGGGAAAGATCGTCACGCCGCGGCCGAGCATCACGATGCGTCCGCCCTCGTGATCCGTCGCGACGAGCAGCCGTCGCCCGAGCGCGCCCTCGAGACGCGCGAGCATCTCGAGGAGCTGCCGCGGACTCTCGAAGTTACGGCGATAGAGGATCAGCCCCGCCGCGCGCGTCTCGCGAAACAACCGGACGTCCGCGTCGTCGACGGTGGGGCCCTTGAGACCGATCATCAGGCATTCGCCCACGAGATCGTCGAGGCTCGTCACCCCGCCATTCTAGTCGTGCATGCCCTGCCGACCGTGCATTCGCTGGGCGCGGAACAACGTTGGGTAATAGGTGTATACGCCTGCCAATTTGGCGTGTAAAACGTGGCCTAACGTCACACGAACGACACCCGAACGGGGGTGTCGTCTCCGCCGGTCGCCCAGCTAACCCCGCGATCCAGAAGGCAGCCGAAGGCGTGCCGGACGTCTGGCATGGCTGCTGCTCTGCCCTTCCCCGGAGGGCCTGCGCGCAGGCGTTCCTGGCCGCCACCAGGCGGTACTTACCGCGCGCCGACCCCGGAGGCCCGACATGGGCGAGGCATCTCACGTAGCCGCGCTTCTTCTGTTGTTCGGAGTCACGACCGCCGACGCGCAGATGACGCCGCCACCGGCTTCGGCAGGCGCCTATCAGAAGCTGTCGCCGGGCCATCAGAAGGTCGCGCGCGCCCTGTTCGAGGCCCAGACCGTTCCGATGACGACCACGACGACGAAGGCCGGCGGCAAGCCGGCGGTCGCCTCAGCGTCGACGGCGACGACGGCGAGCGGGTCCGCTCCGAAACCGTTCACGCTCGATCAGATCGCCGCCATGAAGCAGCAGGGCTCGGGCTGGGAGCACGTGTTCCGGCAGATGCGCGCGCAGGGCCTGCTGACCGAAAAGAACATGGGTCAGGTGATGACGCGCTACAACCAGTCGCGTCCGGCGGCGACCAGCGCCTCCATCGTGACGACGGGCGCGACCCGTGGCAGTGCTCCGCTCGCCGGCGGCGCCAACGACAACGGCTACGGTCGCAGCGGCAACCTCCGGTAGCCCGCCAAGCTCCGCCAGGCAGCCCACGATGAACGGCTGGAAGGTAACGGTGATCGGCGTGGCCGCGACCGCGTTGGTGATGGCCCTCATCGTGGTCGGCTGGACCGGCGGCCTTCGCAGCGCTCGCGAGCAGAACATCGCGCGACCGGCACCCGCACGCGTGGCCAGCAATCTGACCATTCCGAGCCGCAGCGACGTGAGCGCGTGCAACAAGTACGCGGCCAGCGAGGTCGGGATGATCGAGGGCGGCGCCATCCATGTGGGCGGCGGCGCGGCCGACGGCGGCTCGCTCTATGGCCTCGACGAGAGCAAGAAGCAGAACGAGCGTTATCGCGTCGCCTACGCCAGTTGCATGCGGGCGCGCGGGTTCGCCTCGTGAAGATTCTCGCCGCCGTGCTGATCGTGACCGCGATCTGGATCCTGCTCGCCTCGCTGCGCGAAGGCCGGCACCGCAGCCGCGCGGCGGTCGACGCCAACGACGTGTGGATGATCGAGCAGCACGATCCCGTCGTGCGACTCGGCCAGCAGGCCGCGCTCCCGCCGGATCATCCGCTGGCGCGGCTCTCGACGGCACCCAATTTCCGCCGCGGCTGATCGCGAACTTCCGCCGCGATGCCCGCGCGGCGGTACCCTGGACGTGAGGAGGGATATCGCATCATGAACACCAAGCGACTGCTGGCGATCACGCTCGCGTCGGTCGCCGTCATCGGCTGGACGGCGTCGCCGGTCATCGCCGCGGATGAGTCGAAAGTGAAGTCGGCGACGCGTCAGGTCGAGACCGGCGCCAAGCAGATCGGGGACGGCAAGGTCGGTACGGGCGTGGAGCAGACGGCCAAGGGCGTCGGCAACACCGTCGTCGAGGGCACGAAGTTCACCGGCGAGAAACTCAAGGAGTCGGGCCAGGCGGCCACGGCGCCGGCCAAGAGCGCGTGGCAGCACCTCAAGGGCGGCAGCGTCAAGGAGAGTGCGAACGCCTTCGGCTCGAGCGTGAAGAACTTCTTCACGCGACTGTTCACGAACTGACGCGCGCGCTGCTCGTCGGCCGCGTCCGTCAGCGGTAGGCGAGGACGCGGCGGCATCGCCGCCGCCACCGCGCGAGGTCGGCGGCCCACGTGTGCTCGATCTCGCGCAGCGGCCGGCCGCGCTCGAGCGTGCGACGGATCTGGTCGGTGCCCAGCAGGATGTCGATCGGCAGCCGGCGCCGCTCGAACTCGTAGGGCGGTCGCTTCCAGCGGAAGCGGCCGGGCGCGAGCCGCCGCGCGACGGCGATGACCGCCAGCCCCGCCAGGAACGGCTTGAACGTCGCACGGTCCGTGACGTGGAGCTGCACGCCGCCGCACACGCGTCCCGCCCACTTGTGGAACGTCGGCACGAACCGCGCGGGACGAAAGGTGGCCCCGGGGAGTCGCAATCCTTCCAGCGCCGTCGCGTACTCGTGGGCATCGAGGTACGGCGCGCCAACCCACTCGAACGGCCGCGTCGTGCCGCGGCCCTCGGACAGATTCGTGCCTTCGATCAGGCAGCCGCCGGGGTAGACGCGCGCGGTGTCGGGCGTCGGCATGTTCGGCGACGGCGCGATCCACGGCACGCCCGTGTCCTCCCAGAGCATGGCGCGGCGCCAGCCACGCATTCCGATCACGCTCAGCGCCGGACGCACGCCGTGCTCACTCGCCAGCCACATCGCGATCTCGCCCAGCGTGAGCCCCGGCCGCGCGGGCAGCGGATAGAGACCCACGAACGACGCGAAGACCGGATCCGGCACGTTGCCCTCGACGACGGCGCCGCCGAGCGGGTTGGGCCGGTCGAGGACGACGACGCTGACGCCCGCGCGCGCGCACGCACGCATGGTCAGCGCGAGCGTCCACTGAAACGTGTAGTACCGCGCGCCGACGTCCTGAAGGTCGACGACGAGCGTGTCCAGGCCGCCGAGCATCGCGGGGGTCGGCTCGCGCGTGGCGCCATACAGGCTGATCACCGGCAGCCCGGTGACGGGATCGCGCTCGTCGGCGATCGGCGCGTGGTCTTGCGGGCCGCCCCAGAGTCCGTGCTCCGGCGCGAAGAGTCGAACCAGGCGGACCGTGCGCGCCTCGCGCAGCAGGGTGGCGGCGTGCTCGAGGCGCCGGTCGACCGATGCCTGGTGCGCGAGCAAGCCGACGCGCCGCCCGCGCAGCGACGAGAGACGATCGCGAAGGAGCACGTCGAGACCGGTGAGGACGGCGGGCACCGGGAGATGGTAGCGCAGCCGGTGATACGATGCGCGCCATGGCGCGCGGGCTCCGCTACGAGCGGCTCGTCACGGAGCGGGCGAATCGCGCGAGCGCGCATCTCGACCGCCTCGACGCGCTTGGCATCGCTGCGTTGATGAATCGGGAGGACGCGCGCGTGGTGCGCGCGGTGGCGCGCGTCGCACGCGACATCGCCGGCGCCGTCAACCTGATCGTCGCCGCGCTCCGCTCCGGCGGCCGGCTGATCTTCGTCGGCGCCGGCACGAGCGGGCGGCTGGGGGTGCTGGAAGCCGCCGAGTGTCCGCCGACGTTCGGCACGCCGCCGAGCCTGGTGCAGGGGATCATGGCCGGAGGTCGGGCCGCGGTGTTTCGGTCGCGCGAGGGCGCCGAAGACGACGCGCGCGCCGGCGCGCAGGCAATCCGGGCGCGTGCGCGCGCCGGCGACGTCGTGGTCGGCGTCTCGGCCAGTGGCGTCACGCCGTTCGTTCGCGGCGCGCTCACGGCCGCGCGGCGCGTCGGCGCGAAGACCGTGCTGGTCACCTGCAATGCGCGCGTCGCGTCCCGAGCATCGGCCGGCAGAAGCCGAGCGAACGTCACGATCGCTCCGGACCCGGGTCCCGAGGTTCTCGCCGGCTCCACGCGACTCAAGGCCGGTACGGCGACCAAGCTCGTGCTCAACACGCTGACGACCGCGAGCATGGCGCGGGTGGGCAAGGTGTACGGCAACCGCATGGTCGACGTGCAACCGCGCTCGCGCAAGCTGCGCGCACGGGCCGCGCGGCTGGTGGCGGAGCTGGGCGACGTCTCCCCGGCGCGCGCGCGACAGCTGCTCGCCGCCGCCAACGGCCGCGTCCCCGTCGCGATCGTCATGGCGCGCCGGCGCCTGCGCTCCGCTGCCGCCGCCGAGGCGCTCCGAGCGGCGGGGTCCCTGCGAACCGCCCTCGAGCAGAGCGGTGCGCGCCGTCGCGCGACGCGCCGCTGACCGTCGGGATCTGCGGCGGGGAGCGGGCGTGGCTCTGTTTCGGGCACGACGTCGCATCGGGCACCGGGATTGCTCTCTTCCACGCACGTGCTATTGCTCCGTTGCGCCTGGCATTCGCGATATCACGGCTATCCACGCCTGCTCGGCGTCGCGTCGTGGCGTGGATTTCGTCTGCAATTCACTGACGGAATCTGCCCCGGGTGTGCAAGCCGTGTCACGGATGACGACGCGCTGACGCCGCCGCCCTCGGAGCGGACGCGCTGGCCCGGCAGCGATCGGGCCGCGGTGATCTTCGTCGGCGTTCCGGTGATGGCCGCGCTGGTCCTGGCGGCCGCGCCGCTGTCGGAGCCTCCGGCGCTCACGGCGGTCGCGGCGCTGCCGTCGCGCGCGGTCAGGCTCGAGCGCGACGGCGCGCAACGGATCGTCGCCGTGCCGTCACGTCCGCGCGCGCCGCTTCACGGCGTGGCCGCCGTGCGAGCGCGCGTCGCCCTCTCGGCGCGGGCGATCGTCGGAGTCGCCGCGGGTGTCGAGCGCGTCGACATCCAGGCGCCGTAGCGAACCGCCACCATCGCCCTCCTGCTGACGGGTCGGCCCGGCGTCGGCAAGACGACGGTGATCCGCGCGGTCGCCGCGGCCGTGCCGACCAGGCGTGTCGGCGGGTTCTTCAGCGAAGAGATCCGCGTGCGCGGCGAGCGTCGCGGCGCTCTATCTGGTGGACGAGATCGGTAAGATGGAGTGCCTGTCGCCGGCGTTCGTCGAGGCGACACGCGGCCTGCTCGACGCGGACGTGCCGCTCGTGGCCACCGTCGGCCAGCGCGGCGGCGGATTCATCGCCGAGGTCAAGCGCCGTCGCGACGTCACGCTCTGGGAGATCACGCGTGCCAATCGCGACGCGATGCCGGCGCGCGTGCAGGCGTGGATCGCCGGGGCGCGCTGATCAGGCGTGCGACGGCCCGGCGGAGTCTTCGAAACGCACCGGCGTCCGGCCGCGCAGATAATCGAAGTCGCAGCCTTCGTTCGCCTGCAGGACGTGATCGAGAAACAGCCGGCCGTAGCCGCGCGAGAAATGCGGCGGGCGCGCCTTCCAGGCCGCCTTGCGCTTGGCGAGCTCCTCGTCGCCGACCCGTAGCGTCAGCGTGCGTCGCGGCACGTCCAGCTCGATCTCGTCGCCGTCGCGCACGAGGGCGAGCGGACCGCCGACGGCCGACTCGGGCGCCACGTGGAGCACGACGGTGCCATACGAGGTGCCGCTCATCCGCGCGTCCGAGATCCGCACCATGTCCTTCACGCCGCGCTGGAGCAGGCGTGCGGGCACCGGCGCCGCGCCCCACTCCGGCATCCCGGGCGCGCCTTTGGGACCGACGTGCTTGAGCACGAGCACGGACCTCTCGTCGATGGCGACCGAGGGATCGTCGATCCGCGCGTGCAGATCCGCGTGGTCTTCGAACACCACGGCACGGCCACGGTGCGTGAGCAATTGCGGCGATGCGGCCGAAACCTTGATCACGGCCCCGTCGGGGCACAGGTTGCCGGTGAGGATGGCAAGGCCGCCCTCGGGCGCCAGCGGCACGCCGAGCGGTCGGACGACGTCGTCGTTCCAGCAGCGCGCGTCGCGCACGTTGTCGGCGAGCGCGCGGCCGTTCACCGTGGGCGCCCCGCCGTTCAGCAGCGGCAGCAGCTCCTTCAACACGACGGGCAGCCCGCCCGCGTAGAAGAAGTCCTCCATCAGGTACTTGCCCGATGGGCGGAGATTGACGAGGAACGGCGTGGTGCGCGAGAGCTGGTCGAATCGCTCGAGCGTGAGCGGTACGCCGGCACGCCCGGCGATGGCGAGCAGATGGATCACCGCGTTGGTCGAGCCGCCGATCGCCATGAGCGCGCGAATGGCGTTGTCGAACGCGCGGGCGGTGAGGATCTCCGAGGGCTTCGGCCCGCCCGCCGTCGCCATCTCGACCGCGCGGCGCCCGGCCAGCTCGGCCGTCTGTAGGCGTCGCGAGTCGGGCGCGGGAATGGCGGCGTTGCCCGGCAGCGTCATGCCGAGCGCTTCGGCCATGCTCGCCATAGTTGAAGCAGTTCCCATTACCATGCAATGCCCGGACGAGCGCGACATGCACGACTCGGCCTCGCACAGCTCCTCGTCCGTCATGCGGCCCGCGCGCCGCTCCGCCCACAGCCGCCAGAGATCGGTGCCGGAGCCCAGCTCCTCCTGGCGCCACTTGCCGCTCAGCATCGGCCCGCCGGTGACCATGATGGCGGGGACGTCGGCCGACGCGGCGCCCATCAGCATCGCGGGCGTGGTCTTGTCGCAGCCGGACAGCAGCACGACGGCGTCGAGCGGATATGCGCGCACGCACTCCTCGACGTCCATCGCCATGAGATTTCGGAACAGCATCGTCGTCGGCTTCATCAAGACCTCGCCGAGCGAGATCGTCGGGAACTCCAGCGGGAAGCCGCCTGCCGACCACACGCCGCGCTTCACCGCCTCGGCCACCTGGCGAAGATGCGCGTTGCAGTTCGTGAGCTCCGACCACGAGTTCGCGATTCCGACCACGGGCCGGCCGTCGAAGAGCTGATCGCTGAAGCCTTCGGTCTTGAGCCACGACCGATTCGCGAAGCCGTCGAGATCCATGCGCCCGAACCAGTTGCGGCTTCGCAGGCGGTGTGTTGTCATGTGTCCCTCCGAAGCACCGATTATATCGACGGAGGAGTGCATGGGTCGGCTCGAGGGGAAAGTCGCGATCGTCACGGGCGGTGGCAGCGGCATCGGACGCGGCATCGTGCTCGCGATGGCCAAGGAAGGCGCCGACATCGCGATCCCCGACATCCAGGTCCTCAACGCGGAGAAAACCGCCGACGAGGTGAAGGCGCTCGGCCGTCGCGTGCTGGCCATGAAGTGCGACGTCACCAGCAGCGCCGACGTGAAGCTGATGGTGGATCGCACGCGCGACGTGCTCGGACGCATCGACGTCCTCGTGAACAACGCCGGCATGGCCTCGCCGCCCGGCATGCCGTTCACGAACAACACGGAAGACGACTGGGACCGCGCGTTCGCCGTCAACACGAAATCGGTCTTCTTGACGTCCAAAGCGGTTGCTCCCTATTTTTTGGAGCGCAAGGCCGGCCGCATCATCAACATCGCGTCCATCGCGGGGCCGCTGTCCGCCGTGACCATGCCCGCCTACAGCGTCGCCAAGCAGGGCGTCATCACCTTCACGCGCGTGGTGGCGAAGGAGTTGGCGCCGCACCGCATCACGGTCAACGCCATCTGCCCGGGCGTGCTCTACACGGACTTCTGGCAGAAGCTGGCGCAGCACATCGCCGACACCAATCCGGCGTTCAAGGGCATGACCGCGCGCCAGGTGTTCGAAAAGCGCGTGGCCGACATCGTTCCGATGAAATGCGAGCAGACGCCGGAAGACATCGGCAATGCCGCAGTGTTTCTGGCGTCGGACGAGGCGCGGTACATCACCGGCCAGGCGTTGATGGTCGATGGTGGCTGCGTCATGTGGTAGGCGACGGGCGACGAGAATGGCGCATCTGCTTCGTTGCCTCCTTGGGCGCGCCTGCGGCGTATGCGGCATACGCCTCGGCGCGCCCTTCATCGGCGCCTCGCAGCTGCACTATTCTCGTCGCCCGTGCGAGGGCACGCGGTCCCGCAGGCATAGAGCGTGAAGTTGTAGATGGATTTCGAGTTCAGCGAGCAGGAAGAGGTGTTCCGCAAAGAGGTAAGGGCGTGGCTCGAGGGGAATGTGCCGGAGGAGCTGCGGGGGAAGGCGTTTGCGTCGTCGAGGGCGGATGTCGAGGAGGTGCGGCGGCTGCGCGCGTGGCAGAAGACCATGTGGGAGGCCGCCTACGTCGGCATGAACTGGCCGCGCGAGTTCGGCGGACGCGGCGCGCCGCTGACTGAGCAAATCATCCTCTATCAGGAGATGGCGCGCGCTGAGTCCCCTCAGTTCGTCAACCGCGGTGGGCTCTCCATGCTCGGCCCGACTTTGATGAAGCATGGCACGCCCGCGCAGCAGAAGCGTCACCTGCAGCACATCCTCACCGCCGACGAGCTGTGGTGTCAGGGGTTCTCCGAGCCCAACGCCGGCTCCGACCTGGCGAATCTGGCCACGCGCGCGGTGCTCGAGGACGACGCGTTCGTCGTGAACGGCCAGAAGGTGTGGACCTCGATGGCGCACGTGGCGGACTGGTGTTTCCTGCTCGTGCGCACGGATCCCGATGCGCCCAAGCACAAGGGCATCTCGTTCCTGCTCGTCGACATGAAGACGCCGGGCATCACGGTGCGGCCGCTGCGTCAGCTGACCGGCGAAGCCGAGTTCAACGAGGTCTTCTTCGACAACGTCCGGGTGCCCCGCGACAATCTCGTGGGCCGGCTCAACGAGGGCTGGGCAGTGGCCATCACCACGCTCGCCTACGAGCGCGATCTGCTGACCTTCATACGCCAGATCGCGTTGCGCAACGCGCTGCACCGGTTCGTGCGGCTCGTGCGCGAGCGCGGCCGCGGCGGCGACCGGCTCGTCCGCCAGAAGGTGGCCGCGCTCTGGATCGGCGAGCAGGCGCTGCAGATGAGCGCCTATCGCAGCCTGACCAAGATCCTGCGCGGCGGTGAGCCCGGGCCCGAGGGCTCGACGTCCAAGCTGTTCTGGAGCCAGCTCGACCAGGAGCTGGCGCTCGCGGCCACCGAGGTCATCGGCCCCTACGCCCAGATCGCCGAGGGCTCGCCGTGGGCGCCCGACGAGGGGCAGTGGGAATTCTACGAGTTGCTCGCGCGCGCGAGCGGCATCCGCGCCGGCACCACCGAGATCCTCAAGAACATTCTGGGCGAGCGCGTGCTCGGCCTGCCGAAGGATTGACCATGAGCGACCTGCTCTACGAGAAAAAGGACAAGATTGCGACCATCACGCTGAACCGTCCCGACAAGCTCAACGCCTTCACGGGAGCGATGATCGACGCGTGGGCGAAGTCGCTCGCCGAGGCCCAGGGCGATCCCGACGTCAACGTCGTGATCGTGACCGGCGCCGGCCGCGCCTTCTGCGCAGGCGGCGATGTCGCGCGCATGGGACAGGGCGAGCCTACCCAGCTCGACCACAAGAACATGCTCTGGGAAGGCGTGCATCGCGTACCGAAGACGCTGGAGACCCTCGACAAGCCCGTCATCGCGATGGTCAACGGCCTCGCCGTCGGCGCCGGGATGGGCATGACCGTGATGTGCGACGTGCGCATCGCCGCGCAGTCGGCGCGCTTCTCCACCGGTTACGTGCGTGTCGGCCTCGTGCCCGGCGACGGCGACACGTTCTTCCTGCCGCGGCTCGTGGGTCCCGCGAAGGCGCTCGAGCTGCTGTGGACCGCGGACTTCATCGAAGCGCCCGAGGCGCTGCGCCTCGGCATCGTGCAGCGCGTGGTGCCCGATGCCGAGCTGCGCGACGCGACCTACGCGTTCGCGCGGCAGATCGCCGATGGGCCGCAGGTGCCGGTCCGGATGATCAAGCGCCTCGTCTACCAGTCGATGAAGCTCGATCTGCGCACGCACCTGGACCTCGTCTCATCGCACATGGCCATCGTGCGCCAGACCGAGGATCACAAGGAGGGCGTGGCCGCGTTCAAGGAAAAGCGCGCGCCGAAGTTCCAGGGCCGCTAGACGCCGCGCGCCACCTCCGCGACGCTCGCGAGGTGGCGCTGGGCGAGCTTCTGATAGCCCTCCGGGTTCGCCTTCACCCAGAATTCCGCCGGCGTGCCGGCGAGCGGGCCCTTGACCTTGGCCGGCGTGCCCATGGCCAGCATGCCTTCCGGCACTTCCGTCTCCGGCGTGACGAGCGCGCCGCCCGCGACCATCGCGCGCGCGCCGATCCGCGCGCCGTCGAGCACGGTGCTGCCGTTGCCCACGAGCGCCTCGTCGCCGAGCCGCGCCGCGTGGATCGTGCAGTTGTGACCGACCGTGGCGCCGCGGCCGATCTCGACGCCGGCGCGGGCCGTCACGTGCACGACCGAGCAGTCTTGCACGTTGGCGCCCTCGCGCACGACGATCGGATTCAGGTCGCCGCGCAGCACCGCGTTGTACCAGACGGAGGCGCGCGCCTCGATGGTCACGTCGCCGATGAGGACGGCGGTGGGCGCGATGAACGCGGTCGGGTGAACGTTCGGCTTCTTGCCTTCGAAGCTGAAGAGTGGCATGGCCTCGACCCTCGCAGTATGCTCGACGTTGAGTTTCATCTTATATGAGCACACCACGCATCGCTGCCGTCGCGACGGCCGTTCCGCCGCACCGCTTCACGCAGACCGACATACTCGCCCGTGCCGGCTACGCGGACGACCGCCGGCGCGGCTTCTTCGCGGCCAGCGACATCGAGGGCCGGCACCTCTGGATGGATCCCGCGCGCTTCACGCCCGATGAGAACGTCGACCAGCTGAACGCGCGGTTCTGCGAGGGCGCGCTCGCGCTCTCGGAGTCGGCCGCGCGGGCCACGCTCGAACGCGCGGGCTGGTCGCCGGCGGACGTCGACTTCGTCGCGACGACGACGTGCACGGGCCGACTCACGCCGAGCATCGACGCGCATCTCGTCGCGCGGCTTCAGTGCCGCGAGAACGTGCAGCGCGTGCACGTTGGCGACACCGGCTGCGCCTCCGCGATGGTCGCGTTGCAGCAGGCGTCGAATCACCTGCAGGCGTTCCCGGGCCACCGCGCGCTCGTCGTCGCGGTCGAAATCTGCTCCGCCGCCTACTTCCACGACGACCGGCTCGAAAGCGCCGTCGCCCACGCGATCTTCGCCGACGGCGCCGGCGCTCTCGCTCTCGGCGGCGACGGCCGCGGTCCCGCCATCGTCGGTCACCGCACGCTCTTTCGCTCCGAACATCTGGGAGCGATGGGCTTCGAGTATCCGGGCGGTCGCCCGCGCGTCATCCTGTCCAAGGAAGTCCGCCGGATCGGCGCCGTGATGATGGGCGAGATGGCGCGGGCGCTCATGGAGACGCAAGGTCTCAAGCGCGACGACATCGCGTACTGGGCGCTGCACTCGGCCGGGCGACGCGTGCTCGACCGCGCGCGCGAGCTGCTCGATCTCAGCGACGCGCAGATGGAACACGCGCGCGCGGTGCTGCGCGAGCACGGCAACATGTCATCGGCCACGATCCTGTTCGTCCTCGAGCGCCTGCTGCGCCTCGAGCATCCCGTGCCCGGCGACTGGGGAGTGATGATCGGCCTCGGTCCCGGGTTCGCGGCCGAGGGCGCGCTCCTCCGCTGGTGATGCGCCGAGCGGTGGGCGCGCGGGAGTACCTCGACGGCCGGGTTCCACCGGCCGACCTCGCCGCGACGCTCGCCGACCTCGATCGACTCAACGCGTGGTTCGGCGGTCACGCGCTCTCGCTGGCGCGCGTGCGCCGCGTCGCCGTGACCACGCCCGGCGCACGCACGCTGCGGGTCGTGGACGTGGGCGGCGGCGACGGTGCGTTCGCGCGGTGCGTGGCGCGCTGGGCGCGCCGACACCGCCGACGTGTGCGCGTTGTCGTCGTCGACGCCGACGAGACGACGGCGAGGCTGGCCGCGGCGGCCTGCGCGCCGTACCCCGAGATCACGGTGGTTCGCGCCGACGCGCGAGCGCTGCCCATGGCCACAGGCGCCGCCGACGTCGTCCACGCGGGCCTCACGCTGCACCATCTCGAGCCCGACGGCGCGGTGGTGGCGCTGCGCGACATGCGGCGCGTCTGCCGCGGACGGCTGGTCGTCAACGATCTCGCGCGCAGCCGGCTCGCGCTCGGCCTCGTGTGGCTGGCCACGCGCGTGCTGCCGATGCACTGGATGTCGCGTCACGACGGGCCGCTCTCGGTGCGCCGCGCGTACGCGCCGGCGGAGCTCGGCGATCTCTTCGGCGCCGCCGGCGTGACGCGAGCGACCGTCACGCGGTATCCGTGGCTCGCGCGCGTCGTGGTGGAGGCGGCGTGATGTCGCACGCCGACGTCGTGATCGTCGGCGCCGGCCCCGCGGGGGCGGCGACGGCCATCCTCCTCGCCGAGCACGGCCTCGGCGTGACCGTGCTCGACCGAGGGCCGCGCACGCGGCCGAAAGTCTGCGGGGAGTACCTGAGTCCCGAGGCCGGCCGCGTGCTCGACCGGCTCGGCGTGCTGAAGGCCGTCGACGCCGGCGGCGCGGCGGCGCTCGCCGGTATGCGCATCACGGCGCCGGACGGGACGGTCCTGGACGCGCGATACGGCGCGGTCGGGGCATTTCGGCCCTACCGCGACCACGCGATGGGTGTCTCGCGCGCCGCGCTCGACGGTGCACTGCTCGAGCGCGTCCGTGCGCTGCCCGTCGATCTTCGCGAGGGCGTCCGCGTCACCGACGTCATCGTCGAGCACGGTCGCGTCGTGGGCGTCCGTGCCGCCGAGGTCACGGGCGCCGTCGTGGCGGTTCGCGCGCGCGTCGTGATCGCGGCGGACGGACGCGCCTCCGTGATTGCGCATCGCCTGCGCTGCCGCCGCCCGCATCCGCTGGCCCGCATGGCGCTCGTCACCTACGTGACCGGTGTGCGCGACTGCCGCGACGTCGGCGAGATCTTCGTCGACCCTCCGGACTACGCGATCCTCAACCCGCTCGCGCCCGATCGCATCAACCTCAGCCTCGTCGTGCCGCTGGCCCATGCCGCAGCATGGCGCGCGCGCCTCGAGGACTTTTTCGTCGCGCGCATCAAGCAGCTGCCGCACCTCTCCCGCCGGCTCGCCGGTGCCGGTCGAGTGGCGCCGCTGTCGTCGTTGGGGCCGCTGGCGTACCGCGTGGTGCCACCGCGCGAGGGCGGCGTGCTGCTCGTCGGGGATGCGGCGGGCTTCTACGATCCCTTCACCGGGGAGGGGATCTTCACGGCGTTGCGTTCCGCCGAGCTCGCGGCCGACGCGGTGCTCGGCGCGTTGCGTGCGGGCGACGTCTCGGCGGCCGCGCTGGCGGTCTATCACCGCGCGCGTCGCGCGGCCTTCGCCGACAAGGAGCGCCTCACGCGCGTGCTCCAGACGGTGATCGGGCGTCGCCGGCTCGCGAATCTCGTCGCCCACTGGCTCGCGGCGCGGCCGCGTGTGCTGGCCGCGCTGCTCGGGGTGATCGGCGACTACGTCCCGCCGCGGGCGCTGCCGCGCCTGCTCTTGTCGTAAAATCGCCGGCCATGGCCTCCCGGCGCGCCGACAATCTTCCGCGGCGGTTTGCCAAGATCTATACCGCGGCCATCACCGACGTCCTCGACGAGATGGGACTGCTGCGCCAGACCCTGCCGCACGTCATCCAGCCGCTGACGCCGGACATGCGGCTGGCGGGGTACGCTTTCACCGCGCGCGGCCGTACGCACCGCGGCACGCCGCGCGACCGTGACGCTACGCTCCGCAAGTTTCTCGCGATGCTCGGCGCCGTCCCCGCCGACTCCGTGCTGGTGCTGGCCGCCAACGACAACGAGGCCGCGCACTTCGGCGAGCTGTCGGCCGAGTGGTTCCGCGCGCGAAGGATCCGCGGCGTGGTCATCGACGGGAGCACGCGCGACGCGGCCTACATCAGCCGGGTGCACTTTCCGACGTTCGTGCGCTACCGCACGCCTCAGGATTCCGTTCCACGCTGGCGGGTGACGGACTGGGGCCAGCCGCTCACGCTCGGCGGTGTGCGCGTGAGTCTCGGCGATATCGTGGTGGGCGATCTCGACGGCGTCGTCGTCGTGCCGCGACGGGTGGCGCACGAGGTGCTCGAGCGCTGCGAGCGGCTGGTCGGCACCGAGAACAAGGTGCGGACGGCGGTCAAGCGCGGGATGACGCCGCTGGCCGCTTACGAGAAGTTTGGGGCTTTTTGAATATGGGGGCCCCGACATGGCCCCCCCAGCTTTTTAAGCGAAGGGGCTACGCCCCCTCGGTCACGGGCTATCGGCGGCGGCGGGCCGGGCGAGAGGCGACGGCGGCAGGCGACTTCTCGCCGGTGGAGGCGAGGCCGCCGAGTTCGGGCAGGCCCGCCTCTTTCAGCGGGCGATTCACGCGCTCGCGAATCCACCTGGCGTCCCACCACTCGAGCGGCGTGACCGACACGCCGGAGACGAGCACCTCGAAATGCAGGTGGTCGCCGACGGCGAGCCCGGTCGCGCCGCTGCGGCCCAGCTCCTGACCCTTGGTGACCTTGTCACCGACCTTCGCCTCGATCGACGAGAGGTGCGCGTAGAGCGTCTGCAGGCCGAGGCCGTGATCGACGATCACCGTGTTGCCGTAGATGGTGAGCGGTCCCGCGAAGACGACGACGCCGGAGTTGGCGGCGGGCACCGGCGAGTGCTTCGTCGAGGCGAGGTCGTAGCCGAAGTGCACCTGCGTGTCCACGGGGCGGCCGTCATAGACGTACGTGCGCGTCTCGGCGAAGTTCGAGAAGACCTTGGTGTTGCGGGGCTGCACGAAGGGGCCTTCCCACAGGGGAACGTCGGCGGTCTTGGCGCCGATCTCACGTTTCGTCATCTCCGCCTGCTTGCGCTGCTCGCGATTGATCACGAGGAACGCATCGAGCATCGACTGCGACGGCGGGCGCTGCGGCAGCAGCTCGGGCACCTTCGCTTGCAGGAACGCCTCGCTGATCTTGATGGTGTCGCGTGGGAAGGCGCGCGGCTTGAGCTCGCCGGCGACCCCGCGCGTGGCGACGTTGCCGGCCTCGTCCCGCGCGGTCACGGCGACGGGCGTGCCCGAAGCGTAATCGTACGGCAGCGCGACGAGCGCCACGCGCACGCCTTTGTCCGCCGCGCCGTAGGCGAACGACGGGAACGTGCGCGGGCCGACGGTGACGTCGGTGCGCTCGGCATCGCTCACGCGGAACGCGACGAGCTGGACGCCGCCGGGCGACACGTATCGCGTGGCCGCGAGCACGTCGAGCTTGGGCGGCGTGAGATCGATGGCCGTGGGCACGCTCGCGATCGGCCGCTCCGC
Source organism: Candidatus Rokuibacteriota bacterium (assembly GCA_003220475.1). Lineage (GTDB taxonomy): Bacteria > Methylomirabilota > Methylomirabilia > Rokubacteriales > CSP1-6 > AR12. The sequence continues at coordinate 2,713 of QHSO01000036.1, read as the reverse complement.
GCGACGGTACGGTCGCCAGAAGTCGTCGTGCGCCCAGACCTCGACGGTCGCCGGGCCCTCGCGCAGTCCCACCGACGCCGCCTCGAATCGCACCGGAACCTCGCCGTGCGGCCCGAGCGGCGCGTCCGACTTCGCCACGCTCACCGGGCGCCCGCCCTGCACGACGCGCACCTCGACGCGCGTGACGTTGCCGCGCGCAGCCTGCAGCGCCACCGTGAACGCAGGCGTCGCGCCGAGCGCGCGCGGCATGGCGAGCGATGCGCGCACGCCGGGCACGGTCTGACGCCAGCCGAGATAGGAGACCGGTGCGACGATGGCGAGGACCACGAGAAGCACGACGACGAGGCTGCCCTTGAAGCGCGAGCGCGACTGCACGTCGCATCATACCACGCCGTTGCTTGACACCCCCAGAACCCCCCGATAGATTGACGCGGTGTCCATCGTCTGGTTGATCCCCGCTTTCCCGCTCGCGGGTGCGCTCGTCAACATGACGGTCGGACGCACGATCGGTCGGCGCGCGCACTGGGTCGCGGTGCCCGCGCTCGTCGGCTCGTTCTTCATCTCGTGCATCGTCTTCGCGCGCGTGTGGTCCGGCGCGGCCTTCACGGCGCGACTCTTCACGTGGATCGTCGCCGGTGAGTTCGAGACCTCCGTCACCGCCCTCGTCGACCCGCTGACCGGCGTGATGCTCCTGGTCGTCACCGGCGTGGGCATGCTCATCCATATCTACTCCGTCGGCTACATGCACCACGACCCGGGCTATGCGCGCTACTTCGCCTATCTCAATCTGTTCGTGTTCTCGATGACGATGCTCGTGCTCGCCGGCAACTTCCTCCTCCTGTACGTGTTCTGGGAGGCCGTCGGACTCTGCTCCTATCTGCTGATCGGCTTCTGGTACACGCGCGAATCGGCGGCGGCCGCCGGCAAGAAGGCGTTCATCGTCAACCGGGTCGGCGACTTCGGCTTCGGCCTCGGCATCATGTGGATCTGGACGGTCTTCGGCACGCTCGACTACGCGGCGGTGTTCAAGGGGGCCGAAACCCTCGCGCCGGCCACGGCCATCACCGCCGGCGTCTACATGGTCGCGCGCAGCCACGTGCTGTTCGAACGCTCGCCCGTCGCGCTGGACGTGGTCCTCTGGGTCGGCGTCATCACCGCAGTCTTCGCGGCGACGATCGGTCTCGTCCAGACGGACATCAAGCGCGTGCTCGCGTACTCGACGGTGAGCCAACTCGGCTACATGTTCGCCGCGCTCGGGCTCGGCGCCTACGCGGCGGGGATCTTCCACCTCGTCACGCACGCCTTCTTCAAGGCGCTGCTCTTCCTCGGCGCCGGCTCGGTGATCCACGGCCTGCACGGCGAGCAGGACCTGCGCAAGATGGGCGGGCTCTCACCGCGCATGGTGACCACGACCATCACCATGACGATCGGCGCCGCGGGGTTGGCCGGCGTGCCCGGCCTCGCGGGCTTCTTCTCGAAGGACGAGATCCTCGCCGCGGCGTTCTTCGGCCGCCGCGCGGCGTGGGCGCTGCTGCTGGCGGGCGCGTTCATGACCGCCTTCTACACGTTCCGCCTTATCTTCCTCGCGTTCTTCGGCGCGCCGCGCATGTCCAAGGACGTCGCGCATCACGTGCACGAGTCGCCGCGCGTGATGACGTGGCCGCTCATCGCGCTGGCCGCGCTCACGCTGATCGCCGGCGTCGCGGTCGGCGTGCCGGCCGAGCACGGCACGACATTCGAGCGGTTCCTGGCCCCCGTCCTGCCCATGCACGAGACGGAGCACGGCGGCTCGGCGGGCGTCATGCTCCTCGTGCTCTCGGTGATCGTCGTGGCGGCCGGGATCATGCTCGCGTGGTTCATGTACCTGGCGTCGCCGGTGAAGGCCGAGGCGATCGGCCGGCCGACCTCGCCGGTGCACCGCCTGCTGCTCAATGCGTGGTACGTGGACTGGCTCTACGATCGCGCGATCGTGCGGCCGATCGGGGCGCTCTCGGTGCTGCTCGCCGGCGTGTTCGACCTGGGCGTCATCGACGGCATCGTGAACGGTCTCGGTCGCGCGGTGGTGTGGGCGTCGGCGGGGTTGCGGCGACTGCAGACCGGCTACGTGGTGAACTACGCCCTCACCATGCTCGCGGGCGCCGTGATCTTCATCGCGTACTTCCTGGCGCGATGACGCCCGTGTTGCGCTGACGTGCCCGCCATGGGCGTGCTCAGCGTCGTCACCTTCCTGCCCGCGCTCGGCGCGCTGCTGATCCTCGTGCTCGTGCCACGTCGCCACGAGGCGGCGCTGCGTTGGGGCGGGCTGGCGGCGAGTCTGGCGACGTTCGTCGTGTCGCTGCCGCTGTGGCTGCGCTTCGACGCCGGTGAGGCGGACATGCAGTTCGAGGAGACGCTCGCGTGGATGCCGGGACTCGGCGCCGGGTATCACGTGGGCATCGATGGCATCAGCGTGCTGCTGGTGCTCCTGACGACGTTTCTGATGCCGATCGCGCTCGCCTCGGCCTGGCACGCCATCGAGGACCGCACCAAAGAGTTCGTGATCGCCATGCTCCTGCTCGAGACGGGGATGATCGGCGTGTTCGTCGCGCTCGATCTCTTCCTGTTCTTCGTCTTCTGGGAAGCGATGCTGATTCCGATGTATTTCGTGATCGGGGTGTGGGGCGGCGCCAATCGCGTCTACGCCGCGGTGAAGTTCGTCCTCTACACGATGGTC